>DATCNU010000145.1:0-5656 GCA_036565085.1 Arthrobacter sp.
CGCTCCAAATCAGCCCGCCCCGGCACGCTGGCGAATCGCCCAAACGCGGCAGCCTCATCATCAGTCAGGAACTCAACGGGCACTCAGCCAATCTAAACCATCTCAGCCCGGCCCGCATCAGACCGGTCAGTCACGCCAAAACGGCCAATGAACGCTCTAAACGTAACTGGCCGTTCCATTGCAGCCAACCCCCGTGTCCCACCACGGACAAGGCCAAATTGAACGGGCGGGACGAATGCCATTTGATGGCCCCGCACGGCACCGCCCGGACCGCCTCCCGGTACACACATATGCGCTGTTATCGGCGTTAAGCCCCGAACACTCGAACGCGGCAAATGGGCCTGGCGTACGGTAGGGCGGGTGTTCGTCTCCGTGGATCCTAGCTGTCCGGATTGTGCGCCAGCGATCAACCCCGTCCCGTTCTCCAGAGAGCATCGAAGGAAGCTTCGCCTGATTTTCCAGTGGAGGACCGCGGTTTACGGGACGATTTCGGCTTGGGAGGAAGGCGACACCCCGGAGTAGGCCGGTTTTGGCTGGCACCGCTGCTGGGCTGCTGGGGCTTGATGGAATCTTAATCCAATCTTTGTAGGTGCTGGGCCATTGCTGGGTTGTCCTTGAGACTTGCCGGGCATTGTTGGTGTTGTCAGGCCGGGGGGCTTGACAGTCCGCATCATCCTCGACCGGCCCATAGAACGACCGGCCCCAAGAACGGAAAAACACCATGGGTCTCAACCTCAAGTCCACTTCCGGAAGCCGAACCGCAAAAGTCCTCACCGCTGCCGCCGTCGCAGGCCTGGCATTCGCCGGAGTCTCCGCGTTCACGGCCAGCAACACGCAGCCGACCGGTTCGACCGTCGGTTACGGTTCGACCACTGTCAGCGGCGCCACCGTGAACTCCCTGACCTATACCCTGGACGCGACGGGTGCGAATATCACCTCCGCCACCTTGGTGCTCGCCAATGACACCCATTTATCGAACGTGTCGATGGCCTACGACACCGGGAGCTCTTTCGGCTGTGGTACGGGCACGGTGAGTGGAACCACCACAATCATTACCACCTACACGTGCACGGCGACCCAGGCGACAAGCACCCTCACCGCGACGCATGTGATCGTCAACTAGTCCGGTACCAGAGCCCGGGGCCGGACCGGGTGTCTTCGGATGCCGGACCGGCCCCGGGCGCAGGACCGAATTTTAGCGCGGGGAGAGGGCATGCGGCGGGGTGTTTTGGTCGGGGCGGTCGTGGCTGCCGCCGTCGTGGGCTGGCTGTGGTTCTGGCCCGCGGTCCTGGGCGGCCAGACCACGTATGTCACCACTCATGGGACCAGCATGGAACCGGAATTCCATACCGGGGATCTTGCTTTGATCCGCCCGACCGACCGATACGCGGTCGGGGACGTGGTCGCCTACCGCAGCGAACTGCTCCACACCGTGGTGATGCATCGCATTGTCGCTGTCGATAACGGCAGGTACACGTTCAAAGGCGACAACAACCCCTGGCTGGACCCGGAAGGCCCAACAACTCAGGACCTGGTGGGGAAGCTCGCCATCCACGTGCCCCAAGGCGGGGCCTGGCTGGATATCCTGGCCGGGCCGCCGGTGATCGGGTTGGGCTTGTTTGTCCTGCTAGCGACCGGCGGTACCGTTGCCGGGACCCGGAACAAGCGCAGACGAAGACCAAGGAGAGCAAGCATGTCACGGCACATCACCACCCGGTCCGGGCCCCTTAAAGCCGCGACGGCACTCCCGGCGCGCTTCCGGGCAATGGCCGCCCTGGTCCTGGTCCTGGGCGTTGCCGGAATTGGCTTGGGCGCGTGGTCCTGGACCGGACCGTTGAACCAAACAGCGGCGCCGGTGCCCCCGGATACGCCCCGGATGGTTTTCTCCTACACGGCGGCGGTGGGCTCGACGCCTGCCTATGACGGCGCGACCGTGACTTCGCCGGACCCGGTGTTCCGTAGACTCACCAACACCCTTCAGGTGCACTATGCCTATCAGGGCGAGCCCGGCACCATCGCTGTGACCGCGGAGCTGTCCACCACCAGCGGCTGGCACTCCACAATGCCTCTGGCGGGACCGGCCCGGTTCACGGACAGAACGTACGCGGCGGGTGTCTCGCTGGATCTGCAGGCCCTGGACGCCCGGGCTCAGGCGGCCGCCGCGGCGACAGGGATTCCCTCAGGCCCGGTGTCTGTTGCCGTTATCGCCCACGTACAAGGCGAAACGGGAAGGAGTTTCCAACCTGCCCTGAAACTCAATCTCACACCCTTGCAAGTGACTCTCGCCGGAGACGCGAAGGATCTCACCGCCACGGACACGGCAGCAGCCGTTTCACCGCCCGTGGTCCCACGCACCATGGAGGTGAACGGCTGGAGCCTCACCGCCGCAAACGCCAGAGTTTTATCGGCGGTCCTGCTGCTTGCCGCCCTTATCGGCGTCGCCGCCGTCGTCCATTTAGTCCGGCGGGAACGCCCGGTGGACGAGGGCGCGTCCATCCGACGCCGTTACGGCTCCCTGTTGGTGCGTGTCCGCCCGGTGACGACTCCCCCCGGACGGCCTGTCATCGACGTCACCGCGTTCGGGACACTGGCCAAACTAGCAGACCGCTACGGGTTGCTGGTGCTGCACTGGACCCGAAGTGGGATCGAAACATTCATCGTTCAGGACGAGAACAACACCTACCGCTACCGCGCCGTGCAGGCACCCGACCCTGGAAGAGTCGAATCTGAGATACCCGGATCAGGAACACCCGTTCAAGGCTCGGCGGGAAACGCACCCGCTTTCGCACCGGATCAGCATGGCACTGTTCCCGCAGACCAGGCCACGTCGGCACTGTCCCCGCACCCATAAAGTTGTTTCGAAGGCCTCTCACCGGAATCGGCACCGGTGGTCCGCTGAGCACCCAGGGAAGGGGATTCATGCGCAGATCCAGCAAGATCATCATCGTTCTCGTCCTTGCCGCCGTGGCCCTCCTGCGGATCTCCGCGTCCACGGCGGGCAACACTTTTGCCCCGCAGGCCACTGTCCCGTATACCGGATACACCACCACCACGGTAACGGGCGGGACAATGACCTCCCTGCAGTACCATCTGGATCCGTCCCGGACGAGCATCACATCAGTAACGCTCGTACTGCAGACGAACCTACTCACCAAGGCAGTGTCGATGAGCTTCAACGGAGGGTCCTCCTTCAGTTGCGGCACCGGAACCCTCTCACTATCCATCCCTGTCACAACCACCTACACCTGCACCCCGTCCCCAGCCCAGCAGACCAAAGGGCTCATAAATACTGGTGTCCTGGTCCAGTAGCACGGGCAACCCATCAACATACACCGCCAGTCTCCCCGAAGTCCTGCGTTGCAGACGACGGGAAATTACAGGCCCAGACGCCCGGCAGCCGTAGGCGGCCTGAAACTGCAGAAGCGGTGAGGACGCGGACCGTGAAGGCGAGCCCTTTTCATCCCTCGATGCCCCCGGAGCGCGGCGGCCTGTCACCCGACCGCGGCGCCCCGGCCGTTCGTCCCGCCCGGGGAGAAATCAGCGCGCTGACGCGCAAAGGGTCAGAGCTACGGCCGGCACCGGGCCACCGGCGTGAAGGATGGCGCCACCGGGGGTTTCGGGCGAAGGTTTTGTTGAGCGGCAGCCCAAGCGCCGCCCCGGGAATGGAAGCGGCCCGGAATGCCTCCATGATTTTCGTCAGGCAGCGCGCACCCCTGGCTTGTAGAGCGTGCCGTCTCTGAGCATGGCGTAGAGGGTGTCGCAGCGTCTTCGGGCCAGGGCGATGAGGGCCTGGTTGTGTCGTTTGCCTTCGCTGCGTTTCCGGTTGTAGTAGGCCCTGCAGGCCGGGTCCTTGAGCGAGGCGAAGGCGGAGAGGAACAGGACACGTTTGAGTGCCTTGTTGCCCCTGCGGGAGGCGTGGTCGCCGCGGATGGATGTCCCGGAGCGCCAGATGACCGGGGCCAGGCCCGCGTAGGAGGCGAGGTGTCCGGCGGTGGGGAAGTTCTTGCCGACGACGTCGGTGAGGATCCGTGCGGCTGTCCTGACGCCCACCGCCGGCATGGATGTCAGGACGGGGTGAAGGGGGTGGGCCTCCACGAGGGTCTCGACCCGGGTCAGGACCTTGGCCCGTGCCTCGTGGATGCCGGCCAGCATGCCCGCCAGCTCCGGCAGGACGATTCCCGCCGCACCGGTTCCGACGACCACGACGTGCTGTTCATCCAGGGCACTGAGGATCTGCTCGGAGAGCCGGTTGAACATCTTCGGTGCCAGCTTCCGCAGCCTTGCCGCGATGCGCTTCTGCCCGGCTTTCCGGAGAGCCTCCGGGGTGGGCCAGGTGCGGATGAGGTCGAGCACCGCCGGGTGGTCCAGTCGCGGGCCGAGCACCCTCTCCAGCGCCGGGTGGATCTGGGTGAGCAGGCCCCGGATCCGGTTCGTGACCGCGGTGGCCTGCTGGGCGAGGTCGTCATCGAAGCCGCACAGCATCGACAGCTCGGACTGTTCCTCCTCAGCGACGTGGACCGCTCGCAGCGTGTGCGGCATGGTCCGGGCGGCTGTGGCAATGATGAACGCGTCTCGGGCGTCGGTTTTCGCCTCGCCCGGGTGAAGATCCGCGATCCGGCGCATGGACAGGCCCGGTAGATAACCGACGAGGACGCCGGCGGCCTGCGCCACGGCGACCGGCAGCGCCCCGATGGTGGCGGGCTGGTCCACGACCAGCAGGATCCGTCCGTGGGACTCGAGCTCCTGCAGGATCTGGCGTAGCCGGCTGGCATTGCGCACCGAGCTGGCCACCGCGGAGATGCCGCTGAAGGATGCATGGATGGTCACCTCCCAAGCGTGGAGGAACTACCTGTGCACCGAGACCGGATGCTGCACGGATCAGCCTTTGGAGGCGATCACGACCGCTCGCCGAAACGGCCGTGTCGGAGGTCGACGCCCCGTGGGGGACGACGACAAACGAGCTGCCATCCTGGCCCGACGCGAACGCGGCGAGTCCATCAGAACCATCGCCAACAACCTCGGCATATCAATCGGCGTCGTCCACAAAACACTCACCCTAGCAAGCCCTCAAATCGACCAAAGCCCAAAACAAGCCGCTAAACGTGACCGACCGTTCCATTGCGGCTCAACCCCCGCATCCCGTGAGGGCTGGACGGAGCACGGCCGGGATCATGGTGTTCCTCGTCCTCGTGATTGACTCTGCGGTCAACGGGCTATTTGTGCCGTTGTCCATGCTTTTCTTGTCGACAAGTTCGGGCACGTCATTGATAGAGGTGGGGGCGCTCCTGACCGTTGCGGGCCTGCTGTCGCTTCCCTTGCCGTTGTGGATCGGTCGTCTCGTCGACCGTCGCGGGCCGAAACCGATCGTGCTCGTGGCACAGCTTCTCCAAGCAGCCGGCTTTTTCGGGTATCTCGTGACCGGCAATGTCGGCATGATTTTTGTAGCTGCAACCGTTGTGTCTCTGGGCCAGCGAGCATTCTGGTCCTCCGCATTCACCCTCGTGAGCAATCTTTCCGACCGTGATCCGGGTCGGCATTCGCGCGAGTGGTGGTTTGGCATCATCGGTTCGCTGCGTGCGGCTGGTTATGGAGTTGGAGCCATCGTCGCCGGCCTCGCACTGTCGGCGAATTCGGACCCGGTGTACCGAGAGATGAT
>DATCNU010000146.1:0-21481 GCA_036565085.1 Arthrobacter sp.
CGCAGACTGGCTGCGTACCTATGCTGACGAGGACTTCGCTGCCGCTACCCGGCAGGCAGTAAGGATTACCGACGACGCCGCGCGGGCCGCGTCCGCAGCTGAACGGCGGGCCATGGTCCTGGCTTTCAAACAGTCGTGCCGCTACGAAGTGGATTTCTTCGACGCGCCGCGTTTGCACGCTGGCACAGAAAGCGTCCGGGAGCCGCTAGGATAGTGGGGCACGGTTCCGGAAGTCGTTGCGGCTGCACTCTGTATACACCGAGTGGCGCCCATCACGTACTACCATCGGAGCCAGCCTCATTTGCGGCCGAAGGCAAAATTAGCGTATTCTAGATCTTCGGTGCTTACGCCAACACTTGGGTTATGACCTCGGAACAGACTGTTTGGAATCCAAACGGAATTGTTCCTGGGATAACTCATGGGTTCCCCCGGGGAATCCACCGGCGTTGAGGCACAGCGTGAGCCAGGCCAAACAATTGGACCCAGGTTCCGCACGCAAATCTAGTAATAAACGTCGAGAGAAGTGAGTTCCACAGTGGTGTACGCGATTGTCCGCGCAGGCGGCCGGCAAGAGAAGGTTTCCGTTGGAGACTTCGTTACCCTGAACCGCGTCCCCGGTGGAGCCGGCAGCACCATTGAGTTGCCCGCACTGCTCCTGGTGGACGGTGACAAAGTCACGTCTGCTGCTGCGGACCTGGCCAAGGTAACGGTTACGGCTGAGATCCTTCAGGACCTTCGTGGTCCGAAGATCGTCATCCAGAAGTTCAAGAACAAGACCGGGTACAAGAAGCGCCAGGGTCACCGTCAGGAACTGACCAAGGTCAAGATCACTGGCATTAAGTAACTACCGGTTACTGTTCAGGTTTTCAGCAGATTCCCCAGAATTTAGAGGCAGGCATTTCAAATGGCACATAAAAAAGGCGCGAGCTCCACTCGCAACGGTCGTGACTCCAACGCCCAGTACCTCGGCGTCAAGCGCTTCGGCGGCCAGGTAGTCTCCGCAGGCGAGATCATCGTCCGCCAGCGTGGCACCCACTTCCACCCGGGCGCCGGCGTTGGCCGTGGCGGCGACGACACCCTGTTCGCTCTGGCCCCGGGAGCTGTCGAATTCGGCACCCGCCGCGGTCGCCGCGTCGTCAACATCGTTGCTGCTGCAGCTGCAGAGTAACAAATACTTCCGAAGCGGTGGGGCGGGCCATTTGGTCCGCTCCACTGTTCTTTTAACCGCATTACAATCGTCTTGGTGCCTTCGGGCGTCCAGGAAACAGCACTGAGGAGATCCACGTGGCGAGCTTTGTAGACCGGGTAGTACTGCACGTATCCGGCGGTACCGGCGGCCACGGCTGTGTCTCCGTCCACCGCGAGAAGTTCAAGCCCCTGGGCGGACCCGACGGCGGCAACGGCGGCGACGGCGGCGACGTCATCCTGCGCGTTGACCACCAGACCACCACACTGCTGGATTACCACCACGCCCCGCACCGCCACGCCACCAATGGCGGACCCGGCATGGGCGACTGGCGCGGCGGGAAGAGCGGCGAGACCCTGATCCTCCCGGTCCCGGACGGCACGGTGGTCAAATCCAAGGACGGCGCTGTCCTGGCGGACCTCGTGGGCGAGGGTACCGAATACGTTGCGGCGGCGGGCGGGCAGGGCGGGCTGGGAAACGCTTCGCTGTCGTCGCAGAAGCGCCGAGCCCCGGGCTTCGCGCTGCTCGGCATCGAAGGCGAATCCAGCGACGTCGTCCTGGAGCTCAAGTCGATCGCGGACATCGCCCTGGTGGGCTTTCCCTCTGCCGGCAAATCCAGCCTGATCGCGGCCATGTCAGCCGCGCGGCCCAAGATCGCCGACTATCCCTTCACAACGCTGATCCCCAACCTGGGCGTTGTCCAGGCCGGTGACGTGCGCTTCACCATCGCCGATGTCCCTGGCCTCATTGAGGGCGCCAGTGAGGGCAAGGGCCTGGGCCACCACTTCCTGCGCCACGTGGAGCGCTGCGCCGCCCTCGTGCACGTACTGGACTGCGGCACGCTCGAATCGGACCGGGATCCGCTCTCGGACCTGGCCATCATCGAGGCGGAACTGGAGAAGTACGCCGTCGACATGAGCTACGCCGGCACCGACGGCGAGGTGGTCCCGCTGAACCACCGCCCGCGCCTGGTGGCCCTGAACAAGGTGGACCTTCCGGACGGCAAGGACATGGCCGCGTTCGTCCGCCCCGGGCTGGAATCACGCGGCTACAGGGTGTTCGAGATCTCCGCCACAAGCCATGAGGGCCTGCGCCAGCTTGGCTTTGCCATGGCCGAAATCGTCCAGGCCGCCCGTGACACCCTGGCTGCCGCCCCGCCCAAGGTCCACGCACCCGTGCTGCGTCCCCGCGCCGTCAACGAGTCCGGCTTCAAGATCCGCCGCGAGGAAAAGAACCTCGAGCCGCTGTTCCGCGTCCTGGGCGAGAAGCCGGTGCGCTGGGTCAAGCAGACGGACTTCACCAACGAGGAAGCCATCGGCTACCTCGCCGACCGCCTGGCCAAGCTCGGCGTCGAGAACGAATTGTTCAAGCAGGGCGCCAAGCCCGGCGACACCGTGGTGATCGGCGAGGACGACGGCGTGGTCTTCGACTGGGAGCCCACCATGATGGCGGGCGCGGAGCTGCTCGCTTCACCCCGTGGCACGGATGTGCGCTTTGCTGATATCGGCGACCGGCCCACCCGCGGCCAGAAGCGCGATGAGCAACAGGAGCGCAAGGACGCCAAGGCCGCGGCCCGGGCCGAGCTGGAGGCCGAGCGCAAGGCCGGCGTCTGGACCGAATCGGTCAGCAGCCGCCGGATCGCCAAGCCGCTCAAGGAGAGTGGACTGGACGCAGAAGATGACGAGTAGCGCCGTCGCCGCAGTGCCGGGGGACAGGACCGCAGACAGACGCGTGCTGTCCGGGGCCCGCAGGATAGTTGTCAAAGTGGGGTCGTCGTCCCTGACAAGCATTAAGGGCGGCATTTCGGAAGAGGCCCTCACGGCCCTTGCTGATGCCCTGGCGGCCAAACGGAACGCCGGAACGGAGATCATCCTGGTGTCCTCCGGCGCCATTGCTGCCGGGCTGGCACCCCTGGGCCTGGCCAAAAGACCGCGCGACCTTGCCACCCAGCAGGCGGCGGCGAGCGTCGGCCAGGGCCTGCTGATGGCCCGCTACACTCAGGCTTTCGGTGCCCACGGCGTGACGGTCAGCCAGGTGCTCCTCACCGCCGATGACCTGATGCGCCGGAGCCAGCACGCCAATGCCTTCCGTGCCCTGGACCGGCTGCTTAACCTTGGCGTGGTGCCGGTCGTCAATGAAAACGACACCGTAGCCACCCATGAGATCCGCTTTGGCGACAACGACCGGCTGGCCGCCCTGGTGGCCCATCTGGTCCGGGCCGATGCGCTGGTCCTGCTGTCCGACGTCGACTCCCTGTATGACGGGCCGCCGTCGCACGGGGCCAAGCGGATCGCACTCGTGGAGGGTCCGCACGACCTCGACGGCGTGTCCATCGGCAAGACCGGAAAGGCCGGCGTGGGCACCGGCGGAATGATGACCAAGGTGGAGGCCGCCACGATCGCGGCCGGATCCGGTATCCATGCCCTGGTAACGTCCACTGCCAACGCGGCCGCGGCTCTGGCCGGCGAGGACGTGGGCACGTGGTTCGCGGTGAACGGTGCCCGCAAACCTGTCCGGCTGCTCTGGCTGGCCCATCTGGCTTCGGTCCGTGGCCGGCTCGTCCTCGACGACGGCGCCGTCAAGGCGGTGCGCCACCGCCGCACCTCGCTGCTCCCGGCCGGGATTTCCGCCGTTGACGGCGATTTTGAGGCGGGTGACGCCGTCGAAATGGTCACTGCCGACGGCGTCGTCATCGCCCGGGGACTCGTCAACTATTCGGCGGCCGAACTGCCGCAGATGCTGGGCCGCTCAACCAAGGAATTGGGCAGGGCCCTGGGCCGCGGGTATGACCGTGAAGTTGTTCATGTTGACGATCTTGTGCTGGTCTGACCCCGCCGCTCGCCTAAACTTGGAACATGACTGAGGCACTGACCCACCACAACGCTGCTATTTCCGGAGACATCACCGCCGTTCCCGCTTCTCCGCAGGACGGCAATCTGCCGCAACCAGCTGCCGTGCCGCTGTCCGTGGAGGACGTCGAAGCCGCAGTCAACGCCATCGCTGACCGCTCGCGCCATGCAAGCCGCCGGATGGCCAGGGCCAACCGTGCCTTGAAGGACCGCGGCCTTCGGGCCATTGGTGCCGCCCTGCTGGAGCGGAAGGACGTCATCCTGGCAGCGAATGCCAAGGACATCGAAGCGGGCAAGGCCAACGGCACATCGGTGGCGCTGCTTGACCGGCTCACCCTGGGCGAAAGCCGCATTGCCGGACTCGTGGCCGCCCTGGAGAACCTGGCCAACCTGCCCGATCCTGTCGGCAACGTGGTGCGCGGGCAGACCCTCCCCAACGGACTGCGCCTGCGCCAGGTGAACGTGCCCATGGGCGTGGTGGCTGCCATCTACGAAGCCCGTCCCAACGTGACCGTGGACATCGCGGGCCTGGCGCTCAAGAGCGGCAACGCCGTCATCCTCCGCGGAGGTAGTGCCGCGGCTGCCACCAACGAGGCCCTGGTCAGCGTGCTTCGCGAAGCACTGGAGTCGGTGGGTCTCCCGTCGGACGCAGTGCAAACTGTCGACCAGTACGGCCGTGAAGGCGCCAATGCCTTGATGCGTGCCCGCGGCCGGGTAGACGTCCTCATTCCCAGGGGCGGCCGTGAACTCATCCAGACAGTGGTCAACAACTCCGCCGTACCCGTCATCGAGACAGGGGAGGGCAATGTCCATATCTTCATCGATGAATCGGCCAGCGAGGAGATGGCGGTGGAGATCCTGCTGAACGCCAAGACCCAGCGGCCCAGTGTCTGCAACGCGGTGGAGACACTGCTGGTCCATTCGCGGTCCACCGCGCTGCCGGCCGTGGCCGCGGCTTTGCGCGACGCGGGCGTCACCCTGCATGCCGATGACCGGATCCGCGCGTCCCTGCCTTCCTCCATTCCTTCGGAGCCGGCGACCGACGAGGATTGGGCCACCGAGTACATGGACCTGGACCTGGCAGTGGCCATGGTGGACAGCCTCGATGAGGCCGTCCAGCATATCCGCACCTGGTCCACCGGGCACACCGAGGCCATCCTCACCAACGACCTGTCGAACGCCGAGCGGTTCATCGCAGAGGTGGATTCCGCGGCGGTCATCGTCAACGCGTCCACCCGCTTCACCGACGGCGGCGAACTGGGCCTGGGTGCCGAAGTCGGGATTTCCACCCAGAAGCTTCACGCCCGTGGCCCGATGGGGCTGACCGAACTGACCACCACCAAGTGGATCGTGCAGGGCGAGGGCCAGGTACGCGGGTAGCGGCGCGGTAACATAGAACAGAAGTCCGGAACGGCGGGAAGATCCGCCGTCAGATCATTTTGAGCCCTAGGGGAGAAAATGCTGCTCCAGCAGATCGCCATGTCCATTGCCGCCGCAGGCGAAGCCGAACATGAGGCACCCGCCCCGCTGTGGGCTGAGCCGTGGGTCTTCGGGGTATCCATTTTCAGCATCCTGGTGGTGCTGATGTTCATCACCTGGTCCTACTCCAACCTGGGCAAGCGCCACGCCGCCACCGATGAGCACGCCGATCCGCACCGCCAACACCCCAACAAGCACGATCACGGCCAGGGCCACTAACATTTCCCGGGTTCTGCGCCACAGCGGGGCCGGAGGCCGACTGCGGCTGGGCGTGATGGGCGGGACCTTCGATCCCATCCATCACGGCCACCTGGTAGCGGCCAGTGAAGTGGCTGCGAAGTTCGGGCTGGATGAAGTCGTTTTTGTCCCCACAGGGCAGCCGTGGCAAAAAACACACAGGCACGTCAGCGAGCCTGAGCACCGGTATCTCATGACGGTGATTGCCACAGCGTCCAACCCCCGCTTCACTGTCAGCCGGGTGGATGTGGACCGTCCCGGTCCGACGTATACCATTGATACTTTGCGTGATCTTCGGAGCCAGCGCCCGGATGCGGACCTTTTCTTCATAACCGGTGCAGACGCGCTGGCCCAGATCCTGTCGTGGAAGAACATCGACGAACTCTGGTCATTGGCGCATTTTGTCGGCGTGACCAGGCCGGGGCACGTGCTTGACGGCATGGGACGGAAGGACGTGAGCCTTCTTGAGGTGCCGGCAATGGCCATTTCTTCCACGGACTGCCGCGCCAGGGTGGCCCGGAACAACCCCGTCTGGTACCTGGTGCCGGACGGCGTGGTTCAATACATCGCAAAATATGGACTGTACGCCGACGCGGCCGCGTCCAGCGATCTGCCACTTACCGAAATAGACGAACCAGCCAGTACTGAATGAGTTCTCAATGAGTCAGGAACAGCCCCCCGTCCGCAGCCGCCGTGAACTTCGGCAGGCCAGAGATGAGAAACAGGCTACCGGGTCCACAGGTCCCGGCCTGGTTTCGCCTGCCTCAAAACAACCCGCAGACAGCCAGGCGGACTCAGCCCTGAGCCAGCCACAGGCCCAGGGGGAGACGCAGGCCCAGCGGTCGTCGCAGATCCGGGCCCGCGACCGGGCCGCGCTCCGTACCATCAAGGAGCTTGAGGAAAAAGAGGTTCAGTTGGCTGCGGGGGGACCGCCAACGCGCAGGCAGTTGCGCCTGCAGCAGCTCAAGGAACAGGCCGTCACGTCGGCAAACCCGGTGGTTCCGGCGGCCGGCCAGGCTGCGCCTGCCCAGACAGATGGCGCCCCGGCGGACAGTACGGCGAAGGGCGGCCCCGCAGCGGCAGGGCAGGCCGAGGACGCCGCTACCGGTACACCGCGTCGTGACGCATCCTCGAACGGGTCAGGCCCTCCCCATGGCATGAGCGTTGAACAGGCCCTGGCGACCCGTGCCCTGATCGCTGAGCAGGCCAAGAACCAGCTCGCCAAGATGGAGCATATTGCCTCGCTGGATCCGGAGGCGGTGGATCCCGAAATACTCGCGGAGCAGATTGCGCTGGCAGAGCGCGCAGCCGTCCTGAACCGCCGGGCCATGGCCAAGCAGAAGCTTGCCGAGCAGGCCGCCCCGCAGGTGCCACCGCCTGCGGCTCCCCAGGCGACCCTGCCGGAATCCGCCCCGCGGCCCGGTCCCTCGACTGCCAGCAACCTCGCCATGGTCACCCCGCTGGAGTTCGTGGAGGTTCCGGGTCTCGACCGTCCGGTCATGAAACCGCCGTCAACGTCCTATGTACCCGTCATCACCGACCCCGGGCCCAGGGTCCAGCCCTCCGGCGGCAAGAGCCGCAAGTCCTCCACGGGCTCCAAGCCCTCGCCCACGCGCCCTGCTGCAGCGGGCGCCACGGGCAGGTCCCGGGTGATTGCGCGCGCTGAAGCGGCTGCCCGGGCAGCCGCCCAGCCAAAGCCCGTGGTCCCCGGTCCGGCACTGCTGCCGGACGGACAATCGGACGACCTGTTTGATGATCTTCCCCGCATCCCCGCCCGTTCCGCGCACGGACTGGAGCCGCTGGATGCGGCTACCGCCGGCCTGGCCCGCGCCAAACGGATGCGGCTCCTGCAATTCGGCGTCCTGGCCTTCGGGATCGTTGCCCTCATTTCCGGCGTCGTCCTGATCATCAGCGGAATATCGCGCTGATCAGGCCGCGCCTGCACCAAGTCTTTTGATAACAACAAGGAGTCCCGTGACTGCATCAGATTCATCCATCGCTACAGCCCGCCACGCCGCCAAGGCCGCCGCGGACAAGATTGCCCAGGACATCGTTGCCCTGGACGTCAGCGAGCGCCTCGCGCTGGCAGACGTCTTCCTCATTGCCTCGGCACCGAGCGAACGCCAGGTCAACGCCATCGTGGACGGCATTGAGGAGGAACTCTCCAAGCAGGACCTCCGCCCCGTTCGCCGCGAGGGCCGTTCGGGCGGACGCTGGGTCCTGCTCGACTACTCCGACATCGTCATTCACGTCCAGCACGAGGAAGACCGTGTTTTCTACGCCCTGGAGCGTCTGTGGAAGGATTGCCCGGTGGTGGACCTTCAGCTGGGGGATGACACTTCAGCCAAAGCCTCCGCCTCATCCGATGCGGAGTAAACCGCCCCGCAGGCCTCATATGCCCGATTTGGAATTATCGGAAATGCTGTTCTAAGATATTTGAGTTGCTCCGGGGAAACCGCGGAGCAACGAAGATCCGGGGCTGTGGCGCAGCTGGTAGCGCACCTGCATGGCATGCAGGGGGTCAGGGGTTCGAGTCCCCTCAGCTCCACCGGATAATCCGCCGGAATCGAGAGATTCCGGCGGATTTTTTGTTGCAGGCCGAAGAATCCGGCCCGATTGGCGCCGCGGCCGAATCTCCATTAAGCTGATCAGGTTGCTTTCCGGCGGCCTGGACCGTTGGCCCGGATCACCGGAGAACCGAAGTCTGGGGCTGTGGCGCAGCTGGTAGCGCACCTGCATGGCATGCAGGGGGTCAGGGGTTCGAGTCCCCTCAGCTCCACCAGACAGAATCGAATATCAACAAAGAGAGCCGCCCCACCGGGCGGCTCTCTTTTGTTGGGCTAATGTTTGTTGGCCCGGTGCGGTCAGAGCCATTCCGTCCGGCGCAGCGGGGGTTCGGCGCCGCCGGGCCGCTGCACCAGGATCTGGTTCACGCCCGTAATGCCGGACTCGAAGCCCAGGGCGCTTGCCGCCATGTAGAGTCGCCAGATCCGGGCACGGCCGAGGCTGGTGAGTCCCACGGCCTCATCCCAGTGGTCCTCGAGCCGGCGCACCCAGGCCCGAAGGGTCAGAGCGTAGTGCCTGCGCAACGCCTCGACATCCAGGATCTCCAGGCCGCCGGACTCCAGCGCCGTGACCATATCGCCCAGGCTGAGCATTTCGCCGTCGGGAAAGACGTAGCGCGGAATGAAGGAATCCGGGTCCGGGCTGGTGGGGCCCGCGTTCCAGGAAATGGCGTGGTTCAGCAGCCGGCCGCCGGGCCGGAGCAGGCTGAACAGCCGGGAGACATATAGCGGCGTAAGCTCTCGGCCTACGTGTTCAGACATGCCGATGGAGCTGATCGCGTCAAAGGGCCCGTCTTCGACATCACGGTAGTCCTGGACACGGATATCGATGCTCTCCGTCAGGCCGGCGTCGGCTGCCCGCTTGCGTGCGAGCGCCGCCTGCTCGGTGGAGAGCGTGACTCCGACAACGTCGACGCCGTAATGCTTGGCGGCGTGAAGGGCGAAACTGCCCCAGCCGCAGCCGACGTCAAGCACCCGCATCCCCGGCTTTAGCCCCAGTTTCCGGCAGACGAGGTCCAGTTTTCTTTCCTGGGCGGCGTCCAGCCCGGCGGCGGGGCCGTCGTCGGCGCCGCTGCGAGGCTGAACGCCGTTGCCCTCGGCGCCCTCGCCATCCGTCCACACTGCACAGGAGTAGACCATCGACGGCCCCAGCACGAGGGAGTAAAAGTCGTTGCCGACGTCGTAATGGTGTGAGATTGCTGCGGCGTCCCGTCTCCGGGAGTGCCGGCGGCCGTGCCTGTGGATGCGCGCTTCCTCCGGGGGAGGGGCGGGATTGGTTCCAATCGCCCCGAGCCGGACGGCGGCCTTGAGAAGCGTCCACAGCTCGGCCGGTGTGAGGGGCTTGAACGGCCCGGGGTCCGCAAACTTCCCGGCCGAGCTCAGCGCGGTGAAGGCAGCGAAGATATCTGCTGGCGCCTCGATGTCCCCGGCAACGTACGCGCGGCTCAGGCCCATTTGCCCAGGGGACCAGAGGATCCGCCGCAGGGCCCGGCGGGACCGGAACCTGATAATCGGTGCGCCGGGCGGGCCTGCTTCCGAACCGTCCCAGGCCACCAGCCTGAGGGGTATCTCCTCCGTCCCCAGGACGATGGCCAGCGCTTTGGCCAGATGAGATGCCGCACCCGTTCCCTTAGTCATATTTGTAGCCTTCCTTCCGGCGCCTTTCCAATGTTCCGGCAGCAGAGTCCTTCCCGCTGGCCGGACCCCTTGACGCATTCCATGGCCCAACCCTACGGCGGCTTCGATCCTCTGTCAGCGATTGAGCAGAAATGGCGGACCATGGCCGTCCGTGCCGCGTCGGCCACGTCGCATATCATGGGGGATGTGAACGACACCCTGCCCCCATGCCCGGAATGCGCCAGCGGATACACCTACGAAATGGGAGCGCTCCTTGTCTGCCCGGAATGCGGCCACGAATGGTCCGCAGAGGCCGGGGATGCGAAAGCGACGGGCCCTCGGGTGATCAAGGACGCGGTGGGCAACATCCTGGCGGACGGGGACACCGTCACAGTCGTCAAGGATTTGAAGATCAAGGGCAGTTCCAGAGTCATCAAAGTGGGGACTAAGGTGCGCGGCGTCCGGCTCATGGACGGCTTGGGAGACCACGACATCGACTGCAAGGTGGACGGCGTCGGACCCATGCAGCTCAAATCGTCAGTGGTGAAGAAGGTCTAGCCGGAGCGGGAACCGAGCATGGAAAACCGAATCACCGACGTCGTAGTCATCGGTGCCGGCCAGGCCGGGCTCTCCGCTGCGTACCATCTGCAGCGCCGCGGGCTGGAGTACACAGTGTTCGACGCCGAAGAAGGCCCGGGAGGTGCCTGGCGGCACCGGTGGAAGAGCCTTCGGATGGCCACGGTCAACGGCATCAGCGACCTTCCAGGCATCGGCAAGCCCGACGTGGATCCCGCGGAGCCCAGCTCCGAATTCCTGACCCGCTACTTCGCGGGCTACGAGGAGGAACTCGGGCTGGCCGTCCGGCGCCCGGTCAGGGTCACCGCCGTCTCCCGGGAAGATGCTGATCCGGCAGGCCGACTCCGGATCAGCACATCCGGGGGAGACTGGTCGGCCCAAGCCGTCATCAATGCCACCGGAACGTGGTCCCGGCCGTTCTGGCCCATCTACCCCGGGCAGTTCACCTTCCGGGGGAGGCAGTTGCATGTAGCGGACTATGTTTCAGCCGACGAATTCACGGGGCAGCACGTCGTCGTGGTGGGCGGCGGCATTTCCGCGGTCGGGCTGCTGGATGAGATCTCGCAGGTCACCACCACGAGCTGGTTCACCCGGCGGGAGCCGGAGTGGAGGGACGCCGGATTCGACGCCCAGGCCGGCCACAACGCCGTCGCCCTGGTGGAGGAACGCGTGCGGCAGGGGCTGCCGCCGCAAAGCGTGGTGGCCGTGACCGGCCTGATCTGGACCCCCGCCCTGCGGGCGGCAGCACAACGAGGCGCGCTGGACCGGCGCCCCATGTTCACATCCATAGAGCCCGACGGCGTCCGGCTCGCCGACGGCAGCCTGCTTCCGGCGGACGTCATCCTGTGGGCGACAGGCTTCCGGGCGGAGCTGGAACACCTTGCCCCGCTTCATCTCCGGGGACCGGGAGGCGGAATCGCGATGGACGGAACCCAGGTGGCGGCCGAGCCGCGGGTCCATCTCGTGGGCTATGGGCCGTCGTCGTCCACCATCGGCGCGAACCGGGCAGGCAGGAGTGCCGTGGCCGCCATCCTGAAGCTGCCCGGCATTCGGCCCCGGCTGGGGACGGTAAATTTGGCATAGGCGCACGGCAGGCTACAGGGACAGGCGGCAGGAACCACGTTGGCACAGAACAGTCTTGAGGATGTCTTCGGAGCACTCCGGCGAAGCCCGGATGTGGAAGCGCCGAACCTCCAGGCCTGGGACGCCACGGACAGGCTCCTGCTGCAGGCTGCTGCGGGCGTCGCCGGGCCGGAGAGCCGGGTAGCCGTCATTGGCGACCGCTATGGCGCACTGACCCTGGGCGCCCTGGCGTCGCTGGGCATCCGCAAAGTCCGGGTCCACCAGGACCTCATCACGGGCGAGCGTGCCCTGCGGAACAATGCGGAAGCCCTGGGGCTGGACGCGGCCGGGGCGTCGCGATCCGGAGCGGTTGAAGGATTCGCACAGCTCCCGCTCGGGAAAGGGCTCCTGTCCGGAGCGGAGACGATTCTCCTGCAGCTGCCCAGGACGCTGGCGGAGCTTGAAGAGATCGCCGACGCCGTGGCACGCCATGCCGCTCCCGGCTCCGTCCTGCTGGCCGGCGGACGGGTCAAGCACATGTCCTTGGGGATGAACGCTGTCCTGGAGCGGCACTTCGGGTCCGTCCAGCCACAGCTTGCCCGGCAGAAGTCCCGCATCATCCTGGCCAGGGATGCCAGGGCATCGTCTTCACCGGAACCCGGACCTGCCGTTGAACATCTCGCGGAACTGGACCTGGACGTCGCCGCCCGCGGGGCTGCCTTTGCCGGAGCCAGGCTGGACATCGGGACCAGGTTCCTGCTCAGCTTTTTGGCCGAGATGCCCGCTGCCCGGCATGCGGTGGACCTGGGCTGCGGTACCGGGATCCTGGCGGCCATGTATGCCCGGCACAACCCGGACTCCGACGTGACGGCCACAGACCAGTCAGCCGCAGCCGTCGCCTCCGCCCTGGGTACGGCGCGGGCAAACGGCCTCGAGGACCGGATAGCCGTGGTCCAGGATGACGCCATGAGTACGATGCCGGCCGGAAGTGCGGATCTGATCCTCCTGAACCCGCCGTTCCACCTGGGCGCCAGCGTGCATGCCGGTGCCGGCCTCAAGCTGTTTGAGGCGGCGGCCCGGGTCCTGGCTCCCGGCGGCGAACTGTGGACCGTCTTTAACCGGCACCTGCATTACCTTCCGGCGCTCGGGAACCTCGTGGGACCCACCACCGTAAAGGGACAGAACCCCAAATTCACGGTGGCAGTCAGCACGAGGCGGAACGTGCCGTAGCAGGCCGCACTGGCGCCGCGCCGTCGCCACCCCGCCGCCAAAAGCGCGCCTGGGCGAACGCCAGAGGGTAACGTACGATGCAGACATCACTAGAATGTGGCCGAAGACGTTTAGGGGAAACCGTGTCCGAGATCCGCCAGCCCTCGCCAAGGCGCGGAACCAACCTGCCCAGGATGGGGGACTTTAACCTGACGGTGATCCTGGATGCCATCCGCAGGTCCTCCGGCGGACTGAGCCGGGTGGAACTCGCCCAGATTGTGGGTCTTTCACCCCAGACGATCTCCAACATCTCCCGCCGCCTGCTGGACCAGCACCTCATCATCGAAGCCGGCAAGGAGGGCAGCGGCCCAGGAAAGCCGCGCACCATCCTCCGGCTCAACCCCTCAGGCATGTACGCCGTCGGCGTCCACCTGGACCCTGCCGTGACAACGTTTGTGCTGCTGGACCTGGTGGGCGCAGTGGTGCAGCACTCCAGCATCAAGACGCCCGGCGGAAACGATCCGTCCGCCGTCATAGCCACCATCACCGCCGAGATCGAACAGCTCGTCTCGGATTCCGGGGTGGATACCGGCAAGATCGCCGGCCTGGGGCTCGCTGCTCCAGGGCCCATCGACCTGGACAACGGGACAATAGTTGACCCGCCGCTCATGCCAGGCTGGGACCGGGTTGAACTGCGCAACGCCCTGAAGGAAGCCACCGGATACTCAGTCCTGGTGGACAAGGATGTCACCAGCGCCGCCGTCGCCGAAACCTGGGCAGGCGGCCCCAGCGGCGCCGGCAGCTTCATCTTCATGTACATGGGGACCGGCATCGGCTGCGGCATCGTACTCAATGACGAGGTGATCCGCGGAACGTCAGGCAACGCCGGCGAAATCGGCCACATCGTGGTCGACCCTGACGGCCCGCCCTGTGATTGCGGGCTGCGTGGCTGCGTCAAATCTTCCTGCATCCCGCAGGTGCTGGTGGCTGAAGCTGAAGCCGCCGGCATCCTGGACGGCTCCAGGACGGACAACAGCGGTGCCGAGGTCCAGAAGAGCTTTTCCAGGCTGTGCGACCTCGCCGACGACGGGGACGCGCGGGCCATCGGCATCATCGACAAGTCCGCCGTGCTGGTGGCACGGGCCGTGTCAGTGGTGACCAACACCCTGGACGTGGAACGGGTTGTCTTCGGCGGACCGTTCTGGACCAGGATGTCCGGGCGCTACCTGGATCAGGTGCCGGCCCTCCTGGAGGCAAACAGCGCCGCCCGCCTGATCCACACCATCGAGGTGGTCGGAACCGGAGTGGGCGAGGACGTGGGTGCCATCGGCGCGGCCTGCCTGGTCCTCGAACATATGTTGGCCCCGAGGGCCCAGCGACTCCTCCTGGAAAGCTGAACGGGGGGACGCCTTGCCTGCGGCAAAGGACCCCATAGCATTTGGATACCGCCGAGGCTGGGGCCCGCCGACCACAGGGACTGCAGCCATTACCGAATGGAGCACCATGCGTCGCCGGGCCCTGACAGTTACGTCCCTCATTGCTTCGGCTGCCCTTGGGCTGGCTGGCTGTTCCCCGGGCGCCCCGGCGGCAGAAACAAAGACCCTGAAGGTGGTTTACCAGAAGACCGATTCCTTCAGTGCGCTCGACACCATGTTCCAGGCGGCGAAGAAGGAGATTGAGGCCACCCACGCCGGCGTAACAGTTGAATTGCAGCCCGTCCAGGCGAACGACGACGATTACGGCACCAAGCTGGCGCTGGCCCTGCGTTCCCCGTCCACCGCACCGGATGTCTTCTATGAAGACACCTTCAAGGTCCGCTCCGACGTCGACGCGGGCTATCTCCTGAATCTGGACAGCCACCTGAAGGAATGGAAGGACTGGAACACCTTCGAGGACAGTTCCAAGGCGGCCGGCCTGGGCGACGACGGCAGCACCTATGCGGTGCCAGTGGGCACCGACACCCGTGCGATCTGGTACAACAAAAAAGTCCTGGCGGCCGCCGGCGTCAGCCTCCCCTGGCAGCCACGCACCTGGCAGGACATCCTGGACACCGCGAGGAAGATCAAGGCCAGCGACCCCTCTGTGGTGCCGTTCAACCTTTACGCGGGCAAGGCCACCGGCGAAGGCACGGTGATGCAGAGCTTCTATGAGCTGCTGTACGGGACCGGCTCCGAGCTGTACGACGCCGACGCAAGGAAGTGGGTAGTGGGCTCGGCTGGTTTCACGGACTCCCTGTCTTTCCTCAAATCCCTCTATGACGAGAAGCTCGCCGTCTCCCCGGCTGAGGCGCTCGATGCCAATGTCTGGAAAAAGGTGTTCGGGGAATGGCTGCCGCAGGCGAAGATGGGCGCCACCGTGGAAGGCTCCTACGCGCCGTCGTTCTGGCAGAAAGGCGGAAGCTACGAATGGCCCGCCTATGGGGAAGACATGGGAGTAGCCGCCTTCCCCACCCAGAAGGGCCAGGCACCCGGCGGAGTGAGCATGTCCGGCGGCTGGACCCTTGCTGTCGGTGCGGGGACGAAGGCACCGGATCTGGCGTTTGAATTCCTGGGCACGGCCCTGAACCAGAAGAATTCCCTCGCATTCAACATCGCAAGCTCGCAGATCGCCGTGCGGAAGGACGTCGCCTCTGATCCCGGGTACCAGGCGGCGAACCCTTTTGTGAAGGACGTGTCCAAGCTGGTGTCCGTCACGCATTACCGGCCGGCGACAGGTGACTACCCGCGGATCTCCGCCGCCGTCCAGGAGGCCACGGAAGCAGTGATCACCGGTGCTAAATCCCCGGAGCAGGCGGCAGCCGGTTACGATGCGGCCGTCAAGGGCCTCGTGGGCGGCGACAAAACTGTCCGGAAGTAGCCTGTGAGGGTCCTTCGCACCCGGGCCGCCAATCCCGCCCACCGCGGTCTGCCCGGGCTGCGGCCCCGGGTCCGGCTTCTGCCGGTTGTTCCTGCCGCAGTCCTGCTGCTGGTGTTCCTGGCCGGACCCGTCCTGTGGGCGTTCCAGGCGTCCTTGACCAACGCCGCGCTGAGCGGCCGCAATGCCCGCAACCCGGGCTGGGTGGGACTGGAGAACTATGGCCGGTTGCTGGCGGACCCGCTCCTGCCGTTGTCCCTGGGACTCACGGTCCTGTTCGTGGGCGGCTCGGCCGTCCTAGGCCAGAACCTGCTGGGGCTGGTGATCGCCGTCCTGATGCGGCGGGCAGGGCGGGCCGTCTCAGGCGCCGTCGGGACTGCCGTGGTGGCTGCCTGGGTGCTGCCGGAAATTGTGGCCGCCTTCGCCGCTTATGCCTATTTCAGCCGGGACGGAACACTCAACCAGCTGCTGGGCGGCCTCGGCCTGGGCCAGCCCGACTGGTTGTATTCCTTCCCCATGGTGGCCATCATGCTCGCCAATGTCTGGCGCGGCACGGCGTTTTCCATGCTGGTGTACCGCGCGGCCCTCAATGATGTGCCGGGCGAGGTTACCGAGGCCGCGCTGATGGACGGCGCCAGCGGCTGGCAGCGGCTGGTCTTCATCACCCTTCCCATGATCCGCGGCAGCATCGCCACCAACCTCATGCTCATCACCCTGCAGACCCTGGCGGTCTTCACCCTGATCTGGGTCATGACCGCCGGCGGGCCGTCCGACGCCAGCACCACGCTGCCGGTGCTGGCGTACCAGGAGGCCTTCAAGTTCGGCGATATCGGCTACGGCACAGCTGTGGCGTCAGTGCTGATCATCATCGGCGCGGTGTTCGGTGCGGCCTATGTCCGGCTCCTCCGGGATGCCAAACCATGACGACGGCGGGCCGGACTTCCGTACGGTCCCGGCGCCCCGCGCGGGGCTCCACCTCCGCGGCGCAGCGGCGCGCCCGGCGGCCGGCCGACGCGGCCCTGCTCGTGATTGGTGCCTGCTTCGCCCTTCCGCTGCTGTGGCTGGTACTCGCCTCCGTCGACACCAAAGCCGGGCACCAGGCGAAGCTTCCCCATGAGATATCGCTGGACAATTTCGCCGCGGTGATGACCCCGGGCCTGTTGTTCCGGCCGCTCTGGAACAGCATTCTGCTCTCCGCGGGCACAGCGGCCGTCACCCTGGTGGCCGCCGTGCTGGCCGCCTACCCGTTGTCCCGCTACCAGTCCAGGTTCAACCGGCCGTTCCTATACACCATCCTGTTCGCGACCTGCCTTCCCATCACCGCCATCATGGTGCCGGTGTACGGACTGTTCGTGCAGCTGGAACTGCTGGACTCCATACCCGCCACGGTCCTGTTCATGGCCACCACTGCGCTGCCGATGGCCATCTGGATGACGAAGAATTTCATGGACGCGGTGCCGGTGTCCCTTGAGGAGGCCGCCTGGGTGGACGGCGCCTCGGCCATGTCGGCCCTGCGCACGATTGTCCTGCCCCTCATGCGCCAGGGGCTGGGCGTGGTGTTTGTTTTTGTGTTCATCCAGGCCTGGGGGAACTTCTTCATTCCCTTCGTGCTGCTGCTTTCCGAGGCAAGGCAGCCGGCGGCTGTGTCCATCTTCAGCTTCTTCGGACAGCACGGGGCTGTGGCATACGGCCAGCTGGCCGCGTTCTCCATCCTGTATTCAGTTCCCGTGCTCGTCCTCTACCTCATCGTGGCAAGGGGAGCGGGCAGCACCTTCGCGCTGTCCGGGGCGGTGACGGGCTGAGCATGTGGCAGGCTGCCGTTATTGCGTTCAAGGCGTGAGGGGTGGAAGGGCGGCGCCAGGCGCAGCCTCAGTCGATATCCTCAACCACCACGCCATAGGGAATGCTGTCATCCAGGTGAGCCTGATGGCCGGTGGGGCCGGGGTTGTAGGTGACACGGACCCCATGAGTCTGGTCCGCCGCAGACTGCATCAGGATCGGCCGGATCGTGTTGATGAATCTCTCGCTCTTGTCGGCGAGATACTCCTGGTAACTTGCTGGCAGCTGAATCATGCCATCAGAATAGTCCTGCCCGGGAACCACAACCACAGGTGCAGCGAAGAATATTCTGTGCCGCTGTGAAATAGAGCGTAAAACTGCGTCTTAATTCGGTGGCCAACTTGAACGCTCATCCCGCGGCTCCTAGAGTTCTATACAAGTTACCGAGGTAACGTGTCAGCGATCCTCCTTGTGGAGGGTGTGGGTGCCCCCATGTGGGCCTGACATTTGCTCACGGAAAACGTCATTTCAGGCGTAACAGTCGCGGCTGCGTTCTTGTGGAGTTTTTCGTGTTCCCCAAACTCAATTCATTGCTGGCACCACCGTCACACAGTTGACTTCGTACCGGCAGTGGCCCAAAGCCAAGGACGCAAATGTCACCACCCAGCCTTATCGACACCCATCCCAACCTTTCGGACGCCGCCCCGGTGGCGCTTTCCTATGAACTCTTCCCGCCCCGTTCACCGGCCGCCGCAGAGTCTCTCTGGAACACCATCCGCGAACTGGAGACCACCGAGCCTGACTATGTCTCCGTGACATACGGGGCCAGCGGATCGAACCGGGACACCGCCGTCGAACTCATCAACCGGCTTTTGCTGGAGACAACCCTGCGGCCCCTGGCCCACCTGACCTGCGTCGGCAACACCCCGCAGGAACTGGCGGAGATCATCGGCGAGCTGCTGGACACCGGTGTCCGCGGGATACTGGCACTCCGCGGCGATAAGCCCAAGGGCGCAGCGGAGCCGGCCGCAGGGTCCCTGCGCTACGCCCAGGACCTGATTGAACTGATCCGGCGGGTCGAGCAGCGGCGTTCGGCGCTGCTGTGCGCCGGAAAGATCGCTGTGGGTGTGGCCGCGTATCCCACCCGCCACCCGGAGTCGCCCAGCGAGGCGCACGACGTCGAGGTGCTCCTGGCCAAGCAGCGCTCCGGCGCCGACTTCGCCATCACCCAGGTCTTCTTCCACACCGAGCAGTACGCGGACCTGATCACGCGCGCCCGCCGTGCCGGAGTCACCATCCCCATCGTGCCCGGCGTCATGCCGCTCACCAGCCTGCGCCGAGTCACCAGGCTGGGCGAACTCACAGGCGTTGAGCCCGCACCGGAACTCCTGGAGCGCCTCGCCGCCGCGGACAGCGACGCCGAACGCCTCCGGATCGGAGTGGGCGCCACGGTGGACCTGGCTAACGCGGCACTGGAAGCCGGTGCTCCCGGCATCCACCTCTACACCTTCAACGAACACCAGAGCGCGCTGGAGGTGCTGGACAAACTGGATCTTCCCCGCCAGTCACGTTCAGCGGGCCGCCGCAGCGCCACCGCCCGGCGCCAGCTGGCCAGCTGACCCCCCCCGATCATCCGCCAGACCATCCGCAGCTTCCACTAACACTCCAAGGAATCTCCCATGACTGAACAGAACATTCCCACCACCGACTTTCCGGCCGCATCGATCCTGGGCTACCCGCGCATCGGCCGCCGCCGCGAACTGAAGAAGGCCATTGAAGCCTACTGGGCCGGCAAGATCGACGCCGCCGCCCTGGATGCCGCCGCGAAGGAAATCCAGCTCGGCACCGCCAGGCGCCTGCAGGGCCTGGGCCTGACCGAAGCAGCCGCCGTTCCCGGCACCTTCTCCTACTACGACCAGGTGCTCGACACCGCTGCCCACCTCGGTGCCGTACCGGCCCGCTTCGGCAACCTGCTCAACGCCGAGGGACAGCTGGACATCGACGGCTACTTCACCCTGGCACGCGGCAACAAGGAAGAGCAGCCGCTGGAAATGACCAAGTGGTTCGACACTAACTACCACTACCTCGTTCCCGAAATCGGCCCGGAGACCAACTTCGCGCTGACCTCCAACCGCATCGTTGAAGAGTTCGAATACGCCCTCGCCAACGGCGTGGAGACCCGCCCGTACATCGTTGGCCCGGTCACCTTCCTGCTGCTGAGCAAGGCTTCCGACGACGCCCCGGCCGGCTTCAGCCCGCTGTCCCGCCTCGAGGACGTCCTCCCGGTCTACACCGCACTCCTCGGGAAGCTCGCCGCCGCCGGCGCCAGCTGGATCCAGCTGGACGAGCCCGCCCTCGTGGTCGACCAGGACACCTCCGCCGAAGAGATCCAGGCCGCCGTGGCCCGCAGCTACGAGGTCCTCTCCGCCGCTGCAAGCCGCCCGCAGCTTTTCGTCTCCACCCCGTACGGCGCCCTGAACGGGCAGTTCAGCACGCTCGCCGCGTCCGGTATCGAGGCCCTCCACATCGACGCCTTCAAGGGCGCCGTCCCGGCCGCGGCCGAGCTGGCTGCCCTGGGCAACAAGACCCTGGTGGCCGGTGTGGTTGACGGCCACAACATCTGGCGCAACGACCTGCAGGCCTCCGCGGACAAGATCGCCGGGCTGCAGAAGTCAGTGGCCAAGCTCGCCGTCAGCACCTCCACCTCCACGCAGCACGTCCCGCACGACGTCGACGAAGAGGTCCAGCTGTCCGAGCAGCTCCGCAGCTGGCTGGCCTTCGCTGACCAGAAGGCTGTGGAAGTTGCCACCCTGGCCGGCCTCCTGACCGACGCCGCCGCTGTCCAGCCGGCCATCGACGAAGCCACCCGCATCATCGCCTCCCGCGCCACGGCCGAAGGCGTCCAGCGCGCCGATGTCCGCGCCCGCGCCGCTGCACTGACTCCGGCCGACTTCAACCGCTCCGAGTACTCGGTCCGCGAAGCCGCCCAGGAAGAAGCGCTGCACCTGCCGCCGCTGCCCACCACCACCATCGGTTCCTTCCCGCAGACGTCCGAGATCCGTTCCGCCCGTGCCCGCAACAACAAGGGCGACCTCACCAACGAGCAGTACGAGCAGCTCATGAAGGACGAGATCAAGCGCGTAGTGGCTCTGCAGGAGGAGCTCGGCTACGACGTCCTGGTCCACGGCGAGCCCGAGCGCAACGACATGGTCCAGTACTTCGCCGAGAACCTCGAAGGCTTCGACGTCACGGTCCACGGCTGGGTCCAGTCCTACGGTTCACGCTGCACCCGCCCGTCCATCCTGTGGGGTGACGTCACCCGCAGCGCTCCCATCACGGTGGCCTGGGCCGAGTACGCGCAGTCCCTGACCGAGAAGCCCATGAAGGGCATGCTCACCGGTCCGGTCACCATCCTGGCCTGGTCCTTCGTCCGTGACGACCAGCCGCTGGGCGAGACCGCCAACCAGGTTGGCCTGGCCCTGCGCGACGAGATCGCCGACCTCGAAGCCGCCGGCATCAAGGTCATCCAGGTGGACGAGCCCGCCCTCCGCGAGCTCCTGCCGCTGCGCAAGGCCGACCAGGCAGCCTACCTGGACTGGTCCGTGAACTCGTTCCGCCTGGCCACCGCCGGTGCTGCCGACGCTACCCAGATCCACACCCACCTGTGCTACTCCGAATTCGGCGCCATTATCGACGCCATCGACGGACTGGACGCGGACGTGACCTCCATCGAGGCCGCCCGTTCACGCATGGAGGTTGTCCACGACCTCGAGTCCCACGGCTTCGGCCGCGGCGTCGGGCCGGGCGTCTACGACATCCACTCGCCCCGCGTCCCGGGCGAGCAGGAAGTCACCGAGCTGCTGAGCACCGCCGTCAAGCACGTCCCGTCCCGCCAGCTCTGGGTCAACCCGGACTGCGGCCTGAAGACCCGCGGCTACGCCGAGACCGAAGAGTCCCTGCGCAACCTCGTGAAGGCCACCAGGACGGTCCGTGCCAGCCTGCTGGAAGCGGCCAAGTAACACGGCACCCCAGTAACTGAATAAAGCGCGACGGCGGCCGGTCCCCTAAGG
>DATCNU010000147.1:0-4012 GCA_036565085.1 Arthrobacter sp.
CTGGGCGCCTGGTGGGGTGAATTCACCACGGCGAGCCCGGCGTTGGCCTTGCTTGCGGAGAAGCGGCCCGAAGTGCAGGATGCGCTGAACGGCCTGCTGCACGACGTCGGCACCTGGCTTGAGGATAGGACGGCCGGGATCGACCGGCAGTCACGGGCACGCCTGAACTCGGTCCTGGATGCCCTGGCCGAGGACGCTCCCGGGCGCACCGCGAGGGTGGTCCGCCAGGCAAAGCGCGTGGTGGAGCGGCTGGACGGGGCCACCTTTGAAGATGCCCTGCGGATCACCGCCGAGATCAAGCCGGTGGGCAGGACTCCACGGATTGCCCCGGCGGAATCCGCCTCCGGGCTCCAGCCCGCCAACACACCGCTGACCAGTTTCCTGGTGTCGCTCGCGGACCCCTCGGTGCTGGCGGCCTACCGCAAGGACCCGGATACGGTCCTGGCAGCGGCCAACCTGAGCGCCGAGGAGACCGCGGCCGTGCGGGAGGGCCAACGGGGAAGGCTCCGGCTTGGCGCGCTGGCGGAACTTGAGCGGGCAGGCTACGCGGCACTGGTCACGGACAAGCTGGCCCCCGGCCAGGGGGCCATGGACCCGATCACCATCAACACGAACAATTTCAACAACAACACCATCAATATCCAGACGACGTACAACTCGAGCACCAACACCAGCAACGACAACACGATGGTGACCACCAGCAATGACAACACCACCACAACCACCACCAACGCAAGCGATTGGCGGGACCGGGCGCTGGCTGACATCGAGGGTGCCGTCCGGTACTTCGCCGGGCAGGACTTCAAGGAACCGGGAAGCCTGCATGTCGTAGGCTCCGGCATCCTCCCGATCAGCGACATGAGCCTCGGGGCGCAGGCACAGATCGTGGCCGCGGACATCGTGCTCTACTGCGTTGCCGATCCGGCCACGGAACTGCGGATCCATGAGCTGAATCCGCGCTCCACGTCCCTGTACGGCCTGTACGGCAACGGAGTGCCGCGGATCGAAACCTACCGGGCCATGGTGGACGCCATGCTCGAGCAGGTGCGGCGGGGCCGGCGCACCTGCGCCGTGTTCTACGGTCACCCGGGGGTGTTCGCCTGGTCCACGCATGAGGCCATCCGCCGGGCGCGCAGCGAGGGGTACCGGGCCGAGATGGGATCCGCAGTGTCGGCGCAGGACAGCCTCTTTGCCGATCTGGGGCTGGATCCGTCGTCGTTCGGATTGATGACGCTGGACGCCACCGACTTCCTGATCAGGAACCGTTCCCTGGATCCCTCCATGCACGTCCTGCTCTGGCAGGCCGAATGCGCCGGCGATGATGGCTTCAACTTCGCCGGATACCGCAGGCACAACTTCCCGATCCTGATCGAGAGGGTCGGCGAGTTTTATCCGCCGGACCATCCGGTGGTGATCTACGACGCGTCCACCTTCGGCCACCTGCCTCCGGTGATTCAAGTCAAACGCCTGGACACCATCCAGGCGTCGGACCTGTCCGGTATCTCGACGCTCTACCTGCCGCCGGCAACCACCCCGGAAACCGACCGGGAGGTGCTGGACAAACTGGGATTGCTGGCCCATCCCTGAGCTGGCGGGGTACGGGGGTGGGCGGCTCCTACCTGCGGGTTCCCTCGGGCTCCTTGATGGGCCGCGGACTCTTCCAGACTGATTCCCGCGGGCCCGGCGGGTAGGCGGCCTTGCGCCCGCCCAGGGTGACGAGCAGCGCGGCGATGACCGGGAGTGCGGCGGCGGCCGGGACCAGCAGGGGACCGGCCACCACCAGCGCGGCGGAGCCGTAAAGGGCGCCGATGGTGATGCCGAGCTGGATGGTCAGGACCGTGAGGCCGTTGGCGGCGTCCTTGTTTTCGCGGCCGGCGCGGAGGATGGCTGACTGGTTGTAGATACCGATGGCGCCCAGGCCGGCGCCCCAGACGGTCATCAGCGCCAGGGCGAAGGGCAGGCTGCCGCCGACGAACGGCAACAGGAGCATCGAGACGGCAATTGCCGCCGTCGTGATCAGGAGCGAACGGCGGGGGTGGGAGTCGACGGTGAGCCCGGCGATCCAGATGCCGAGCAGGCCGGAGATGCCCAGGACGGTGAGGGAGAGGCTGATGGCGTAGTCGGGCAGGCCGGCGTCGCGGATGTACGGGGCGATGTAGGTGAAGAGCGCGAAGTGGGCGAGGACCATCAGCGGCCAGGCGATGGCTACGGGTTTGACGCCGGGCTGGCCGATTGCCTTGCGCAGTGAGGGCCGCGCCTCGCCGGCGGCGCGCCGGACGGTCGGCAGCAGCAGGAAGCCCAGGACGGCGAGCAGCAGGCCGAAGCCGGCGAGGGACACGAACGCGGTGCGCCAGCCGAAGAAGCCGCCCAGGGCGGTGCCGATCGGCGCGCCGATGGCCAGGCCCAGGCTGTTGCCGCTGAAGACGATGGCCAGGGCTTTTCCGACCTTGTGGGCCGGGACCACGCGTGAGACGTAGGGGGCCATGGTGGTCCAGAGCAGTCCGTGGGCCAGGCCGCCCACCAGCCTGGCTCCCATGGCTGCGGTGAAGTTGGGGGCGAGGCCCACCAGGGCGTTGCTGACCGCGAAGGTCAGGACGAGGGCCACCAGCAGGGGCCGTTTCGGGATCCTGCCCAGCAGCCGCGCGGCGGGCACCACGGTGACCACGATGACGGCCGCGTAGGCGGCGGCGAGGTAGCCGGCCACGGGCTCGGAGACGTTCAGGCCGGTGCTGATCTGGGGGAGCAGGCCGGAGGGGAGCAGTTCGGTGGTGATGGCGGTGAAGGCGATGGTGGCCAGGACCATCATGGCGGCCAGCGGGAAACGCTGGGGCGCCGGCGCGGAAATCGCGGAGGACATGGGAAAGGGTTCCATTCAAGGGGGAGGGGCTGGAACCGGGCTCTGAGGCCGAACAATTCCTCCACCGATTTTACCCGATTAATTCGGGTTCTGACGCCACGACGGCGGCGGAAAAGGAAGCGAATCAGGCGGGGGTTCCGGGGCCCAGGATTTCCCCCGCCTGGCCGTCCGCGGGGGTCACCCGGATCCGGGCGATGCGCAGCCGGTCCATCGCGGCGACCGTCAGCACGTGGCCTGATACCTCCACCTTGTCCCCGGTCTGGGCCAGGCGGCCCAAGCGGTCCATGATGAACCCGGCGACCGTCTCGTAGTGGCCATCTGGCAGGGCTATGCGGGTCGCTGATTCAAACTCCTGGAGTATCAGGCCGCCGTCGACCTCGACGGATCCGTTCCCCACGCTGACGCGGTCCTCGGCGTCGGTGCCGGTGTCGAACTCATCGTAGATTTCGCCCACCAGTTCCTCGACCAGGTCTTCCAAAGTGACGATGCCGTCCGTGCCGCCGTACTCGTCCACCACCAGCGCGATGTGCTGGCCCAGTTTGCGCATTCGCGACAGTGAAGGCAGCACCCTGTTCGTTCCCGGCAGCGGAAGAATCTCACGGACAATGTCCCTCACCATGCCCTCGTCATTCCGGTCGTCCCGGGGCATCAGGTCACGGATGTGGACGAAGCCAAGGACGTCGTCCGGGGTCCTGTCAATCACGGGATATCGCGAATACGGGCGGTCCCTGAGCATACTGCGTGCGGCGGCAATGGTCTGGGCGCCGTCGATGAAGGTGACCTCGGTGCGGGGGCGCATGACCTCCTGCAGTGATCGGTTCCCGGCCCCGAACACGTCGGTCAGGATGCTTCTGCTGTCCTCTTCCAGCATGTCGTTCTGGGCAACCATGTCCCACAGTTCCTCGGAGCTGACGCCCTCCCGTTTTGCGTGGGGATCACCACCGAACAGCCTGACCACCGCATTGGTGGAAACTGACAGCAGCCAGACGGCGGGCCGCATGATTTGCGAGAAGGCGCTCAGGGGCGGACCCATGACCTCCGTGAAGCCGACGGCGCTCTGCAGGGCCAGCCTCTTGGGCACCAGCTCACCGAGCACCAGGGAAAGGTAGGCCACCAGCAGCGTCACCCCGATGAAGGACACAGGTTCAGCCGCAC
>DATCNU010000148.1:0-6060 GCA_036565085.1 Arthrobacter sp.
AGCTGCTGCAGCGTGACATAGGTGCTGCCAAAGATGAGCGTGATGATGACTGCCGCCGCCAACCAACCGATGATCCTTTGCATTCTTCTATCATCGGCCGCTGCAGGCTGCGGCGTACGGAGAGACCCGGAGAAATGTGCGCACCGCTCCGCCCGGGACTTAACCGCGATTGAAACCCGGCGTTACTTGTTGAGGCCATCCGTGCTTGCAGTGGCGGTCAGGTCGATGACCGCTGCCTGGCCGTCGGTAAAGAATCCGTCCCCGGTGGCGTTATGCCCGAGTTGGGCGTCAACCACCCGCACAAATCTTGGCGTGGTGATGTTCAGCGATTGCAGAATGAAGGTCCTTTCCGCGTCAACATTGGGGTCGATGTGGTGGGTGGGCAATCCCGACCTCGTTCCGATCCCGATGCCCTTGTCGAAGCTGGCAGTGGCGACCCAGACGGGCTGGCTGTCGAGGGTGAAGTCGGTCTTCCAGAGCCGCGTGTGGTGCCGTTGTACGAGGGTGTTGGTGTCGGTGGGTTTTTCGAAAGCGACTGTCTCGGGCTCGGAGTTAAGGTAAGACGGCGTGACCGGGGCGGTGAGGTATTCCTCGTTTCGCAGCGCCACCAGGATGGCCCGCAGAGTGTTCCCGGGTGTGGAGGGATCCGCCTTGAACCACCCGGCCCGGACGAAGGCCTCCTCAATCTGGGCCTGATCGCCGAGGTAGATGAAGTTGATGGGCTCCATCCTGGCGCCGGTGAGTGTTTCGCTGTAGACGGGCAACTGCCGGATTCCGTCGGCGTTCAGCGCGGGAAGGATCCGGGAGTGGGTTTGAGGCTCGACTTCCGCCAGTGGGGTGAAGGCGGCTCCCACGGCCACGGCAAGAAGCATGGCTGCGGCGGTTGCGATGACAAGCGGGCGTTTAGCCGCAGTGCCGATCGATACGCGCTTCGCCACGTGGAAGCGTTCGTTGATCTCAACGGCGGTTACGACCACGGACAGGAAGGACAGGCCCAGCGCCAGACCTCCCAGCACGTCGCTCGGATATTCGACGCCGAGGTATGTCCGGCTCAGACCAACCAGCAAAATGGCTGTGACCCCGGCCAGCAGGACCAGCAGCCTGAGGAAACTTGATCTAACGAAGCGAACCAGCAAGTATGCCACGAGTCCGGACACGACCGTTGCCGTCAGCGTATATCCACTGGGGAAACTGAAGCCGCTGTCAGTCAACAATGCCAAGGACCGGTCCGGGCGGGGTCGTTGGACCAGCGCACTTGCCGCGGCCTGGCCGAGGGTGCTCATCAGGATCGCCGCGGCAAAAAGAACCGGGAGCCAGCGTTGTTGCACCCGCCACGCCGCAACGGCCAGAACGATCAGGAAAAACAGGAACGACGCCGGACCGGCCGCGAAGGTCAGGACGCTGAAGACAGCGTTCTGATCGGGAGAACGGATGTGCGGCACCAGATTGAGGATCCGCTCGTCCACGCCCGCAAACGAGGTCCGGAGCACCACGGCACGGGTGATATTCACAAAAAGCAACAGGCTGGCTCCCGCGGCCGCGACGCCGGCTGTCAGGACCAGTCCCCGCGGGTCCGCAGAGAATCTTTGACCAACCCACCGGGTCAGCCGGGGATAACGCTGGCGCAAACGGACTATATATGGATTGGCGAGCACACCCTGCCATGCTGAGAGCAGGATTGAGAGGGTAATCTTCAGCGGCGTATGGAGAACCATGACGAAGCTGAAGGCGAAGGAAATAATCAGCAGCAGTTGCACACCCACGGCCGCGGCAAAAATAAACGGAATGCCGACGACATCGAATGTGTTCAGCGCGCATGCGTTCAGCGCGGTCAGGGCGAGGACAATTGCCAGGGCTGCCGCGTAGCGCCTGGTGCGAATTACAGCCATTCAGGCCCCCGTCCCTGTGTCCGCTCAACTTGTGCGAGGCGGAAGCTAAACGGGTCAGCGTTCCGGCGTACCAGCCACGCTACACCGCAACCAGGAGCAGGCCGTGATCGCGCGGCGGTGGGATCCGGATGAGTGTGAAAGAATCTACGTATGGATGCAGATAAAGTCATTTGCGGGCGTGAGCCCGACAGCCAATTCGTGGAACTCGCGGTTGAAGTGTTCGGGATGCTCGCTGACGCGACACGCATCCGCATCATCCTTGCGCTGCGTGATGGTGAGCTGCCCGTTAACCAGCTGGCCGATCTTGTTCATAAGTCCCCGGCCGCCGTTTCCCAGCATCTCGCCAAGATGCGGCTGGGCCGTCTGGTGAGCACGCGCCAGGAAGGCACCCGCGTGTATTACCGGCTGGAGAACGAGCATGCGCGTCAGCTCGTCTCCGACGCGATCTTCCAGGCCGAACACTCCCTCGGCGGCAGTCCCCGCCACCACCACGCGGAAAGCGCGGGCAACGAATGAGCACCCCCCACGACCATCACCACGGGCACGCAAGTACGGACGATCACGCGCATGATCATGGGCACGACCACGGGCATTCCCACGAGCACCCGACAGGAATCAAAGGGTTCTTCCATGGGTTGTTCGTTCCGCATACCCATGATGCGGCCGATTCCATGGATGATGCCCTCGAAGCCAGCGGGCACGGCATCCGGGCCGTGCAAATCAGCCTCTTCATCCTGCTGGGCACCACCATCCTTCAGTTCATCGTCGTGCTCTTCAGCGGCTCGGTGGCGCTCCTCGCGGACACGATCCACAACTTCTCCGACGCCCTGACCGCCGTGCCGCTGTGGATCGCGTTCATCCTGGGCCGCCGCGCCGCCACACGCCGCTACACCTACGGATACGGCCGCGCCGAAGACCTGGCCGGGCTCTTCATCGTCGGCGTGGTGGCGCTCTCGGCCATCGTCGCGGCGTGGCAGTCCGTCGACCGGCTCATCCACCCCCACCCCCTCACCAATCTGGGATGGGTCGCCGTCGCGGGCCTGATCGGTTTTGCCGGCAACGAGGCCGTTGCCATCTACCGGATCCGCATCGGGCGGAAGATCGGGTCCGCCGCCCTGGTCGCCGACGGGGTGCACGCCCGGATGGATGGGTTCACGTCCCTGGCCGTGGTGTTGGGCGTGCTCGGTGTGTGGGCCGGATTCCCCCTGGCGGACCCGATCGTGGGTCTGCTGATCGCCGCCGCCATTATCATCCTGCTCTGGGGAACCATCAAGAGCATCGGCCGGCGGCTGATGGACGGCATTGAGCCTGAGCTCCTGGACCGTGCCGGCTCGTCTCTGGCCGGAACGCCCGGTGTCGTCAGGGTCTCCTCGCTTCAGTTGCGGTGGGTCGGCCACCGGCTCCAGGGCAATGCCGGAATCGTGGTTGCTGACATGGCCCTCACAGCGGCGGATCAGATCGTGCTGGCCGCTGAGCACAGGCTGGGCCATGCCCTGCCGAATCTCGACAGCATGTCCATCCGGGCCACCCCTTTCGGTGCCGCCCGGGAGAGCGACTGACCCCTATCGGTGCAGTAGGATCCCGGCGGCAGTCGGTTCCGGTCAGAGGATGATGACGTTGACGATGAATGCGACCAGGCCCCCGGCCAGCGCCGGGAGGATCCGGCGCCCCAGTTCCCGGTCGACGGCGGCAACGGCGGCTGGCGGCAGTGCCCCAGCGAGCAGGCACACCGCGTCCCCCACACTGACGGCAGGCATGAAGTCCTCATTCAGTGACATCACGTTGGCCAATACCCGCCAGGCGATGACGGCGACCAGCGTGCCCGCCGCAGCGGCGGCAAGATCCGCAGCCGGCCAGCGGGCATACACGCAGGCTAGGGCCACCGCTGCGGCCGCGATAACAGCGGAGGTCACAATCAGCAGGGGCGAAATCATGTCTTCTCCTGAAGCCTCGACTGTGGCGTGCACCGCACGTCCTGGCCCGAACCATACCATTTCAAGGTAACCACGGTTACATTTATGCTGTGGAGCGTGAACCGTTAATACCTGGGGGCTGGGTCCTGTTGAACTACCGGATGCCGCGCGTTCCGTCCGGGCCGAGGGTGGCGGTCTGGAGACGGCTGCAGGCCCTGGGCGCCGCCCAGCTCGGTGACGGGCTCGTCGCCCTCCCGGCTGACGCCCGCACCAGGGAACACTTCGACTGGATCGCAGACCAGGTCAGACAGTCCGGCGGCACCGCCGGCCTGTGGTTATGCCAACCAACTTCCCTGGCGCAGGAGCGTGACATCGCAGAGGCGATGGCCGCGGAACGTGCCCGGGAATACGACGGCGTCGCCGCCGCCGCCCACGCGGCAGCGGCACTGGATACATCAGAACGCGCCAAGGCCATGAAGCGGCTCCGGGCCGAGCTACGCCGGATCGGCCGGCGCGACTACTTCCGGCCCCGGGAACGCGAGGCCGCCCACGCCGCCGTCGCCGCACTCGCCCGCGGGGAGCTTCCCGCCCACGCCATGAGCCCCTCCGCAGCAACGCCATGAAGTGGGCCACCGCATTGGCGTCCACGCTGACCGGGCAGTGTGCGCCTTGAAGAGTCCGACGGCGGCGGCTGGCGGGGTGCGGCGCCCGCCACGGTGACGTTGCGGGCGCCGCTGCGGGGACCTATTGCTGGGTGCTGGCGGCTGGCCAGGCCGACTTCATCTGTTTGACGTCCAGTGAGGTGAGGACAGAGTTTCCTCCGTTCGAGAATGCTTCAATGCCTTGGCTGGAGGGGTCGGGGAAGATCTGGTCTGTCAGGACCACCTTCCCGTCGTCGGCGAAGACTTCCACCGAGGACCAGTCAACGAGGATGCGAAGTTTGACCGCTCCCCCGGTGGCGGCCAGCGGCGCGGTTTGGACTCCCGGGAAGCTGGAGCTGAACCCTGAGGCGCCCGACTTGGTCCGGTCGATGTAAGCCTGCCCGGACTTGTTGTCATAGCCGATGAGTGTCTCCTGGCCGGACCCGGTGCGGACTTTGACTCCGTAGGAGCTGGCGGTACCGGCAGCGAAGGAGGCCGTGATGTCCACGGCCTTGCCTGTGGCCGGCAGGACGGTGCTTCCGGCGGGGACGGACATGTTCTCCTTGTGGACGAACGGCGCTGCGGCGAGTTGGCTGAGCTGGCTGACCGGTGCCTGCACCAGGCGGGGTGCGCCGTCGACGGTTTGGAGGGACAGCTCCCGGGGAACCGTCATTGCGCTGCGCCAGGGTGAGGTGGGAATGGAGCCCCCGTAGTCCCAGTTGTTCATCCAGCCGATCATGATCCGCTTGCCGCCCGGGGCATCGTTGAAGGTGACGCCGGCGTAGTTGTCCTTGCCGTAATCGGCCCAGTGGGCGCGCTGGATTGCGGACTGCGCGGCTGTGTCGGCGAGGGTGAACTGGTCGGCCATGATGTGCCCCCAGCCGCCTGTGTTGTTGTCGCGGACCTGGATCTGCGCCTGCTTGCCGATCATGTCGCTCAGGTCCCAGGACGCCCAGTCGAGATTCTCGCTGTCCGCGCCAGTGGCGGAGCGCACCACCTGGCCGTCCACGACAAGGTTGACGGAGGTCTGCGTGTCCCAGGGCTTGGCCGGGGCGCCGGCAAAGACGATGTCGCCCACCATGAGGTGGCCCCAGCCGGTGGATCCGTCGTTCTGGTCCACGACCTGGATCTGGGCCTGCTGGCCCTGGTACTTGCTCACGTCCCAGTTCGTCCACGTCAGGTCCGGGCTGTTGGGGCCGGTTGTGGTGGCGACGACCTGGCCGCCGACGATCAGGTTGACCGCGGTCGGGTTCGGCTGGCCCCAGGGGTGGTTACCGCCAGCGACCTGAAGATCGATATACGGGCTGTTGACCGTGAAGGTCGGCGAGGTGATGGTGCCGGTACCGGTCTCGCCTTCGGGCGCGTAGGTGTCCAGCACCTTGGGGCCGAGCTGGTTGGGCAGACTCTCGGTCGAGGGCCCGGAGCTGGCGAAGGAGCCTGTTGCGGTCCAGCCGGCCCCGTAGGTGGCCCCGGAGAAGTCGTCGAACACCGTCCCGGCCGGCAGTGTGCCGAACGGAACGGTGTCGGCTACGTAGGGGTGGTTGCCGCCGCCGACGAGGAAGTTCAGGTGGGGCTTGGTGACCGTGAATGTCTGCGAGCTCAGCGTTCCTGTCGACC
>DATCNU010000149.1:0-5128 GCA_036565085.1 Arthrobacter sp.
GCGAGGTTTTCCGTCATTCGGGTGACTTTCTGTTCCAGGGGCCGGCCACGCTAGCTGCGTGCCGAAGCCGGACCGCATCCGCTGCTCCAACCGGTGGGCCGGGGAGCGCGAACGGCAGCGGGCTATCGTGCGGGGTGGATCGTGCGGGGTGGATCGTGCGGGGTGGAGCTGGCTTGAAGGAACCGGCACAATCGACGTGGCACCGTCGAAATTGTTTCATTGGAAGGTGAGCTGAATCACAGGCCCGAATCCCACCCTATTTCCCGTTGGCCGGTGAACGGTATGAGCAGTCGCACAAGCGTTGCACCGGAATACTATGCAGATGCACTGGCGGTGCTGCGGCAGCCCCCTTAACGGTGCCTCACGGTAAACAAAGGGCGTTTATTCGGGTCGGCGCACGACAGGATAAGCAGGTGCTTTCCGTCCGGTTGTCATGGGGATGACGGGCTCGGTTGTCGGCGGCGACCGGGTACGACAAAGTCGGGACGACGCGGTGAGGCAATCTGAAGATCAGCCCGGACACCGGGCCGCTGTCGGCAGGCTAATGCTGGTCGATGATCCGTTGTGCAGCGTCCTGGGCGTCCAGAGCATTTTGGTCGATCGTCTGGCCTGGCAGGTGCCCGGCAGCGGCGATGAGCGCGCGAAGTTCCGTGATGGACCGGGGTGAGCGGACTCCCAAGTGGGCGATGCTGTGGCAGTTGGCGCACAGCGGCACGAGGTCCGCGATCGGGTCCAGCTGGTACCCGGCCCCGAGCTGCGAGACGGGCACGATGTGGTGGACATGGATGAAGTCCTTGCCGATTTCCCCGTAGCGGACCTCAAATGAAAACCCGCAGGCAGCACAGGACGTCCCATGGAAGGCCAGGCAGATACGCCGGGCCTCCGGGCTTCGCTCGTACCTGTTCACTTCAACGCGTGCGACAACCCCCTCGGGGAAGGTGCCGGGGATGAGGGTGGCCGGATCAGCCCCCGATGGGCCATGATCCTGCCAAAGCCGCCGGAGGCGGTCCGCGGCTTCCTGCGGGATGGACGCTCCGGAGCCGCGGAATCTGCCCCATTGGATTTCTGGAACGGCCTCGGCGAGGGCATCTGGAGGTATCTGGGAACCCAGAGGCAGCAGGGCGTCGAAGGTCACGCTGACGTACTGCATGGTTTTTGCGGGGTCGGAAAAATGCGGCGCCTCGTAAGTTTCAGAGGTGACGATGCCGTGGCCAATGAGCCCGCGGCCGTGCTGGCTCCTGCCTTGCAGAAGCAGCCACGCTCCGGCGCCGGGCAGAATGTTCCGATGCCGGCCTACACTCCACCGTTCCCGGGCTTGCCCTGTTTCGGTCGCTTGGTCGATCACCGCGCTGTAGTCCCAGTTGTTCCAACGATCCGGATTCCAGCCAAGAATGATCGCTTTCATTCCTCTATCCCATCATGCCGCCCGTGCAGGGAGCACCTGGCTCGGGGGTCTGTCGCCCTTGGATGTAGGTGGCAAGAAAAGATTTCAGCCGCGCATCGGAGGAGGTGTCGAGGGTCAGCTGTACGCCCCACGCGGTCACGGTGACGGGGGATTCCTGGCCGGGGTAGGGGCTGAGCAGCACATAGGTCTGCGAACCGACGAGGTCCCTCAGCTCCTTGGCTTGGGCAGCTGGAAGGTCGGGACGGTAGGTCACCCACACTGCTCCGTGTTCCATGGAGTGAACGGCGCGCATCTGCTCCACCGGTTCGTTGTAGATCCCGCAGGTCGTCCACGTGGCGCTGTGGTCTCCGCCGACAGCGGGGGACTGGGGGTAGGTGACCTGGGTGGTGACGTGCTTACTGGAGAGTCCGTCATAGAACTTCACCCCGTCAATTGCCGCAGCGGAGGACTGCGGGACCGGGACATGTGATGCGGGTGTGGGCTCCGACTCTGCGGTCCCGCAGGAGACCAGTCCTGCCAGAGACACCAGGGCGAGGCCTGCGCCGAGGATGCGGAGTTTGGGACTGCGGCCGCCGGTTTTGCAGGGGAGGGACATGGGTGCCTTTCGTTGCCGGGTCAAGCGGCGTGGGGTGGTCGGTGTCATTGGCCGAGCATTTGCTGCATGGCAGTCATTTCGTTGGCTTGGGCCGCAGCCATTCTGCCCGCGGAGGCTCGGACGTTCTCAGAGGTGGCGCGCTGCACTGCGGCTTCGGCCATGGCTACTCCGGCCTGGTGGTGGCTGATCATGAGGGTCAAGAAGATCGTGTCAGCTTCCTTCCCGGTGGCCTGGCGGAGCCGGTCCATGTCGTCTCGGGACGCGAGGCCTGGCATGGGCCCAGGGTCCGTGGCCGGGGCCCTCACGCCGGTGTGCGGCCCGTGTCCGGTGCTGTGCATCCACGCCATAGGTGCCATGCGCGAGGCCTGCGGCAGCCCCCACTCGCGAAGCCAGGCGAACATCTGCCCGTTCTGCTGTTGCTGGGTCAGGGCCATGTCGTAGGCCATGCTCCGGATGTTCGGATCGGAGGACCGTTCCAGAACGAGCATGGACATCTCCACAGCCTGGGTGTGGTGGACCTGCATGTCGCGGGCGAAGCCGGCGTCCGCGCTGGCCTCGGAGGGAAACACCGGTGTTGCCGTCACCCGGCCGGCGTTGAAGGCCAGGAAGATCAGCATGATCACGATGGCGCCGGAAAACAGGGCCAGGTAGCGGGCCGGGATGATGGAAAGCATGAGGGCTTCTTGCTAAGGAACAGATACCCCGGTCATGTGTGCGGACAATGCTGTTCGGGTCACCGGCTTAGAGCCCGGGCAGCGCCTGCGTGCCGTCAACGAGGGACGATGCATCATCGGGCACAGTCAGCACGAAGGGTTCAACGGACGGTTCGCCCATTTCCACGAGCAGCTCGTTAATCGAGATCTGCCCTTCCAATTCACCGTCCGGCCCCAAACACATAGCAAAAACGATATGCGAATCTTCCGGACTGCTGCCCCAAGGACACGCGGCCTGGCCGGCTCCTATTGTGGCGCGAGCTGAATAGTCAGGTGCTGGCCGCCGGAACGATCGAGACCGGCCACAAGTGTCAAAGCAACAGACTCGCCGCCGGGGTTTTCCATGTTGAAGCGGGCCGAAATCCTGTCCGGCTCGACCTGAACGGCAGCAGCGGCAGATCCGAGGACGCTGCAGGAGTACGGAGGTCATGAGCACGATGTGTAGGGATCTCACCTCACGTCTCCCCAACGCGGGGGAGTCCCGGTGCCGGCGCCGCACACATGAGGGGCATGACCGTTGACGAATACCTGCCGAAGGCCCTGGCCATGCTCGACGCTGAGCCTGCATCCCGCCTGGCCATCTCCCTGGACAACCTGAACCGGGCCGATGACCGGTACATGATCGGGCTCGCCCTCATCACAAGCTTCATCCGCAAAGCGAATCCTGCGGCCCTGACCCGCGGGCAAAACCACGACATCGCCAGGTTCCGCCGCGCCGCCGACATTATCGGCGGACGTTTACTCCTGGGAAGTCACGTCACCTACCGGAACGTCCGTTCCAACATCAACTTTGCCGACGGGAGAATCAGGGACCTGGCGACAGACGGTGAAGCCCGGCAACTCGTCGCCCGCCTGGTGGAGGCAGAACCCGTCCTGGCCTGGCTTGTCGCCGACCGTTACGACCAGAAGATCCTGGAGAGGGACCCTGGCCACCGCGGCGGACCGAATCTGGAAGATCACCTCGCCGACATTGAACAGTCGCTTGACTCAGACCCGGCGGGCCGTCTCGCCGTATCGCTGGAGAACCTCAGCGGCGCGGACTCCGGACACCGGCTGGGAATCGGCCTGGTCATGGATTACGTCCGTGGCGTGGACCCGGACACCCTCGGCGGGCAGCTCGCCACCGACGTGGCAAGGTTCCAGCGGGCCCTCGGAATCCTCGCGGAGGAGATCACTCTCGGCGGCTTGACCTTCCACAATCTCCGCGCCAACGTGCGCGACATGATGGGGAACCTGAGCAACTTCGCGACCACCACCGAAGCACGGGATTTGGCCATGCGAATCACCGCCGCCGTCCCGGACCTGGCCGCCAGCATCACCATCCGTGACCCTGAAATCCCCTTCTAGGAGAACTATGAATACCCAACTCACCGCCCTGAAGTCCCGGATCGCAGCCGATCCGGACGCCCGGTTCGCGATCTCCCTGGACCGGCTGGCGTACGCCAAAGACAACCACCGCCTCGGCTCTGACCTGGTGCGCACCTACGTCCGGAACGTGGACCGGACCACCCTTACCGGCCAGTTGGCCGCTGACGTGGCCACGCTCCGGTCCGGGATGCAGGCGATAACCGGCCGGATGGAAGTCCTGGGTATCCAGTACGGGGAACTGGCTGTCGCGGCCCGTGACGCCGGCGGGTCCCTCTTCGATTTCGAAACCGACATGTGGGCACGCGAAGTCACGATGCGAATCGGGGCCGCGGACGAGGACCTGGCCCGCCGGATCAGTGAACGGACTGAGGCTTAGAGTTCGCGTTCGGCGCGCCCCTGGCCAAAATTGATGGGCGGGCCCTGTTTGTGCGGTCGTTCGGACCGGGTGGCTCAGTTTTCAACCGTCAGAATGGCTCACTTTTCGACCGTCACCGACACTGCCGTCGTGGACAGCGGCCGACTACTACGCCAGCATCACCGGCTCTGGTGCCTCCAAGCTCGCCGACTCCGGTGTCGCCCCGCTCACGGCCGAGCCCTGAACGAATAGGGGTTTTGGTGGTGCCGTTGATAGGTGCACGCGATATGCAAACTTAGCCCCTGATGCGACACGTTCTAAAAGACGTGTACCTAGTGGACGTGGCCGCCGGCTTGCTGCAGGGCTACAGCGTAGTTGGTCGGACAGCCGCAACGCCAACAATCCGACTCCATAACGCGTCTACACGGCCGTCTCGGACAACGGCGGCATCCGCGCCGGGGAACTGGCCGCTATCCGCCGGGGCCCGCGGGCCACCCTGAACCTGCACCCGGTCCTGCGCGACGGCACCGGCACTCTCACCGTCCTGACCGATTCCAGGGCCACTCTGGACCTCCTGGAGCGTTCCCGGACGGACGAGGCGCTCTCCGGGGAGGACACCGACTCGGTCCACGAATGCCGCCGTATCCTCGGCTCCGCCCGTGGCATCGACATCCGCTTCGAATGGGTCCGCG
>DATCNU010000150.1:0-8851 GCA_036565085.1 Arthrobacter sp.
GCCGGCACGGACTCCGCTGCTGGCAGATAGGAGAGGTGACGTGGGAGATTCGACGACGATTGCCCTGAACCTGACCTTTTTCGGAACCCTGGGCCTTGCCCTGATGATGTTTTTTGGCCTGTTCCTGCTGGTTGTTGCCACCTTGGTTCTCGCGGGAATCGGACGGCTGGTGGCCCTGACGGTGATGGCCCTGTCCGGTAGGGGCCGCAGGAACGAAACCATTCCTGTAGTGCATCTGCCACCTCCTTACGGGTCCGGCGTCCAGCCGCCGCTTCCCGGCCAGCAGGTTCCGGCAGCCGCGCCCCGGACGTCCCGTGCCTGGCGGGGCCGCCTGCAGCCGGCGCAGTTGCGAGCCCGGCTCCGCACCGCCGTGCGTCACCCCCTGGCCACCGCAGCCCGCCGCGAGCCGCCCGCATTGGCCAAGGACTGGGCCGCGGCCGTGGCGGCGGCGGACGCCCGGGCCGCGGCGCGGGCACAGGAGGCCGCTCCTGACATCAGGCTCACGGTGCGTGACCTTCCCAGCCCCGCCGTCCCGGCGGAGAAGGTGGTGGCGGTGGCTCCGCTCGTCGAGTCGGCGCTGCACCAGGACCACCCGGCACGCGTCGCCCCGCGGTCATTCATGAAGCCTCCTGCCGCCCCGCCGCTGTCGCTGCTGGACACCGGATCACTGGCATCCCAGTCCGGCCACGACAAGGCACTGAAGCCCAGGCAGCCGGCGGACCGGCCCTGAGCACACTCCCCGACGCCTGCTGCAACTGTCCGGCACCCTTCTGAACGGCCACCGCCATCGGCTTCACCCCGGTACGGAATGCCCTTACCCTGAGCAACTATCTCCGCTAGCGTGAAACCCATGGAATTCAGATACCTCGGAAACAGCGGCTTCAAAGTCTCGGAAATCACGTTCGGCAACTGGCTGACCCATGGTTCCCAAGTGGAAAACGATGTGGCCACCCAGTGCGTGAAAGAAGCGCTCGACGCCGGTATCAGCACCTTTGACACCGCAGACGTCTACGCCAACACCGCCGCCGAGACAGTCCTCGGCGAGGCGCTGAAAGGCGAGCGCCGAGAATCGCTGGAGATCTTCACCAAGGTTTTCGGCCCCACGGGGCCCAAGGGCAAGAACGACGTCGGGCTGTCCCGCAAGCACATCATGGAATCGATCAACGGTTCGCTCACCAGGCTGCAGACAGAGTACGTGGACCTGTACCAGGCCCACCGCTACGACTTCGAAACACCGCTGGAAGAGACCATGCAGGCGTTCGCGGACATTGTCCGGCAGGGCAAGGCGCTGTACATCGGTGTCAGCGAGTGGACTGCAGACCAGCTCCGCGCCGGCCACGCCCTGTCCAAGGAACTGGGCTTCCAGCTGATCTCCAACCAGCCCCAGTACTCCATGCTGTGGCGGGTCATCGAGGCGGAGGTCGTCCCGGCGTCGGAGGAACTGGGCATCTCACAGATTGTCTGGTCCCCCATGGCGCAGGGTGTGCTGAGCGGCAAGTACCTCCCCGGCCAGCCGGCGCCCGAGGGCAGCCGCGCCACCGATGAGAAGGGCGGCGCCAGGATGATCCGGCGCTGGATGCGCGACGACGTCCTCACCGGGGTCCAGAAGCTGAAGCCGGTGGCCGAGGAAGCCGGGCTGACCATGCCGCAGCTTGCCGTGGCCTGGGTGCTGCAGAACCAGAACGTGGCCTCCGCGATCGTGGGTGCCTCGCGCCCCGAACAGATCGCGGACAGCGTGGCGGCGTCGGGCGTGACGCTTGAGCCGGAGACCATGCAGAAGATCGACGACGCCATCGGCTACCTGGCCGAGCGCGATCCGGCCGAGACCAAGTCCCCCGCAAGCCGCGAAGCCTAGAAGGACCATGACAGTGCCAGACGCGCCATCCCTTCCAGGCCTCGCCGTCACCGGTTCAACAGGAGGCCTGGGCGGAATGGTGGCCCGGGAACTTTCCGCGGCCGGCTCCGCGCAGCGCCTGCTGGTGCGCGACGCCGGCCGCTCACCCGAGCTGGAAGGTGCTGTTCCGCTGGTGTTCAGTTACGCGGACCCTGCGCTGGCCAGCCAGGTGCTGGAGGGGGTCAAGACTCTGTTCATGGTGTCTGCCGCGGAGGCCGGGGACCGGCTGGAACAGCACTTCAGCTTCATTGATTCCGCGGCTGCCGCCGGAGTACAGCACGTTGTCTATACGTCCTTCTACGGCGCGGCACCTGATGCCACGTTCACCCTGGCCCGGGACCACTTCGCCACGGAGGAGCGGATCAGGGCAACCGGGATGGGCTTCACCTTCCTCCGGGACAACTTCTACCTCGACTTCCTGCCGTACCTGGCTGGCGAGGACGGCGTGATCCGCGGCCCCGCCGGCGACGGGATGGTGTCCGCCGTGGCACGGGAGGACATTGCCCGGGCCGCCGTGACGGTCCTCCAGGATCCCGCACTGCACGTGGGGACCACCTACAACCTCACGGGGCCGGAGGAAATCACCCTGGCGCAGGCGGCGGAACTGCTGACCAAAGGGACCGGGCGGAGCGTCGTCTATCACCCGGAAACTGTGGCGGAAGCCTACGCGTCCAGGGCCCGCTTCGAGGCCCCGGCCTGGCAGGTGGATGCCTGGGTCAGCACCTACACGGCCATGGCCGCAGGCGAAATGACAGGGCTCTCCCCCGACGTGCGCACCCTGACAGGCCGGCAGCCGCTGAGCCTGGCCGAATTCCTGGAACGTCCCCAGCTCTGAGTGCAACAGCTCTGAGGCCACCTGCCGGGATGGCCTCCGTTGGACGGGGCTGGCTGTACTGGGCGGACTGTACTGGGCCGACTGTACTGGGGACCGGGGACGGGGGACGGGGACCGGGCGGCGGCAATGGGAAGCGTTGACTGACGCAGAGCCCCGGCGTAAACCTGTGAAGAGGATCCAGCCGGCTCAACTGAACAGAATCGCACCGCCATGACCAAGCAGACCTTCAGGACCCGTCACCCCGCACGCCCCGCCGCGGACGCAGGCGGGCCCACCTTCGGGCCCCTGACGGCAGACGAACTCCAGCTGGCGGCGCGGAACCACGCCATGCCGCTCGAAGCGCTCCGCCGCGATATCACCCCACCGGGGCTGCATTACGTCCTGACGCACTTCGACATCCCCGACACCGACGCCGCCTCCTGGCACCTGCAGGTCAGCGGCGCGGTGGAGCGGTCGCTGGAGTTGAGCCTGGCTGCGCTGAAGAAGGACCCGACCATCACGGTCCCGGTCACGCTGGAATGTGCGGGCAACGGCCGCTCACTGCTCAAGCCGCGGCCCCTCAGCCAGCCATGGGTCCTGGAGGCCGTCGGCACTGCGGAGTGGACCGGGGTGCCACTGGCCTACCTGCTGGCGAAGGCCGGGGTCCTGGCCGAAGCGGTTGAAGTGGTCTTCACCGGTGCCGATGCCGGAATCCAGGGCGGCGTCCGGCAGCGGTACGCCCGGAGCCTGCCGGTCCGCGAGGCGATGCGGCCCGACGTCGTGCTTGCCTACCGGATGAACGGCAGTGACCTGCCCCCGCAGCATGGCTATCCGCTCCGCCTGGTGGTGCCCGGCTGGTACGGCATGACCAGCATCAAGTGGCTGGAGTCCATCGAGGTGGTGACGGCCCCGTTTAGGGGCTTCCAGCAGCACGTGGCCTACCGGTACCAGGACAACGCGGACGACGCCGGCACTCCCGTTTCACGGATCAGGATCCGGTCGCTGATGGTTCCGCCGGGCATCCCGGACTTCTTCACCCGCAAACGCGTCCTGCCGCACGGTCCCGTCCTGCTTCAGGGCAGGGCATGGTCCGGCGAAGGCGCGGTGACCGGTGTTGACGTGGGAATCGACGGCGAATGGGTGCCAGCCCACCTGGAAAAGCCGGCGGGGCCATTCGCGTGGTGCAAGTGGACGCTGCCGTGGGTGGCGGAGCCGGGTGAACACGAGCTCATGTGCCGTGCCGCAGACTCCACCGGGGCCGCCCAGCCGTTGAAGCAGAACTGGAACTACCAGGGAATGGGCAACAACATGGTGCAGTGCGTGGGCGTCACTGTGGAGTGATGCCCTGGCGTCCGCCGTTCAGATGCTCGGCATTGAGCTGGTCAAGCTCCTCATCCGTGAGCTCATCGAAGCCGCGCGCCTCCCGTTTGTCGCTCCGCGCGAACCGCATGAACATCAGGATGATCAGCGGAAGGTCCACAATCTCGCAGATGAACCACAGGAGGTCCCCTGCCAGCTGCTGGTCGCGGAGGGCGTCCGGGAACCAGGCCAGGGGCTGTGCCGCCGCCATTGCGTGGTCGAGGACCTGCCCGTTGAGCCGCAGGAGGATGCCGGGTACCGCGTCAACCAGCAGCTCAATGAAGACGAAGACGAATTCCAGCGTGATGAAGGCGCTGGAGCGCTGGAAGTCTGCTTCCTCGATGATCGGGAGCGCCATCAGCAGACCCAGCAGCGGAACGGTGACGGTGATCAGGGCCTCAGCCGCCGGTTCCGTCCGCAGCGTGTGGAACAGCGGGGTCAGGAACGTGGAGAAGAGTGCAAGCCCGAGCAGCGGGGCGGCCATCGAGTTGCTGAGGAACCGCACCAGGCGGTGGGACAGTACCGCGTTCAGCCGCGCGATGCCGCCGGGCGGGAGCGCCGCCCGGGCCAGGGAGATCGGTTTGCCCAGCCCGATCAGCAGCGGCACGACAAAAAGCAGCAAAGAGGTCTTCAGGGTGAACGCCCACCGCAGCTGCGCGCTGTAGACGCCGGGGAAGCCGCACGTGAGCACCGCCAGGGAACCGAGGCCGAGGAGGTAGAACGCCAGGGTCCGCCACAGCGGCCATCGCCTGCCTTTGGCGGCCGCCGACCTGAGTCCGAGCCCGTAGAGCACGCCGCCGGCAAGGATCATCACGAAAGCCGCCCAGTCGATCTGCCAGGCGGAAACAACAACATTGAGTGGGGGCACGCGTCTAGGGTAGTGGCTATTCCTTGGAGAATGCACGGCCAGCTTGCGCCAAGCCCGGGGATGCTGGCGTTTCTCCGGGAAGAAGTCCCACGCCGTATACTCGGTGCCAGCCATGACCAGCCTTCCGTCCTCCCCCGCCAGCGTCCGCGTCGACGCATGGCTGTGGGCGATCCGAGCGTATAAGACCCGTTCCGCGGCGACGGCTGCCTGCCGGGCCGGCCACGTCCGCCTCAACGGCAGCCCGTCCAAGGCATCTGCCACCCTGGTAACGGGCGACACTGTCACCGTCCGGCAGCCGGGGTACGACCGGATCCTGGAAGTCCGCCGCCTCATCGCCAAGCGCGTGGGCGCCGAAGCTGCCTCGCACTGCTTCACGGACCACACGCCACCTCGTCCCGTTGCTCCGGCCCTGGGCCTCCCGCAGCGGGACCGGGGCGCTGGGCGGCCCACCAAGAAGGACCGCCGCGAGATGGAGCGGCTCCGGGGCCCCGTATGACTGCCGGCGGCCCCGGTTAGTTCCGGACCCGCGCCTGCACCAGGTTCGCGAACGGGAGCCTGCCATAGGCTTCGACGAACTCGGCATGGTACCGGGCCTCCGAATTGTTCAATTCTTCTGCGGGAAGCTCTTTCCAGGCGATGACGAGGTCTTCGGCATGAGCCAGCTGCCACAGCAGCCTGCCGTCCCAGTGGCCCGGAGGCCTTCCCCTGCCGAAGTCCAGGAACTCCTGGACCTGCCTCCGGAGCCCCCGGTTGCCTTTGCTGCCGGGGCCTGCCTTGCCGATATAGAGGATGTCTGCACCGTCCACCCATTCAGCCGCCAGGGCCGGCTCCTGCAACGAGGGGTCCTTTTTCTTGAAAGTACCGGCAGTGCTCTTCTTCAGGAACCGCGGCTCGAATCCGTGCGGGCGCAACACGGCGAACAGCCCTGTGCCCTGCGGGATCCTCATGATCTCGAGATTGCCGACAGTCCTGAATCCGGCAAACCCGTCATCCTTGAGCGTTTTCGTGGTCACTGGCAAATGGGTCTCCTGGCAGAAGGGGCAACCGAGTTAATCATTCCGCTGTTCTTTTTGCAAGGCGATGGACGCGCCTCCGCGGGTGGGCGCTGCCACCCCTCCCTCAGCCAACCCGGCCGCGCACCCTTCCGGCCGGAAGCGTAGAGTAGCCTAAGACGCCTGATTCTGGACGCCGTGCTGCTGAGGGAGAGATCGTGACGATTGACTGGGACGAAAAAAAGGCCCTGCTGCGGGAACCGAACATCGCCGCCGTAACGCAGCTTTGTGACGAACTGATGGAAAAGAAGCCAGGGTCCGTCGTCCCTTACATCGATCCCGTGCACGACGAGGACGAATGCCGGATCGTCAGCCTTCACGTCAGCCCCGGCAAAGGCACCGAATCAGGCTTTGTCTCCCACCTCAATGATGACGAGGCTGCCCGCCGCGCCACCCAGATCTACGAGCTCGCCGAACTGGATCCCCTCTACGTGATGCCGTGGAACGCCTACCCCTGGGTCCGCGATCCGGAACTCCCCTCGGCCCTGAACGTCCAGGAAAAAACCGACGGCCTGCGCCCCTTCCGCCAATTCCTGAAAATCAACCGCCGCGTCTCCGCAGTCATCGCCCACGGCAGCGACGCCTCAACGTTCCTCACCCTCTTCGAGAAGACCTACCACTCCTCCCTGAAGAACAGCGGCATCAAAATCTACAAAGCCAGCGCCCTCGGCGGCCGCGCCTTCGCCGTCTCCGAGGCCAAGCAGGAGGACCTTCTGGCCAAGAGCGTGGAGATCTACAAAGACGCCATGCAGCGCGCCGGCATCCAGCACCTGTAGTTTCCCGCGTTTGTTGGTTCTGCTGCGTTTGTTGGCTTTCCCGCCCTTCGGTTTTCCGCCGTTCGGATTTCCACCCTGTGCGCCTCAGCCCTCCAACAGCCTGCGCCGGTGCTTCAGCTCCTTGACCCATGCCCTGGTGACCAGGGCCGGAAACGGCGAGCCGCCGTCGTCGTTCCCGGCCGGCCCCATGGCAACGGCGAATGCGGTATCTTTCTCCAGGTCCGCGATCAGCGGGCCCGACGCCTTGAGGGCCAGTTCCAGCACCTGCACCGCGGTCCGCTCAGTAAGCCCCAGCTCCGTTGCCCAGCCCAGAAAGTGCCGGCGCGAGATGCCGGTGCGCTTCCCGGCCAGGGTCAAAGCGAGCGTCTTGTCGCCGTAGACCACCGTTGAGGGGATGTCGTACACCGGGGCGATGGACCACTCCCCGTGCGGCTGCCGGACCATGGAGACGTTCTTGGCATGCAGGTCACCGTTGCCGCTCAGCCACGCGAACGCCACCTGAATGGCGAGATTGCGGAGGGCCGGGAGGGGCGCCGTGCAATACTCTGCCAGAGCATGGCAGACCTGTCCGAAGTCCACATTGTATTTGTCCGCCGGGTACAGTTTCAGCACTTGCGCGCCGTCCTCCACCGCCAGGCGCGTGACCTCGTCGGGACCTCCGCCTGCACGCGGCACCCGGTCGAAGCGCTCCACCAGCAGGCCCGGCCTGCCAGCGACGTCGCGGATCAATTGGACCCTGCTCAGCGGGATCCGGAGCCTGGCCGCGTACCGGAACATGACCAGTTCGTTCTCCACCACGTGCGGGAATTCGGGGGCGTTGAGTTTGAGGATGAACCGCCTGCCCGCGCTTGCCACGGGCAGCGAGATCATCCCCGCGGACAGTTTGTCCTGCACCCCCGCCAGGGCCACGGGGTCGATCAGGTCCGGATCCCCCAGGAGCTGGTCGAAATCCACGGGCTGCTTCGGATCCAGTTCCACCGCATGCTCATCCGGGTCCAGCGGTTCACCGTGGCCTACGATCTGCACGTCGCCCACCGGGTTGCCGCCGGCCGCGATCAGCAGTGAGAGATCATCATCCGCGCTTGTCTTGAGGTGCCGCCGCAGCGCATTAAGCCGGCGCCCTTCCGGCAGCAGCCCTGTGAAGTAGGGCGGAGCAGCGCCCGCTGCGGCCAGCACGGGTTCGGCAGCCAGCGGCAGGGAACTGGCAACGGCGGGCCGCCCGGAAGCGAGGTACTCCCCCAGATACGTGAACCGGGTGCCGCCGTCGTACCTTTCGAGCCGTGCAGCCAGGACGCCGGCCTTGTAGATATCTGCGATCCGGTGCTTCACAGTGTGGGTTCCGGATCCCGGTCACGTCCACCGATGTTGCGGGCTGCAAGGCTTGTCCTGGCGCCCAGGCGAAGCTCAAGCCCCAGGGTGGCGAGCACGGCGGTCAGGGAATTCAGCTGGATACTGGACTTGCCCTGCTCAACGAACCGGACAAAGCGTTCGGAGACGCCGGCCATGTCGGCCAGATCCCGTTGGGTGAGGCGCAGGGCGGTCCGCCGCGTGCGTACCTCGGCGGCGAGGAGGTCGCTGATGGTCCCTGGCATGGACCCTCCAATAGGTACGATCGTGCCGTTCTTCGTTCATCCCCGAGTCTACTCCGACGGCAATCCTTCCGCCAGGCCCGAATCGGAACGAACGTGCCGGCCCCCTCTGCAGCGGAAGTCCCCGATTCCCTGTAAAAGGCTCATTGCCTGTGTGCGTACGTGAGGCAGTCGGCGTTGTCTGCGCCGGGGCCAACGTGCACCTCTGTTGCGCTGCACATCAGGTGGTCGTTGTGGACGCACTCAGAGCGCTGGCAGGCCCCGACGTCGGCCAGCACCTTGGGGAGGCCTCCGTGCATACCGGTATCGATGAATGTGGCACAGGCGGCATGATCCTCGCGCCCGCCGACCGTGATGGCCGCGGCGCTGCACTCAGAGTGATCGTTGAAGGAGCAATTGGTCACGCTGCAGTCTGCGACATGCGTTGTCATGGGAAGTTCCTCCGTATTCCAGCCGCCCCGGGTGGGCCGCTTCCTGTGTTCACGGTAGGCCAGCCCCC
>DATCNU010000151.1:0-3875 GCA_036565085.1 Arthrobacter sp.
TTCTCCCCGGGGTGCGGTTCACCGCACAGGACATCAGGACCTGGTCCGCAGAGGTTTCCAGCTGACCCCTCTAGCGGATCCACCGGGAGGCCATGTTGACCAGAGTGCTGAGGATCCAACTCCAATACACGCAGATTGGACCGCCACTCACGGAGCCCTCCCACGCCCGGATAGAAGAATGTAGCCCGGAACATGGGGGGACGTTTCCGGGCTACGGCCACAACACTATGGAACTGGCGAGGGTCTGCTTAATGCGGAGCCGGTCCCACCAAGGATTTCCGCTAACCCTCGTTGTTCCTTGTAGGTTGTAGGCATGCTGTGAATGGTTGTGTCAGCGCTGGGCTGCCGCGGATTCTTCAGGCAAACGGGGGAAATGCCATGAGCGACTTAGGTGTGGCTCTAGTAATAGAAGATGACACTGATATGCGCAACCTGCTTGAGGGCGTGCTGCTTCAGTCAGGATTTGAAGTCCATACAGCAACCTGCGGCCGCGAAGGCGTAGAAATGGTTCGAACCACAAACCCCAACATCATCACCTTGGACGTGGGGCTTCCGGACATTGACGGGTTTGAGGTTCTGCGCCGTATCCGCGGGATCAGCAATGCCTACATCGTTATGCTCACCGGCAGAAGCGAAGAAGCGGATCTGCTCAATGCCCTTCAAGCCGGAGCTGATGATTACATCACCAAACCGTTCCGGCCCAGGGAGATGCGGGCGAGAATCGCGGCCATGATGCGGCGGCCGCGCAGTCATGGCGACGGCGGTCAGCAGCCCCTGCCTCCGACTGAGGATCTGGCTCCGGAGAACAGCGAGTCGGTCCTGACGCATAACGGCCTGAGTCTGGACTGCAGGAGCCGGACTGCGACAGTGGACGGGGTGGAGCTGGAGCTGACGCGCAGCGAGTTCGACCTTCTTCTGGTGCTGCTTCGGGGGGCAGGGGCCGTCCTGACCAAGGCTGAGCTCGTCCGTGCCGTCCGGGGCAAATACTTCGCCGAGGACGCGTTCATCGGCGCCGCCGATGAACGGGCAGTGGAAGTGCACATCACCAATCTTCGCCGCAAGCTCCGCGAGGACCCGGAGTCGCCGCGCTGGCTGCAGACGGTCCGCGGAATGGGGTACCGGCTGGCCAAGGTCAACGCCCAAACGCCGCGGGGCTGATCTGAGCGGCGGGCCAGGGCGCAGCCATCCGCAGGCGGCTATCGGGTCTTACGGATGTACGATAGCCGCAGTTCCTTCACGGTCGCATGACCCTGGAGTGAAATCATCGCCATGACCGACGCTCCGTCGCGCAGATCTCCCTTGCGCAGATTGCTCTCCAGAGCCTCTGCCAGGCCCGCCAGCCGCAGACCTCCGACCATGGCGGAAGAGACTTTCAAGCTGATGACCGCATCAAGGGCTGCCGCACGATCCTCACGCCCAAGTGAATCACGGAGGAAACGCTGCCGTGGCTCCCACATCGCGGCGTAATCATTGGCAAAATTCCATGCCATATCCGGCTGCCCAAGCTCTTCCGCCAGATCCTGAAGAACCGCCGCATCCACCAACGGCAGCTCCTGACCGCCACGAGGCGGCACACCTCTCTCAGCTGCCTTGGATAACGCCGCTGCCCAGACCGGGTTCGTAACACTGTCCTCGGATGGGGTCGCTGCTGAATTGGCCATCAGTCAAGGCTACGTGCACATTTCAGGGAAGACCCTGACCTCGGCCGATCCTGCGCAAACATTTAGCCTCCCTTGATCGTCCTGTCTTCCATCTTGCGCTTTGCGCAGGATGGCCGCGGTTTCGACCCCTGATTCCTTGCACTTTCGTTAGGGTTCCCGCAGGTTACTCCAAGGAACGGAATAACCTCTCTCTTTCCGCTGTAGCTTCGAATTGTCGACGAAATGCTGACAGCAACCGGGTCTGCTTTTCTCGCCAGCGGCATCCAGTTGTACCTGGGGTTGCAACCGCCGCGGAGCCCGCTCAGGGGCTGCGGGCCTCCTAACCGAAAGAGAAATCTCATGCGCAAGTCTGCAAAGCTCATCACCGCCCTGTCCGTCGCCGGCCTCGCCGTAGCTGCCGGATCCGCCTTCACCGGCGCCGGCCTCAGCACCACCGGACAGGCGTCCTCGTCCCAGTTCGTCGGCGGCCAGGTTACCCAGAACGTTTCGGGCGCCACCCTGGACAGCCTGGTTTACGGGTTCACCGACGGCACCAAGACGGCCGTCAACCAGGTCACCCTCACGTTCGCTGACGCCACCGGCGGCAAAACCCCCACGCTAGCCCTCACCGGCGGCACCGCAGCAACGTTCACCTGTAACGCCGTCGACCCAGGCAGTTTCATTTCCGTGTGCACCGCGGGTACGGGCACGAGCCAGACCGGCGTGACCAGCGCCGCAGTCACCGTCAGCTAATTGCTGTCCCGTGAGCGGCCGGCCCCATAGGGCTGGCCGCTCACTCCCGTCCCGTTCCCTTCCGTCCTGTCCTGATAGGGGTTTTCCGTGGAACTGCGGCTGACGCACCGTCTGAGGCGCGTCTTCCTCATCGCCGTCGTCGGCCTGGCGGCAGCCGCAGGAATTGTTCTGGTCAGCGGCCAGGCGGCAATCGTCATCACGCACGGCGTCAGCATGAACCCGGTCTACTACCAGGGCGACCTGGTGATCATCGCCCGGGATTCGTCATATTCGGTGGGCGAAATCGCCGCTTACAATCTTCCTGGCAAGGACGAGGTGGCCCTTCACCGGATCATCGGCAGGAACGGCGACACCTTCACGTTCAAGGGCGATAACAACCAATCCATTGATCCCTTCATGCCCCGCAGCGAAGAACTCGTCGGCCGGGCCGTGCTTCACATATCCCAGGGCGGCATGTGGCTTGAAACCCTCACCAGCCCGCCGGTCCTCGGAGTGCTGGCATTTGCCCTGTTGGCCGGCGGCAGCACCGCCGCGACCACGCGCCACCGCCGCAAACGAAGGAGAGCATCCGTGTCCCGCCACACCAGCACACGGCCCACACGGCATCAGGTCCTGGGCAGCCTGCCGTCCTCACTGCGCGTTTCCGCCGCCCTTGCCGGCGTGCTCGCCGTGACGGGTGCAGCCCTCGGAGCGGCGGCCTGGTCCGGGCCGCTGGAGGAGCCCGCCATCTCCCACGTCAAAACCGGCACAAAGATGGACTTCTCCTACACCGCCGACGTCGGACAAAGCCCGGCATACGACGGAACCATGGCAAACTCACCGGACCCGGTCTTCCGCAAACTCACCAACACCGTCGACGTCCACTTCACCTATCACGGTGACCCGGGAACCGTGAGCGTGAGCGCAGATCTGTCAGCCCCGGGAGGCTGGCACTCAACCATCCCGCTGGCCGGAGCCGAGGCCTTCGCCGACCCGGGGTACGAGGGCAAGGTAACCTTGGACCTTAAGGCCCTCGAAGCCAAGGCACAGGCCGCAGCCGCTGTTACCGGCATGCCCCCCGGGCCTCTCTCCATCGTGGTGACACCAGAGGTCAAGACAATAAAGGGACCCGATTTCCGGCCCGGGCTCAAGCTCAACCTCACAGCGCTTCAGCTCGCCCTCACCGGCGCCCCTGACACCCTGACCGTCACCGACAACACCACCACGGAGCAGACAGCCCCGGCGCCGCGCATGGTGGGAATGAACGGCATCAGCATCAGCGCCGCTCTTGCTCGCTTCATCTCCGCAGTCCTGCTGCTTGCCGCCCTGGCTACGGGAGCCGTCATCGTGGTCTTTGCCCGCCGCACGGCTCCCGCGGACGAGGGGGCGGCCATCCGCCGTCGCTACGCCGCACTACTCGTACGCGTCCACCCCATGTCCGCCCCGCAAGGCCGGCCCATTATTGATGTCACAACCTTCTCGACCCTGGCCAAACTCGCCGAA
>DATCNU010000152.1:0-25938 GCA_036565085.1 Arthrobacter sp.
TCTTACTGACGCGCTGAAGGCGATGGAGGACCAGAGCTTCTCGCCTGGCTTCACTTCCCGCAAGCAGTTGGCCGAGTACTTGCAGGCCGGAGCGTCGCCGTTGAAGCGTAACTTCTACGACAAGGTCGCTCAGTTCGTGGATGAAGAGATGCGGTTCTTTGCCAAGGAAGTTGCCGAGCGGTTCGGCCGCGTTCTGGCCGTCGTTGGTGCGACCACAGAGGTCGCGTATGTCTTCGGCGGCGGGGCGGGTCCGGTGAAGACACATCTGTATCCGGCACTTCTGGCTAAGGCCACCGAGATGAACTCGGTGGACGCGTTTCCGACTCTGTACCTGGATTCCTCCTACTCGCGCCACCTGAACCGTGAGGGTCTCTACATTGCCGCCGAGTCCGTGGAAAGCCAAGCCGGCGCCGCACCGGCTGCCAATGGTAAGCGCAGCGCCCGTTCAAGCGAGAAGAAGCTCGTCGAGGCTGCCGTGTAGGTAACGGGTCGGGGATCAAAGCATTCCACGGGGCATGACCCGACTCTCCCAGGGTCCATGAGGGCTACTTTCCTGCGCATTGGTCCCCGACCCTCTGGTCCTCAAGCCCCAGGACCAGGCCGGCGCACCTGCTCCGGCGCCCGACCGCAACCGAACACGCCGGAAACCGGTGCCGGCCGGGCAGATCAACAACGGTAATCCAGTGGATTCCGCCGGGATTCAGCCTCGAGGGATATCCACATCTCAGGGCCAGAAACCGCCACCTGGTTTGGCGGAGGCCACGGCGGGGTCGCTTCAGAAAATGGAGTGCAGAGTACGTTAGCGGCTCATTTCGGGCACGGCCAGCGTACTCTGCACTCCGTTTCCGGGTAGCGGGTGTGGGCGGGGACCCGCCTGTATAGCGTCGAGGTTCTGGGCGGACCAACTGGATGAGGACCGCTGAAACTGCGAAGTCCGTAATGGCGGCCGGGCCGAAGTCCGCTAAGTCTTGGTGCTGACTTCACGACGAGCGCGCATCCAGTGCCGTGCTCGCCGTGGAATCAGAAATCCAATGTTTAGGACAACCCGTGACGCAGATCTGGCAACAACTCCGCACCCAGAAGGCAGGGCGCGCCGCCCAAGGCGACCATCAGCGCACCTGGGAATTCATGCAGCACCCGATCCGTACGGACGCGTGATCGCCTCGAGGAAATGCCCGTCGGGATCCGCGAAGTAGACGCCGCGTCCGCCGTCGTTGTGGTTGATCTGCTGCGGGCGCGTCCGTCCCGGGTCCGCCCAGTAGGGTATGCCCTGGGCCTGGATCCTTGCGAAGATTCCGTCGAAGTCCTCCTCGCTGACCAGAAAGGCGTAGTGCTGCGGGGAGATGGGCCGGTCCGCCGTGGCGAAATCGAGGGCCACTCCGTGGTCGAGGGGCACGGTCATGAAAGACCACATGGCTTGGGGTTTCGGCAGTCCGAGCACATTGGCCAGAAACTCCGCCGAACGGCGCTTGTCCGTTGCGTAGACGATGGTGTGGTTGAAAGTGACCGCCATGGCGACCTCCTCGGATGTTTTGTCTGCGAGGGCGTGGTGACTCCCGCCCGTGCAGCACTGATTTTGTCCGACCGGTTCCATGGGGCTGATTAGTGCTGAGTTCGGCAACGACCTGGGCTTCAGGGGCACAGTTCCATGGGATGCCCGTGCAGTATCAGCCGGCCAGGAATTCAGCCAGCGCGCCTGCCATGACTCCTGGTTCCCAGCTGTGGTTGGCGCCGGGAATGGTCGCTTTGCGGGCACTGGGGATGTTGGCCAGGATTGAGTCGGCAGCTTCGGTCATGATCGGCAGGGTTTGTTCGCCAACGATCGCGAGGACGGGTTGGGTGATGCCGGACCACAGTTCGGCGCGTGGCGTGGATTGTGTCCACGCGAGAGATTCGGCGTCGGCGGAAAGACTGGGTCCCAATTCGAGCATGATGGGCCATCCCGGGCTGTTCTTCGCGCCTGCGAGCCATTCCGGCGGCATGTCTTTCATGTAGTACTCGATGGTGGCGGCCTTGTCGCCGGATGCGACTCGTTCCCGGAACCCGGCCAGGAAGTCGGCCCCGTCGGTGCCGAGTTCCTCCCTCAGGGGAATCTCCCAGAGCGCCAGCTTCGAGACGGGCAGCCCGACGGCCGCCGCCGCCAGGGAAATCGCGCCGCCGGAGGAGCTGCCGAAGAGCGCGGCTGTGCCACCTGCGATGTCGACGAGTGCGGCGAGATCGTCGATCTCGTCCTGCAGGGTGAATGATGAAGCGTCGGCGCTTTCCCCACGGCCGCGCCGGTCGTAATTGACCACTGTGAACCCCTTCGCTGCGAGAAGCTTCGCCATTTCCACCGTGGTTGGGTCGAAGCCCCTGAACTGCATCGCACCGGCAACCAGGATCACGGCCGGACCCTCGCCCTCCAGCTCATACCCGATGCGGGTACCGTCTTTCGAGATCGCAAATTCTGTCATCCCAAATCCTTTGAACTGGTGGGCATATGTTCCTAAACTGTGGACCCCGGCCCCTCACCGGTCAAGCGCTCCGAACCGAAAGCCTGACCCAGTCTCCCCACCTTGGGTATGTGTTTTCGCATGTCAGGGGGCCTTTGGCCCGCTGGGTGTGTGCCAGAATCCTATAGTGTTGGCACGGACCTGGTGATGCTGGTTCGTCATGTCCGGGACGCCATCGGCCACCTTCCGGCCGACAACCTCGACCATCGGCCACCCCTATGCCAACTTCGCTGGCCGGTCCTCCGAGATGGTGCTTGCTGTGGCTCGCACCTTGAGCGTGAGCACGGCCAGCGCGAGCATTTCGAGTCCGGTCCACGCGAGCGTCCCGCCCCAGATTTCAGGGGAGAAGCTGAGTGCTCCGTCGTGGAGCGCCACACCAGCGAAGTACGGGGCCCAGAACACGACGGGGGAGAGGCCTATCGCGGTCATGAGCCTTGCGTGACGGTCCGGGGTGGGTCGCACCACCGCCCACACCACTCCAACGAGGACGGTACCGACGAGGGCCACCGGCACGAGCCAGGCATCCCGCAGTGCGACCATGAGCTGCAGGGCTACGGAGGGGAGCAGTGCCATGGCCGCGGGCACCGCGGCGTGCAGGCGCCAACGCAGCGCCAGCAATAGGACGGGCACGAAGAGCACGGCCGTTGAGATGAAGAACGATGCCAAAGAGACCATGATGCTCGACGACGTCGGAATCGTCACCGCAGTCTGCGCCCCAGCGCCGATGTATGTCTGGATCAGACCATGGCGCGCGAAGACCGCGAACTCCTGCTGAATGAACGCCGCGACCATGCCAGAGAGCATGACGCTCACGAAGGCGGGCATCAGCCGTTGCCATGACCTTTCGGGTGAGTGCCATGCTGCGGAGAACGGCGCGCTGAGAATGAGGAAGCCGCCGGTGGCGAGCCCCAGATGGGACGGGCTGAAAAGCGCCTTGATGCCCTGCTCGATGCCGAACACCGAATGCCAGGCGAAGTCGGCCGCCCCGGAGAATAGGAAGAGGACGACCCCGGCTGCCGCGGCCCCATAGCCGGCGGGGATCGCTTCCGTCCACCGGGCGCCGGGGGCGTGCCGGCGCCAGGTCAGGGCGGCGATCCAGAAGGCGCAGGCCGCGAAGCCTGAGTAGAGGATCGCGTGCCACGGAGTGAAGAACGTCTCGAGGTCGCGGAGGTTGTTGTGCGCCCACCCGTCAACATAGGTTCCGGTGAGGAGCCAGACGCCGGCCGCGAGGGTGATGACGTCTTCAACGACAGTGGTGGGGCGGTGAACCGATACCGGCGGAATCGCAAAGGCGTGAGCTGCTGTGGCGTCCATAGCTCCACAGTAGGTCGCGCCGCCTTCCGCGGCGAGAGGCAATCCCCTTGGCGCTGTCGAAACTGAACTGGCCAGGGTGAAGGGACACGGACAGGGTCTCCGCATGGGCAACATCCAGATGACCACTGGCGACGACGACCATGCTAAGTCGGACCGGCAAGTCCCGACCTGAGGGCTTCGGTCCCCGGTCACGCTCACGCTCTGCTCGCCCAGCGCCGAAAAGACCACGTCGATCAGATTCGCCGGGTCCTTGCGGCTGTGGTTTCCGGCTCAGCGCTGGACGCTGGAACGCACCAAGGAAGCGCATAGTCATCGCATACGACCACTAAACCCAAACGGACTTCATCATTCAGGTGTCCTGAATTGGTGGCGGTTGGCAAGCAGCGACGGAGCTTCCGTCTCCTGCGGGCGGGCTCAGTCCTGAATGATTTCGTAGACACGCGCGGCCATCCCCGCCAAGCCTGGACGAAGGATGATGGTGTTGGCGGGACCGTCGCTTGCGCTCCAGGCGGTAAGCGTGCGAGGGTGCTGCTCGATGAGATGGCGGGCCCGGACTTCCGTGCCGAGGTGGAGCGTCAGCTCGGCATCCTCACTGCCTCGGTGCCACACGTAGACGAAAGTGCGGTCGGGGGCCTTGAGGGTGAGGGCGACGGAAGCGGCGTACCAGTCAGGCAGACCCATCGGCCAACCGGGCACGGACAGTGCGATGTCGTCACGGATTGACTTGGACAGGGTGAGCGCGTTCTGAACGAGGGCGGATTGCCGGGCATCCATCTGGTCGAGGAACCCCGAGAGGTAGAGCCGGCCGCTGAGGCCAGACACCATTGTGTATGCGATCTCGTCGTTGCTTATCGACGGCTGCGGGCAGGCCCAGTTGCCTGCCTGCTCGGGCAGTATCTGCACCGGGGCTCCGGCGGCGATCGCGGGGTAGAGAACGAAGTCCTCCTGGTCGGAGGTGGACTTCAGATCGAACATCTCCATCACCGCGAAGTCAGCGCGCATGGCACCGGAACTCCAGTTCTCGAAGATGATGCGCGGGTACTTGCGTTGAAGCTCGGCGACCCAGGCGAGGTGAGCGCGGTTGTGGCCGAGAAGTCCCAGAGCCGACGGAGAATGCCTGGTAGTCCGTGCCGGGGCCGATGTTGAAGCTGTAGTCCAGCATGAAGAAGTCGACGTCGAATGCCTGGACCAGTCGGTCGAAGGCGGCGTGGAGGTGCGCCCGCGCTGCCGGGTGGCGCAGGAAGGGCGAGATCGGCCGCGGCCTGGAGGTGATCGAGTTCGCATGCGGCATCGCGTAGCTGCTCAAGGGTGAATACTCGGACCAGGTCTCCACTGGGATTGATGTGTTTTCCTTCGGCGCCCCCGGTGCATATGCCCTGGCAGCAGGCATCGGCTGAATCGGAACAGGCGGTTCTGAGCCCGGGAGTCTCGGCACAGTACGAACCGCGGGCGCATTGACAACGATGGGGAAGCGGCCGCGGGACTCTGCCGTGGGGCTACACAGGGCGCTATGCTCGGACCAATGGGGGGAGCGCAGTGCTCCTGCGCATCAGAAGGAGCACATCGGATGAGCGACTACCGGCAGCCCAATCAACGCCCCTGGCCTCCCCAACCGGCCGCAGGGTCCGAGCATCAGTCCAGCCCCTGGCCTGACCCGCGGCAGGCGTATCCCCCGCCGAACCCGCGCACGGAGCCGCTGGCCATCGCCTCTCTCGTGTGCTCCTTTTTCATCAGCGTGCTCGGTATCGTCTTTGGGCACATTGCCCTCGCGCGGATCAGGCGGACCGGCGACGGCGGCCGGGGTCTCGCCATTGCAGGTCTGGTGGTGGGCTACACCAGCCTTGCCGCTGGCACGCTCGCCGCCGTGCTCGCAGTGGCTTTCCTGTCCGCCGGGATGATGTCCAAGACCGCAGGACCCTGGATCAGCAGCAGCCCAACCCCCTCGCTCCTCCAGCTCCCCGACAGGGGGCCGAGCCCGGCGAATATGAATGCCAACGGCGGGATCACTCTGGCCGCGGGCGACCAGGTCGTGGCCGCTCCGGTATCCAGCGTCGACGCGACCACCCTCCCCTCGCCCGACTCACTCGCCCCGGGACAGCCCCCTCACCCACCAGGAATCGAGGCCACCCCGAATGGGCAGCCGTCCCAGGTCGTCGTGTACGTGGACTTCATGTGCCCGTACTGCGCCGACTTCCACAGCTCCTACGGGCCCATCCTCGACCGCCTGCGCAATGAGGGGAAGATCACCGTCGAATACCGCCCCGTCACCTTCCTCGATCACCAATCCACGAACAGGTACTCGTCACGTGCGGCCGCCGCGGCCGCTTGTGTCGCCGACACGCACCCGGACAGGTATGCGGATTTCCTCTCCCAGTTGTACGCCAACGAGCCGGCGCAAGGTTCCTCCGGCCTGAGCGACCAGGAGCTGAAGTCCTTCCTGACGGTAGACGGCCCCGACGCGGCCAAATGCATCGATAACGGCACCTACCTGGCGTGGGCGCGCTACTCCAACAGGCTTGCACTGGACGGCGGGATCAAAGGGGTCCCGACAGCATTCGTCGACGGCAAGCAGTGGGGCGGCGGTACGTCGACCGGCTTGGACTTCGCCCAGTTCCTCCAGGCCGACCTCAACGCCCGCACGGGCACTGGAGCCTAACAGGAGGACGTCGGATTGCAGTCAGGATTTCGCCGCGTAGTGCCGTGAATCCCGGTGGCGCTTCCCACGGGACACGCTTGTGGTTGACCCTTGTCGGGCACAGTGTCATATTCTGACGGCGGCCACGACGTGGAAGCCAGACGCATCCCCGCCGCCCGCTCCTTGGTGAAGGAGCGGGACAGGTCTGCATGAAGTACCGAGCCTCTCAGCCTATGAAACAGCGGACCGGTTCGCCGGCGTCTCCGGACTCGCCTCTGCACCGTGGACCCCAGCAGGATCAAAGGCAATCACCACCGGCCCCGGGGGGTACACCGGCGGCTGCTGCGGGTGCTCCCTTCTTTGATGCCCGGCCCAGACCGGCGGGCGATTTGCCATGACCTCATGAGCGCGGGGGCCTTGTCGGTCTTGGCGATTTCGCAGGGGAGCTCCGCGTCGAGGCGCCGATACCAAGCGTGGTGCAGTATCTCCAGGAAGCGGGCAACCGGCCGCATCTAGGCGTGACGGATTGCCTGAATCCCCCGGGTGGAGCTGGTCAGTGCGGCCGCTGATGCGGTCCCGGCGACTGCGAGCACGACGACAACCGGAAGGACGCTGCTGAACAAGGCTGCGTCGCCCGCCAGGATCACCGCCATAATGTCGCATGCGCTCATTGCTGCCAGGATGAGGGCCAGTGGCACGGCAAGCAACGCCGGTACGTGCAGCGTCGATGCCTTGATTTCCAGGCGTTGGAGGCTCACGGCCGCCCCTATGCCAAGGCAGCCGAGGAAGGCCGCCAAGCCGGCGAGCCATGCCGCCAAGACAAGGGAGGACACCATCGTTGGCTGGGTCCCCGTAACGACGTTCGAATGGCCAATCACCGCCAGGGCGAGTATGCCGGCTGCCTCGATGACTCCCAAAACGATGGCCGGCACAAGCGGCCTCAGGGCGACCCAGGCCCGGGACCGGACCGCCGGCAGGACGGCGCGGACGAGCAAGAGGATTACACCCACAAGCGCAATCAGGCATCCGACCACAAACAGCGCGGAGCCGCAGGAGAGGAGAATCCGGACGGTCATGCTTGCGCCGGTACCTGGAGGATCAAGCAGCGCCTTGTTGGCTGCGGGCGCCACCAGGAAGCCGGCGCACCACGCGATCCATGTGGTCGAGATGCTCGCCAGCAACCGCCGACGAGCAGCGTCTTCTCCAGTAAAGACCGGCCGGAGCCACGCACGGACCGCTCCCCAAAACAGATCAGCCGTGGTCCGTGCAGACCCAGGGACAGCATCCACCAACGCTTCAAGCTCACTCCCGTAGCGGGCGCGGAACGACGGCGGGTACCACCGGAGCACCCGCCTGGCCAGGCGCCTCACGGCTGGGCCGTCCGAAGCCGGGCAAGGCCCTGGGTGGCCAAGTTGCGCATCGCCCTTAGCCGCTGGGCCAACACGGCCGAGCCGCTGGCAGTCAGCTCATAGGGGCGGCGGCGATCTTCACCGGGTAGTGCCCGAATATGTCCTCGTTCTTCCAAACGAGCCAACGCCCCGTACAGCGTCCCGGGCCCAAGCGTCACCCCGGCCTGTTCCTCCGTGTCCTGGATTATCGCGTAGCCGTGTTTGGGGCCGCCCGCCAGGCTGGTGAGGATCAGCAGCGCCGGATCAGCCCAGGCCACTTCTGTTTTGTTTCGCGCCATCATCTACTCCGTTTCAGGTACTACGCCAAACGATACAATCAGCAACGTTTGGACGCCACCCCTCAAAGAACTATTCCGGTCTGCATCGCACCAAAAGAGCCACGTCAAGGCTTGGGCCGTCGGGCACGTCACCGACTTCGAGAAGATGAACCGCCTGCTCCCCTGACATCCCCAGACCCTCCTGCCGATTCTGGGCGCCGGGGAGTCGTGCCGAGCAGCACTCTGAGGCCTGGCACAGACCGCGAGACATGGCCTATCCCGAAGGAGAGGAAGAGCCCTAACACGGAAACAACAACGAACTTGGCTCCGGGCGGCCAGGCCATCTGAAGAAGGGCCACCTGAAGGCCGACGACGACAAAGACGTGCAGGATGTAGGCGGGGTAACTGGCGGTGGCCATCGCGGCGAGGAACGGTGTGGGCTGATGGAATACCTCGCGGAAGGCAACCATGAGTCCCACCGACAGGCCAGTGCAGACCAGTGCTTCCAATGACACGCGCACCAGCGAACGCCAATCGAGCCCGCCGGTCGCTGTCATGGCCTCCCAGAGGTTGAACGCCTGGAGCGAGTAGACGGCTGCTGCGGCACAGGCCCCGATAACCAGCCACACGAGGCCAACCATGCGTGGGATTCGCTGGAACCAGCCGTTGCGGAAGGCCAGTATTCCGAGCGCGAAGAGGGTCAGGTACTGAGTCAGATTCGCAGGCTCAGCGGGCAGCACAAAGAACAGCGGTACCCAGTCGTCAACAGGGAACCACCACCGCACGACCCACGTGACCAGGATCAGAGCGGCCGTGAACGTGAAAATGGCGGTATGGCCGGGCGGCGGCAGAAACCTGGCACGCCTGCGCAGACCATCGCGGCTCGCCCAAACTACGTAGACGACCGAATACAGAAGCAGGTGCCCCAGGAACCACAGGTGCAGATAGGCACCCTGCCAGGCTCCATCATAGAGCGACCGGATGAACTCGGCCGGGTCAGGACGGCCGGACGCGAAATACGCGAGCGGGATGTTCACGACCAGAATGAAGAATACAAGCGGTACACCGAGGCGGTCCCACCGCTCCTTGAGAAAACGCTGAGGACCTTTCCGCTCATACGATCCCGGGAGGAGGAAGCCTGCCAACAGGAACAGCATGCCTAGGCCTACGGCGGCGTTCACGGTGAAGAACGGGCGGAACCAGTCGCTCGTGGCCGGGTCCTTGACAGGCCAGAAGCCGCCGGTCGGCCCGTACGCCTGTGCCGCGTGGTGAATAATTACCATGGAGATGATCAGAACCCTGAGGACGTCGAGGTAGACCAGACGCCCAGTGCCATCGGTGGCCGACGTCGATTTGCCGAATGCTGTCCCGGACATCGCGGGTCCTCTTCGCCTCGTCATGGTGGTCCTGAATCAACGCTCGTTCGCAGGTGGCCCGTTGCGCCAGAGTCCAAGGACCTTCAGCGCTCAAGCCCGCCGGGTGCGGCTGCGGCCTCCAGACTGGACCGACGCCGAGAGGCCCAACCGTGGCCTCTCGACGTTCTGCATCTGCGGGTAGTGGCCAGGCCCGTTGCGGATTCGGGCCTCGGCTCAGTGGCCTTGCTGGCGACGGCGGCCGGTCCAGGAGGCGAGGATGAGTTACCGCCGGCGCGCAAGCCGCAGATACATCGCAATCAGGCGGGGGACAACGAGGTATACGGCGATGGGGACGACGACGAGCGTGACCGCGAAAGCCCGGAGCACAGGTGGCCATGGCCCGATCAACGGTGTGAGCGCCCACTGGCTGAGCGCCACGAGTGGGAAGATCGCGGCCCACGTGATGACGGCCCGCTCATGAATCGTCGGCGGTGCGGGCGTCCGGGTCGGGGTTGGTGCTGTGGCGTACATGGCGGGCTCCCTTCGGTCTGCATGCCCTTCCTGATGCCCCTCATCCTAGGTTTGCAGGGCTGGCAGGGACATCCGGGCGGCTACTCAAGTGCCTACTCATTTAGGGACTGGACAGCCTTCTTCGGCCCCGCAGATACTGATGGCATGGCCAGGAGAACCCTCCCCACGGCACCCAAGACGCGTGTTCCCGGGCGTCTCCCGGTGTCTGGGAGCAGTTTCGTCGGCCGCACCGCCGAACTCGCCGCTGTCACCGAGGCTCTCCTGTCGAGCCGGCTCGTAACGCTCGCCGGACCAGGCGGCGTCGGGAAGACGCGCGTAGCCCTCGCCGCGGTGCACGCAGCCGGAGACCGCCATGGCCATCCGGTATTCGTCGACCTCACCCGTATCCCGGAAGGCGCCCCGGTGGCGCTCGCGGTCGCAGAGGCCATGGGCCTTCGCGGCGTCAAGGGGGAGGGTGCCCTGGACGCGATCCTGTGGTGGCTCGAGGGCCGAGAGCGGGTGCTCCTCCTTCTGGACAACGCCGAGCATGTCCTTGAGGAGACGGCTGCCTTCGTGCACGGACTCCTCGAAGGGGCCGTGGAATGTACCGTCCTGGTCACCACCCGACAGCCCCTCCACGTCGCGGGCGAGCGGATCGTCCCGGTGGGGCCCATGCCCGTCAACGACGCCGAGACTCTCTTCTGGGAGCGCGCGCTGGCGGTGCGACCGTCGCTTTCGGTCTCCATGGAGGCCCGTTCCGCGTCCCGGGAGCTGTGTGCGCGCCTGGACCGGCTGCCGCTGGCCGTTGAGTTGGCCGCCGCTCGAATGTCCGTCATGACGCCGGCAGAGATGCTGCCGCTGCTTGAGCGCCGCCTGCGTGTCCTTGGATCCGGATCTGCCACAGCGCCGGCCCGCCATCGCAGCCTGCGGGCCTGCATCGCTACAAGCGTGGACGCGCTTGGGGCGCGCGAGCGCTCCGCATTCGAGGCATGCGCCGTCTTCGCGAGCCCGTTCCACGCACGGGGGGCGGCTGCCGTCGCGGGTCTTTCGCTTGAGGACCTCGAGGACCTCGTCGCTCGATCCCTGCTCCAGCCATCCGTCGACAGTACCGGCCACACGGTCTTCCGCCTTCTTGAGAGCCTGCGAGAGTTCGCTCGCGAGGGGCTCGACGCCGGACGGCTTGAGGAGGTGCAGAGGCGCCACTTGGCGTGGATCGCGGCAGAGTTCGGCGCCGACCGACAATTGAGCGTGATGGAGAGCTCACGCAACGGGCAAGCGGCCGATCGCCTGCCCGACCTCCGGGCGGCTCTCGACTTCGCGGTCGCTGCCGCACCTGCCGAGGGCCTTCGTATCATGGGTGCGACGCGTGAGCTGTGGTTCCGCAATGCCCAGGACGAAGGGCTCTCCCGGGCCATCGGTCTTCTGGAACGTTATCCAATCCCCGACGTGGCGCGCGCCGAAGGGCTTGTGACCGCTTCCGTCTGCCACACGTCGCGGCAGGAGACCGAGGCCGGGAACCGGCTGGCTGCCGAGGCGCTCGCCATCCTCGAACGGGATTCGGCAGCGGCCGGGTCCGCATTCTTCTACCAGGCCATCGCCCGCGGTCTTGCCAAGGACATCGAGGGTTCAGTGGAGTCGTGCCGGGCGGCTCTGGATGTCTATACGAAGCTCGGCGATACGGCCGGACGGAGCAGGGCCGTCGGCACGCTGGGGATGGCGGCGGTGTGGGCCCACCGCGACGAGGAGGCGACGGGCATCCTCCATGGGGCCGTGGACCTTGCCGTCGAAGCGGGGGACCTCTGGGCCCAAGGGCAGATCCTCACTTACCTGGGCCTCGCCGAGTCGAATCTGGGCCGCACCGTCGTGGGCGGGCAAGGCTTTTCGAAGGGGTGGACGCCTTCGCCCGAGTGGGCGACATTTCTTACCGCGGTGTCGCGCTCGCCCGACTCGCGGCGCTGACTGTGACGCGGGATCCGACGACGGCGGTACGGGCGGCCGCCGCGACCATGCGGCGGGAGGGGGCCGGGGGAGGTTCCACGAGATAGCGCTTGCCGACTTCGCTCAAGTAAAGTCGACCGCGGAGCTGCTGCTCGGACCGCACAGCTTCGCGGCCGCCTGGGAAGCCGGGGAGAAGCTCTCCTTCGCGGAGGCCGCGGCGGAGCTTCGGGCGGTCGACGGCGGGCGGCAGCCGGACATGCTGACGCCCCGCGAATTCGAGATCGCCGAACTTGTGCGCCGGGGACTCGGCAACGCGTCGATCGCGAGGCAGCTCTCGGTCTCGTCGCGTACCGTCGAGAACCACGTCGCGCATGCCCTGACGAAATTGGGACTGCACAGTCGCGCGGCCTTGGCTGTCTGGATGGCGGAGCGCCGGAGGCCTGACTGAGCGTGGGCGAAGCCATTCGCCGAACCTCTGCGGGCAGGTCGCGCCATCCGACGTTCAGGTGTTTCGATCCCGGTGGCGGCCCATTCGAAAACCGCCAGTGCCGGAGAGTTTGCACGGGAATGCGCATGGGCCGTCATCCAACGAGGATTCGCCTTATCATGTGGGGGCGTTCCCTTGGTCGCAGCGGAGAGCACGCAGAGCCGCAGGTCACGAACCCCTGCGGAGTCTGCCGGGGATTAGTGCGGACATGCGGCGCCGAGATGACCGCCATGGTCGATGGCGACGGAACCGCGGGAATAGCAGGCGTTAAAGATCTCCTGCCCTATCCTTGGCTGCGGGCAACCGGGATGGAGTGAAAGGTCGAACCTCCCACCGCCACGCAGAGAGTTTCGGGATGAGTCAGATCCCCGGTCATCAGGTCCACACCATCGGGGAGCACCCGGGCGGCCCGGGCCCTGTCCCGGACGAGTGCACGGGCGGCATAGCCCTGCTGCAGCGCCTCTGCCACCGCGTAGCGGCCGACGCTGCCGGTGGCACCGACGATCAGGACAGTGGAGGGACGGTTGCTCATTTTTTTACCTCGACCGCGGCCTTTGTCGGTTCACGCTGGGTAGCGGCCCAGCTGGCAAGGACTTTCAGTGCGTCCTCGGAGGGTGTCCCGGGTTCAGCTGTGTAGACGTTGATGCGCAGTCCCGGGTCTGCGGGGAGTTCCAGCGCCTCGAAGCTCAGGTCAAGGCCGCCAACGATCGGGTGGTGGAGCCGTTTGCGGCCGGCGCGGTGATACTTCACGTCGTGACGGGCCCACCGGGTGCGGAACTCCTCGCTGCGGGTTGAGAGTTCACCGATCAGGTCCGTGAGGTCCTTGTCGTACGGGTTCTTTCCGGCCGTGGAGCGCAGGACTGCGACGATGTCATCCGCTGCGCGTTCCCAGTCGGCGAAGAACTCCTGCGCTTTCGGGTTCAGGAAGGTGAAGCGTGCGCTGTTCGGCGGGGTGACCTGCTCTGCCATTAAGCCCAGGTAAAGGGCCCGGCCCAGTTCGTTGGCGGCGAGGACATCCCCGCGGTCGTTGCGGACCCAAGCCGGCGCCGTCGTGATCGCATCGATGACGCGCTGCACGCTCGGCCGAACCGTCTGCGGGCTGCGCTTCCGCCGCACCCGCGGGGAAGCCGTGGCGGCGCGGGCCAGGTCAAAAAGGTGGGCCGTTTCGGCCTCATCGAGCTTCAGGGCACGCCCGAGCGCTTCAAGGACGCTGTCGGAGGCGCCGGAGAGGTTTCCGCGCTCCAGGCGGACGTAATAGTCCACGCTCATCCCGGCAAGCATCGCGACTTCCTCACGGCGCAGGCCGGTGACCCGCCGGTTGCCCCCGTAGAGGGGCAGTCCTGCCTCCTCAGGCGTGATTCTGGCTCGGCGGGAGGTCAGGAACTTCCGCACGTCGTCGCTGTGTGTCATGGCATCCACGTTACGCGGCGGCTGATGCTCGAGGGAGGCACTGGCAGTACCCGGAACGACCGTGACTCCCGGCCCCGGAGAAATCACGGTTGCATTGAAGGCATGAAACCTGCACCCACAACGGCTGCCCATCCGACAGCGATCCAGGCGATCATCCTCGCCAGCTACTTCATGATCCTGCTGGACAACTCAATCATCTTCACCGCCCTGCCGAGCCTGCAGGCAGATCTCCGGCTGAGCACCGGTGAGCTCTCCTGGGTGCAGGACGCGTACACGCTGGTCTTCGGCGGACTGCTGCTTCTTGGAGCCCGGGCAGGAGACCTGCTCGGCCGACGGCGGGTTTTCGTGTTCGGGTTGGTGGTGTTCTCGATCGCATCGCTGCTGATCGGACTGGCCCCGGCGGGCTGGTGGGCGATCGCCGGCCGCGCCGTCCAGGGCATCGGGGCGGCGATCGTGGCACCTGCCTCACTGTCCCTGCTCACGGCGAGCTTCCCGGAGGGCCGTGAGCGCACCCGGGCCGTGGCTTTGTACGGGGCCACCGCCGGGATCGGGGCGAGCCTTGGGCTGGTCATCGGCGGGGCGCTGGCCCACTGGATCTCCTGGCGGGCCGGGTTCTTTGTCAACGTACCTATTGGCGCAGCGATGATAGTCCTCGCTCCGCGGTTTCTCCCGGAAACCGGACGCGCCAGCGGACGCTTCGACGTGTTCGGGGCGCTTAGCGCGACCCTCGGTGTCGGCGCCCTGGTGTTCGGCATCATTAACACCGCTGGAGCGGGCTGGGACTCGCCGGTCACGCTCACAACCGTCAGCGCCGGCGTCGTACTCCTGATCGTGTTCGTACTGATCGAACGCAGGGCCTCCCAGCCCATCATGCCGCTGCGCCTGTTCAGGAGCCGCCGCCGCACCGGCGCTTACCTTGCCCGCTTCCTCTACCTGGGCGCGATGATCGGATTCTTCTTCTTCACCACCCAGTTCATGCAGGAAGTGCTGGGCTTTGACCCGCTGCAGGCCGGCATCGGATTCCTGCCCATGACGGCCGTGAACTTCGCCGTCGCGATGGCCATCCCGCGGCTCGCGGGCCGGATGCCGAGCTCCATCCCACTCGTGGCAGGCATCCTGGTCACTCTTGCCGGGATGTTCTGGCTCAGCCGGGCCGGCGTCGACTCCGGCTACCTGACCGGCATCGCCCTGCCGATGGTCCTTATCGGCGCCGGACAGGGTTTGGCCTTCGCGCCGCTGACCTCGTTCGGCATCGTCGGCGCCCCCGCGGCCGACGCCGGCGCCGCGTCGGGCCTGGTGAACACCTTCCACCAGGTGGGCACCTGCCTGGGACTCGCCGTCGCCGTCGCGGCCGCAGCGACCGTCCCCGCCGGTCCCGCCCCGGCACACCTGGCCGCCCAGGTCAGCGTCGCCCTCACGACGGGCACCATTCTCCTGGCCCTCGCCCTGGCAATTACCGCGGCCCTCATCCTGCCTGCAGACCTGGCTGCCCGCCGCACACCGGCGCCCCGAATGCCCGTGCCCGTGCCGGAGGCCGAGCCTGCCCGCTGACCCACCTGCCCCGCCCGTTATGGGGGTACTGACATGCACTCCAAAGAGGGCAGCTACCGGTGTTGACTGGAATCCGGCCCCCAACTTAGTTAGGAATCCCAACATGCGAGCAACACTGATGTACGGCGCCGGAGACGTGCGCGTCGAGACCGTCCCCAACCCCACCATCCAGGAGCCCACCGACGCGATCGTGCGTATCGTCGCCGGCTGCATCTGCGGCAGCGACCTGTGGCCCTACGCCTCCAGGCCTTCATCCGCAGAAGGCTCCCGCATGGGCCACGAGTTCGTCGGCATCGTCGAAGAACTCGGCTCCGGGGTGACCGGCCTGGCGATCGGTGACTTCGTCATCGCACCTTTCGTCGCCTCCGACGGCACCTGCGACTTCTGCAAGGAAGGACTGCAGACCTCCTGCCGCCACGGCGCGCACTGGGGCGGCCACGACGACGGCGGCCAGGGGGAATTCGCCCGCGTGCCGCAGGCATCGGGCACTTTAGCCGTGGTCCCCGAAGGTTTCGACGAGAAGCTGATTCCGTCGCTGCTGAGCCTCTCCGATGTCATGTCGACCGGATACCACGCGGCCAGGAAGGCCGGCATCCAGCCCGGTCAGACAGTCACCATCATCGGCGACGGCGCAGTCGGCCTCTCCGCCGTTCTCTCCGCCAGGCTCATGGGCGCCTCGCGCATCATCCTCATGGGCCGCCACGAGGCCCGCACCGACCTCGGCCGCGAATTCGGTGCCACCGACGTCGTCGCCGAACGCGGCCTCGAGGGGATCGCCAAGGTCAGGGAACTCACCAACGGCGACGGAACCCATGCCGTCCTCGAAGCTGTCGGTCTCAAGCCGGCGATCGAGACGGCGATCGCCGTGGTCCGCGACGGCGGCGTCATCAGCCGCGTCGGCGCGCCGCAGTTCACTGAAGTTCCGCTCGGATTCCCCGAGTTCATGCGCAACATCACACTCACCGGCGGGGTCGCACCCGCGCGCGCCTATATCGAGGAGCTGCTGCCGCTCGTGCTCGACGGCACCATCGAACCGGGCAAGGTTTTCGACCGCACCATCGGCCTGGACGACGTTCCTGCCGGCTACCGGGCCATGGCCGACCGCCAAGCGCTCAAAGTACTCGTCCGCCCCTAACCAAAAAGATCAGGATAATCATGCACATCTCACTAAACAACGGCGTCATCATGCCCGCCATCGGGCTGGGCGTCTTCCAGAGTCCGCCGGAGCAAACAACGGCAGCTGTCCAGGCCGCACTGGCCACCGGTTACCGGCACATCGACACCGCCGCTGCGTACGGCAACGAGCGTGAGGTCGGAGAAGGCATCCGCCGTTCCGGCCTCGATCGCCCGGACGTGTTCATCGAGACCAAGGTCTGGGTCAGCGACTACGGCTACGACCAGACGCTGCACGCGTGGGACAAAGCGGCGGGCAAGCTCGCCGTGGACTACGTGGACCTGCTCATCCTGCACCAGCCCGCCCCTGACCGGTTCGAGAAAACCATCGCCGCCTATAAGGCGCTGGAGACCCTTCTCGCAGACGGGAAGGTGCGCGCAATCGGTGTCAGCAACTTCATGCCCCACCACCTGAAGCAGCTGCTCGATTCGACCGACATTATCCCGGCCGTGAACCAGGTCGAACTGCACCCCTACTTCACCCAGCCGGAGGTACAGGCAGCCGACGCCCAACACGGGATCCTTACCCAGGCCTGGTCACCGATCGGGGGGATCACCTTCTACCCGGGGTGGGGCAAGGAGCGGCGGAACGTCATGGAAGACCCGACAATCGCCACCATCGCACGGGCCCACGGCAAGAGTCCGGCACAGGTCATGCTCCGCTGGCACCTGCAGCAGGGCCGCTCAGCCATCCCGAAATCGACCAACCCCGCACGCATCGCCGAAAACTTCGATGTCTTCAACTTCGAACTCAGTGCCGGCGAACTCGCCGCCATCGACGCGCTCGACTCCGGAATCCGCAACGGACCGGACCCCGACGAGGCCCGCGAAGAGCGCTTCGCTGCAGTCATCCCCGAAGCCTAAGACCCGAAGCCTCCGACCCGAAGACTCAGACAGAGAGAAGAGACCACTATGGAATACCGTCCCCTTGGCCGCACCGGCGTGCAGGTCAGTCCTTTGTGCCTGGGCGCGATGATGTTCGGCCCGTGGGGCAACGACGACAGCACGGACGCCACGCGGATTATCCACCGCGCCCTCGACGCGGGCATCAACTTCATCGACACCGCCGACGTATACTCCGGCGGGGCATCCGAGGAAATCGTCGGGCAGGCACTGGCGGGACGGCGTGATGAGGTGTTCCTCGCGACGAAGTTCTTCATGCCCATGAGCGGGGACCCCAACCAGCGCGGCGGATCCCGCCGCTGGATCATCCGCGAAGTCGAGAACTCGCTTCGCCGGCTGAACACCGACTACATCGACCTCTACCAGGTCCACCGGCCCAGCCCCGAGACGGACGTTGAGGAAACCCTCGGCGCCCTCACCGACCTTGTCCGGCAAGGCAAGGTCCGGTACATCGGCTCCTCGTCCTACTCAGGATCCCAGATCGTCGAAGCCCAGTGGGCATCCCGGGAGGGCAACCTGGAGCGGTTCGTCACCGAGCAGCCGCCCTACTCGATCCTCGTCCGCGGCATCGAAGAGGACATCCTTCCCACTGCGCAGCGGCACGGCATGGGTACCCTCACCTACAGCCCGCTCAGCGGCGGATGGCTCTCAGGGCGCTGGCGCAAAGACTCAGCGTCCGCACCCACCTCCTCCGCGCGTCCGAACGCCCGGTTCGATATGACAAGCCCGGCCAACCAGCGAAAACTCGACATCGTCGAAGAACTGGCCCAGCTCGCCGAACGAACCGGGCTGACGCTCATCGAGCTGTCCATCGCGTTCGTGATCAACCACCCCGGCGTCACGGCAGCCATCGTCGGACCGCGCACCATGGAACAGCTCGAGTCCTACCTGCCCGCCGCGGACATCACACTGAGCACCGACGTGCTGGACCGCATCGACCAGCTCGTCGCACCCGGCGTCACCGTCAACCCCGAGGACAACAGCTACGGCACCAACGAGCTGACGACAGTGGCACGACGACGGTGACAGACATGGCCGCAGCGGCGGTGGCCAGCAGACCACCACAGATTCCAGACCGAAAGAAGGATCATCATGACTGACCAGCCCAAGCAACTCGGACGCGGTCGAAAAACGTTCGGCGACTTTGCCCCGAAGCTTGCTGAGCTCACCGACGACATGCTGTTCGAGGATGTCTGGAACCGGCCCGAACTGGGCGCCCGCGACCGCAGCCTCATCACGGTAGCCGTGCTCACCGCCGGCGGAAACACCGAGCAGCTTGGTTCCCATCTCGGCCGCGCCCTCGAAAACGGTGTGACCCAGGAAGAGCTCATCGAAGCCATCACCCATGTCACGCTTTACGCCGGCTGGCCCAAGGGCATGTCTGCGATAGGCGTCGCCAAGCGGCTTTTCACAGAGAACAGCTAAGGAAAAGCATGAACATCGAACCCAATGTGCCGACAACCAAAAACCCGCCAGCCCGGTTCGCCGGCGACGTGTGGCTGGATTCAATCGCCCTTCCCCACGAGAGCGACCAGACGATGGTCGTCGCGACCGTCCGCTTCGCGCCTGGAGCACGTACCGCCTGGCACTACCACCAGCACGGCCAGTACCTGCGGGTCACCCAAGGTGTAGGCCGTTTCGGTACCCGGGACGGAAAGATCATCGAAGTCCACCCAGGCCAGACGCTCTACACTCCCCCCGGTGAGGAACACTGGCACGCCGCCGCCCCCGGCTGCTTCATGGAACACATTGCCATGCTCCAAAACGGTGAAGATTCGTCCAAGACCACCACGTGGAACGAGCACATCACCGACGACGAGTACAACGGCAGCTAACCGGCGCCCACCCTGGGCACCTATCTTCGCCACGGGCAGGGCAGTAGTGTCGGGATACAACGCTGAATGGGGGAGGATTTCGTGGGTTTTTCGTTTCGGAAGCGAATCAAGCTCGGCAATGGATCGGCCGTTAATTTGTCCAAGTCGGGGGCGAGCGTGTCAAAGCGCGTCGGCCGCATGACGCTGAACAGCCGGGGACGCGGAAGTATCCGCATCCTGCCGGGACTTTCGTTCAGATTCGGTAAGCGGCGCTAGTGGGCCAGGGCCAGGGCCAAGGCATTCGACGCAGAGCAATCCGTTTGCCGCACGCGTTGGCGGCCTTTGTCCCGGCCATCGAGGGCAGATATTCGGTGGTGTTAGTGGCCGCAATCCTGTGGTTGTGCGGGTGCGCCAGTCAAATCGTTCCGGTCACCGGGCATTCCGGGGTTGTTACCGGCTCCGTCCTGACAGGTCCGGTCTGTCCCGTCGAACGAAGTGGTCAGGAGTGTCCGCCACGGCCTCTATCAGGGGCGGCGGTTGTCGCCTTGGACGGGGATGCTGTCCGGGACTCAACACTGACAGACAGCACCGGCGCCTTCCACCTCAGTCTGCCTGACGGACGTTACGTGATCAGAGCGAGCAACGTCGGCGGTTACGCTTCCACGGCTGCTGAGCAGGTGGTCATCTCGGACATACCTGTTCGCATCACTCTGCTTGTGGACAGCGGGATTCGCTAAGCCGGCACACGTTGTACCACCAGCGGCAAAATCTCGAGACGCATCCGGGTCTTCGCGCGCTGCCGGGACGTCAGCGCCCCGTGTGCCGGGCACGGCGGGAACTGCCCCATCCGTGGCCCGGCATCGGGATTCATCGCCGGCTGGCGGCAGTCGGGCCTGATTCATACCGACGCCGTTCCAGCTCGACAACGTCGCGGGCGAAGGAGAACATGAGCAGCGGAAGAGCCAGCGCCGGCGCGGCAGCTGCAGCAGCCGGGGGAATCCCCGGGGTCAATGCGAGGAGCAGCGCGAACGGCTGGAAGGCTCCGATCGCCTTACGCGCCGCGCTCGACGGCAGCGGCGAGCGAAGGTGGGGCCGAAAGTGGCCAGCGGCCACAAAAACGTAGTACAGGGCTCCTATACCGAGGGTCCACGGCCCGATGGCAGCCGCGGTTGCACAGGACAGAACGAGCACCAGAGCGGCGTCGGTGGCGGCATCCAAGCGTGCTCCCGCCGCTGATGCTGTTCCGGTGCGCCGGGCGACGGGACCGTCGACGGCGTAGAGAAGGAAAGCAGCGGCCCCCACGACGACGACAGACGGGTCCTGGAGCCGCCCGGTGAACAGCACCGGAGCGGCCAACACGGCGCAAAGGGACACAAGCACAGCCCGCAGCAGGGTCACCCGGTCGGCGGGCGTGGAGAAGCGGGGAGTGCGGCGCAGAACGGAGGTGGCAGCTCCGCCCCTGACCGCGGCGCCGGCTGCGAAGCCGACTGACTGAAGTCCGAGGCCGGGGGAGTGGACCGTGGAGAGCCAGATGCCCGCGACGCCGTACGCCGCAACGGCCAACGTCGCGTCGACCGATGCGCGCTCTGCAGTTTTACTTTCCATCAGCCACCCCGCCCACATGCTAGCAACAGTGCTTTGGTCAGGCCATCACCATGCGGAGCCGTGGCCTTGTAGAAGGTCGCGTGGAATCAAGGTGCCGGGACATCTACCTATCGGTACAGCATCACCCGTCCGAGCAGGGCTAGGCGGCGTCCGTTTTGCCGTCCGTCACGTTGAAGGCGTCAAGGACCGCCGCGCCCTCCTCAAGGAGGGGCTCGCGATCGGCTGGCTGCGCCACGAGCCGGGTCACGTCGCTCATGAGGGTCTCCACGTACCGCCGGACGACGGCGCGGTGGCCGGCGTCTCCGAACCAGGCGAGATCTCGGCATACGCGCAACAGTGCCCGGACGACGCGGGGCTCGTTCGCTCCGTAACGCCGCACCTGTCCGAGGGCCAGATCGACGAGATAGGCGAAATCGCGGGCGGGGATGTGGAGCCGGACGGTGCCTTGGGCGTCTGCCACCGCTTGCGGGCCGTGCTGCCGGAGTGTCAGGGCCGCGAGGATCGTGCCCAGATGGTCGACCGCTTGGTTCGCCGTGTAGGGGTCGTTGATGGCAGGCGAGAGCGCCTTGGACGCGACGTCGGCGAGCTGTCGGATCCCGAACGCAACGTCCTGCTCCAGGGTCCGCTCGTAGCCGATCCGCACGCTCTGCGCGAGTGCCCGGCGAAGCTCGGCGGAGGCGTCGGGCGCAAGCGGCCCCCCGCCGTCGCCCGTGCCCTCCCACACCCAGGCGATGGGCGCCCCGGCAACCACATGCCGGCCGACCATGGGCACCATGAGGGCCATGAGGCCTCGGTTCGCGAGAGCACCGACGAATGCCTCGACGTGGAAGGCCTGGACATATCCCGATCGCGGTGCCGGCAGGGCAGTGGCGCCGGGCGGCGGCTCTGGTGCGTGGATGCCCGGGTCGCCCTGGACGAAAGACCGCTCGATCACCTTCAGCGTCGCCGTCTCGACGCCTTTCATGACTTGGTCCACCTGGATCGAATGCGATAGGTGGTGGACGAAGAACACGAGCATCACCATGCTCACGAACAGCAGCAGCAGTGCGCCGCTTACGGCGAGGCGGGGATACTCCTCGATGCGTTGGCCGGCTGCGATGCCGACCGTGTAGAGCCCCGCCGTGCTGTATGCGAAGGTCGCCACGAAGGCGCTCAGTGTCAGTTGGTTGGGGATGTCACGGAGGAAGTTCCGCAGGAGTCGCGGGCTGAACTGGGTCGACGCGAGCTGCAGGGCGACCACGGTGAGGCCCAGGACCAGGGCGATGACCGTGACCATCGTGCTGGCGATGCTCACGAGCAGGTTCCGCGCGTCGTCGGATGTCCCCTGGAAGAGGAGGACCGCAAGGGGCGACGCCTTGCCGATTTGCACCGCGGAGAGGCCCGCCCCCGCGATGAGCGCGATCACGACGGCGCATGTCGGCATCGCCCACAGGGCACTCGCCAGATACTCCCGAACGGCCTCACGCCTCACATGTGACACTCTCTGCTGACGGCACTCGCCAGTCAAGGGGCGGGCTGTGAAAAAGTGAAATGTCCGGGCGCTGGCCATTGAAGGCCGCGACGCCGGCAGCCAGCGTGCCGCGCGATAATGGACCGCATGGCGCAAATCAAGAAGTCCGGCCCCGAATCCACGGCCGACGAGCGCGCTGCCGAGCGTCAGCGGGCCAAGGAACTCAGGGTGCAGGAGGCTGCCGCTGCGGCGTTGCAGTCGGTACTCGACAAGGTCGCCTCGCTGGACGAGCCGGACAAGACGAACGCTGAGCGCATTCACGCGATCGTCACGCGGGTCGCACCGTCGCTGACGCCGAAGCTGCTCTATGGCAGCCCTGCCCATGCCAACGCGGACGGCAAGCCCGTGCTGTTCTACCCGGAGCGCGCGAGGTTCAAGGCTCGCTACGGCAACCTTGCGTTCTTCGGGCCGGCGCAGCTCGACGACGGCACGATGTGGCCCACGTCCTATGCCATCACCGAACTCTCATCGGCCGACGAGAAGGTCATCGCGGAGCTTGTCCGCAGGGCGGTCGGCGGTTAAGGGTCGCTGACGAATAGCCTTCACGGCACCGCCCGCCACCGAGGGCTCGACGACGGTCGCCCGGTGTCGCGAAGGTCGTAGCTACGGTTTCAGCGGCGCGAGCTGTATTTGCTTCGCAAGCGCGTAAGCGATCGGAAGATCGCCGTCGCCCTCGACGAAGACACGACCAATGACGAGCGCGGAATCGGTTGGCGAAGAAATCTGCGTCATGGCCCTAGGCACGCTTCCCTTCCACCCGGGCCCGCTGAGAACATAGTCGCCCGATTTGGTTCCCGTTGTACGTTTGCCGACGTAGGCAAAATTGGCGCTCGTCGACGGGTCGGTGAACTGCACGCTGTAGTAGCGTCCGGCCATGTCCGGTACGTGCAGAACTTGCGGCCCGTTGCTCAGGTCAAGCCAGCCGCCGACATAGAGCAGATCGTCTGCTCCGGTTGCCAGAAGGCGCCCGTGCGATGCCGACGGGGAAGAGGTGTTGGGCACGGCGTACAGCGTGTTGACGGGGATCGGGCCGTCACCGAACCCGTGCTTGAGAATCGCCCTCTCGTATCCGCTGACCGTCAGACGGGGCCAGAGGTAGATGAAAGCCGGCGCCCCGAGCCCCCATACGATTGCTGCCGCTGCGGCGAGTGGAATGATCTCGTCCCGGCTGGCGATCCGGCGGTAGATGACCCATGCGAAGACCGCCAGTATGACGGCGGTGAGGGGACGTCCGTACTTCAAGATGACGCGGTTCATGTCACTGCGCCCTGACAACGGCCGGCAATTGGTACGTGCCGTCGAGAATTGCCGCGCCGGGCAGATAAACGCGGAACATCAGCTTGAACCTCCCGGAGGGCGTTGGCAGCCAGTTCGGCTCGTGCCTGCTCGGAGCCTGATGTTGAAGATAGACATCGACTGAACCGTCGGCGCTCTGCACGAGAGGTGAACGGTCACCAACGCTAGAGCGATGAATAGGATTGTTCACCATGTACCCGGCAACATCGGTGGGAGTGAGCGACCAGAAGGCGTCATTCGGCGGCAGTTTCCCGGCAGGAAAATGCAGGACGTACCCGTGCCTGCCGCTCAGCGTTTGCCCTGAGCCATCCACAGTGGTCGTCCAGTACGCGGCCTCTTCAAACACATTGACGATGGGCAGGGCTTTGGCGCAGGCGGCCCGCACGAGGACCCCGTTGCCAGGCTGTCCGCATTTGCGGATGGCATTCCAACCGTTGACAGTCGTTGTGATCGCGTTGCCCACGGAATTCATCATGAGGATCGCTGTCAAGAATGCCAGCACAGCGCCGAGAATTACTCCCTGCACGACACCGGAATGGGAGAACCACGCGAGGGCATTTGCCATAACCGCAAACTACCACTTCGCTAAACCGCTGGGTGCTGTTCCGGCAGGACCCCGGCGGGCGGAGCCCTGGATGAATTTGATGCAGGCGTCGTGGGGAGATCTGTTCCCAGGCGTCAAAGGTTTCGGAGCCGCCCACGGCCGGTCAAGTCCATAAGGAGGGCAGCCCTGCGTAGTCGGGGCTCGATGAGGTTGTTCCATACGGGCAGCCAAAGCAGCACACCGGCGGTACTGATCAGCAGCGAGCCAATGACGTCGCTGGGATAGTGAACGCCCAGGTAAAGCCGCGAGAGGCCAACCGCGGCAGCCACCAAGGCGCCGCCGATTCCGGTGATCATGCGTTGGGTGCGGGTCCGTGCGAGTACCAGGACGACGGTCCAGGCCAGAGATACGGCAAACGCTGTGTGGCCGCTGGGAAAACTGTCGTTGCCGGCCTCCATGATCAAGGCTTGGGTGGCTGCGGCGGGCGGCCGGAGACGTGTGATCGTGAGTTTTCCTATTTCCGAGGACAGCCAGCCGACACTGGCCAGGGAGCCGAAGGCCAATGCGGTCAGCGGTCGGCGGAGCCCGAAGGTCAGGACCAGACAGCACAGCAGCAGAATGGTGACGTTCCCGGCCGGGGAAAACAGGGTGTTGAGGGCCAGCGCGAGACCTGTCTGTGCCGTGGTCCGGGTGGGGATCAGGCTTTCGTCCCATGCGAGGTCAGGCCCGGGGGAGCCGTAGAGTTTCGCCAGGAGTCCGACGGTGAGCGCGGCGGCCCAGAGGAGAGCCGAGGCGGCCAGCAGCCACCACGAGCGGCCCGGCAGATGCAGGGGCGGCACGGAGGGCGGGTGTGGGTTCATGTTGTTCTTTACCTCCTGGGTGCCGTGCGGCGGGGCGGGCAGCAGTCCGCTTGAGCACCATGGAGGCACACATAGACCAGCAGTTTCCCACCTGTTCTTGGGAGGATGCTGGGAATCACCTGAAGTCGGCCGGCCTCCAAGCCGGGCCCCGCGGCAGCTTCCGTACTTGGGCGTAACGGTGGCTGAACACTGAAAATGGTCGGTGCTGCGGTATGGCCTGCGGTCGAACCAGCAGGAAGGGTTGCCAGAGTGTCGTGCGGGTAAGCCAGCCTCGTTGTCAGCGTCATCGGGGTGTGTTGCAGGTGGTCAGCGTCGTCCCCCTTATGATGCTGGTGTTCGTATCGTCTCTTTCGTTGCTGCTGGCCCCTGCTTTCCCGGGTGGGGTTTGTTTCCGGCACGCAGGGGTGGGGGCGGCAGGCAGGAAGATTGAAGATTCAAGACACGGAGGAGTCTGTTCGTTGATGAGGCACGGCTCATGGCACACGCGCGCGGGCACGGCTTCCGCCTGGCTGCGGATCGTGCTGGGCTTGTTGTGTGCCGCTGCGCTCATCTGCGGGGGCGACGGAATTGCCGGATCCCCAGCCTCCGTGCAGCGACCTCAAGAACCGGTTACGGGTGGGCCGCCAGAGGTTGCACCGCTGCCACGGCCGCTATCGGATGTGCTGAGTGTGCCGGTCAAGGCGCCGGGCGGCTATCCGATGTCGTTGAACGCCCTTGTCGGATCGCGTCAGGTTAAGGCGTCCTGGACGTACGTGGACGGGCTGCCGGGGTTGAATGGGCAGCTGGATTCCTGGCTGCTGGGTATCTTGGATGCGGCCGCCCCTGCGGATGGGCGCTACCGTCCCGCGATGGCACTGAACGCGGTCCAGCGTTCG
>DATCNU010000153.1:0-9183 GCA_036565085.1 Arthrobacter sp.
GCCTGCGTAGACTTCGCACGCCGCGACCAGCGGACCAACTGCTCACGCTCGTTGTCGGTCAGCGTCAATTCGGCCCTCGGCCGCCCTGTTCTTGCCATTCTCCATTTTAACATTTAACAAATGAATTTAAGGCGCAGGACACTAGCGCTCAGGTCGATCACGTGAGGCCGAAGTCTCGCGGCGGTGGGGACAATTGGGGCAACCTGCGCGTCACCCATCGTCAATGCAACATGGAACGAAGCGATCTGCGCCGCGGCGAACTGACGCCCGAAAATGCATTGGAACTGCTCGATCGTGCCCTCTACCGCTATGACCATCCACTCGAATACTTGCCCGAGGAAATCGAGATGGAGCGGCGCGTGCTGGAAATTCCAGCAAGATTCCTTGCCGACGCCAAGGCCGCATATGAGAACAGCCTCAAGACGCCCAAGGCTGCTTCACGCCCACAGGAATATCTCCGCAAAAAGTTGAAACACCATGAGACTCAGTACGCAATCCAGCAGCGAAAAATTGCCCGCTTAGAGGCCAAGCTCGCGACCATCCTCGATGCTCAGAAAAAGACCTGAGTTAGCCGCAATGAAGGAATCGCAAAATCTCCAAACTTCGAGGGTACCTAACCCCGTTCGATCCTTGGGCCTCCGATCAAGCAGCCCTGCATACTCTCTGCATAGAGGGCGATAAAGGGTTACGAGATTTTCTACAGTCACCCCAGTCCGGGCGCGACCGCGTCGAATGTCCGGCCAGCACCTAATCGCTCCACGGCACTTACCCGATGGCAAAGTTTCACGTTGCGTCTGTGTAGGTTTGGGTTATGGCACCTCAGACAAGCGGATCTCAGCCTCCATCGGTCGATGAATCTGTGGCCGCACTGCGGGAGTTGCTTTCCCTGTGGAGCGGCGAGGACGGCCCGGTCACGATCCAAGTGCTGGATGGCTCACTGCTTCGGGGGCTGTCCATCCGCGTCCAAGTCGAGCACATGGTGGCGCTCACGCGTTCGGTACTACTGCTCGTTGACAACGGAATGTATATCCAGTCAATGCCTCTGGTACGCATGAGCATGGAGTGTGCCGTTACAGCAGCCTGGATGGCGGTGACTCCATTTTCGGGGGCGGCGGCTGCTCATGACGGAGGAACCAAACGCCTCCGCCTTCTTGAGGATCTCGCGGTCATTGCAGGTGAGCCCGATTCTGACAACACCAACATTCAGGCCGAGATAAACGAACTCGCCCGACATGCCAACGCCGAAGCACGAATCTTTAGGCAGCGCTGTGAGTCACTCGCCGGAGCAGAATGGATGTACGGCTACTACCGGCTGCTCTCGGAGTTCTCCCATGCTGGCAGTCCACTGGTCGATTCATACTTGGAAGACTCGGAGAACAACGGGTTGGCGTTTGCGGATCTATCGAAATTCCCGTATACCAAATTCGCGATGGGGCTCCAAGTCGTCATGCTGCACATATCCCTAGCGGCATGGGACGAAGTCGCAGAAGATCACCCCAACGCCATAAATCTCACCGAGATTGGTGACCGCCTCGGTATCCAGTCAATTTTGCGACGGCGCCAGAAATAGCCCCTGCGGACGAAGGCTGCCCCGGCACAGAGCGCCGGTGCCTTCGAAATAAGCGCAATACTTCGCATCTGTGAGTGTCAGGTTGAGCTCCAAAACCGCCTGGGGCCGACGTCAACTTACCGCAAAGCGACCGTAGCCTGACGGGAGAACTAGCCCCTTCCTGACGTCCGGGTGAGGCATACCCCAAACTGTCACCCGTGGCATGAGGCGTGATTCCCGACACGGCATGACCCAGACCGGAGAGGATGCCAGCGGGCGTTGGCGCCGCCAAGCGCGGACGCGCCAATTGCGGCTCGTGACAGCATCGTTACCAACACCGCCACTGCCATCGCTGCACCCTGCCGGGCCCAAGCCACGGTTCTCCGGCTGATGCGCGCCTGTGCCTACGTGGGAGTAGGCTTTCTAGAGTGACACGGGGTGCCCTGGGCAACAGGGCTGAGATAAGACCCGTTGGACCTGATCTAGTTCGTACTAGCGAAGGGATGTTGCGGATGACTGTTCGCCTGACACCTGACCATGTCTGCACGATGCTCGCCCGGTTGCGGGAGACGGGGCCATTGGTGCAGTGTCTGACCAACACGGTTGTGACAAACTTCACCGCGAATGTGCTTCTCGCCCTCGGGGCGGCGCCAGCCATGGCTGATGTCCCCACCGAGGCCGGCCAGTTTGCCCGGATAGCTTCCGGAGTGCTGATCAACGTGGGTACTCCCCACGCGGAGCAACGGGTCGCCATGGTCGAAGCCGCCTCGGCCGCTCAGGAGGCAGGCACTCCGTGGGTTCTTGACCCGGTCGCGGTCGGCGTCCTGCCGGTGCGTACTGCCCTTGCCAGTGAACTGCTCTCTTACGCCCCGACCGCTATCCGGGGCAACGCTTCAGAGGTTATCGCACTGGCAGGGTTGGGGGCAGGTGGCCGTGGTGTTGATGCCGTCGACACTCCCGACAGTGCGCTGGCAGCGGCCGGTCGCCTGGCCAGTGTTCACGGTTCCGTCGTGGCCGTTTCCGGGGCCGTCGATCTGATCACGGATGGGACGGACGTGATCCGGATCGGTAACGGCCACCCCTATCTGACCCTGGTCACCGGGGGCGGCTGCGCACTGGGCGCGGTCACCGCAGCCTTTTTGGCCGTGGATGGCGACCGTCTGGCAGCGACGGCTGCAGCCACTGCGGTATATACCGTCGCTGCCGAAATCGCCGCTGTCGAAGCCCGCGGCCCGGGCAGTTTCGCGGTCGCCTTCCTGGACGCGCTGGGGTCTGTGGATGCCGAAACAATCCGGTCCAGAGTGGCTATCTCATGACAGGCGCCGGCAGGGCCGGCTTCACCCCCGGGATTTACCTGATCACCGACGATCAGCTGTGCGGGGAACGCGGAGTGCTGGAGACGGTGCGCGCAGCCGTTGCCGGAGGCGTGCGAATGGTACAGATCCGGGAAAAAACGGCCAGCGCCGCCCGGTTCTACGATCTGGTGATGCGTACCGCCGATGCCGTCGGTGACCAGGCCACGGTTTTGGTGGACGACCGGGTGGACGTTTTTCTCGCCGCCCGCGCGGCCGGCGCGGTTGTCCACGGCGTCCATATCGGTCAAAGCGATCTTCCGGCACCCCAGGTCCGGGCAATTGTTGGTCAGGACGCGTTGATCGGGCTGAGCGCCAACACGGCCGAACATCTCGCGCAGCTGCACGCCCTGCCCGCAGGGACCGTGGACTATCTGGGCGTGGGCGTAATCCGGCCGACGTCGACCAAACCGGACCATCCGGCGCCCCTGGGCATCCAGGGGTTCGCCGCTATCGCCGCCGCGACGCTGCTGCCCTGCGTCGCGATCGGCGGCATAACCCCGGCCGATGTCAGGGCACTGAGGCGCGCTGGAGCGGCCGGCATCGCGGTGGTCTCAGCCATCTGCGCCGCCGAAAACCCTGCCCGCAGCGCCAAAGAGTTCCTCAAGGAATGGACCCAATGAACACCGCAACCGCCCACATACCCCGCTCAGTCACATATACAGCCCCGGCGCCGCCCCTGAACGCCGGCCCGGCGTGGCCGGATATTCCCGGCGGAATAAACCGGGCCACCGTTTATCCGGCACCAGCAAACGCTCCGCATGCGCGGGGAAAGGACTTCTCGTGAAGCGACGACGCTTCCTCGTGGGCGCGGTCAGCGCCCTCACCCTAACCGCCATGGCGGCCCTGTCAGCCTGCGCGGGTTCGGGAGGAAGTCCCACTCCGGCGTCTTCCGGGACCACACCCATTACTTTCGCCCTGGACTGGACGCCCAACACGAACCACACCGGGCTGTATGTGGCGATCAACAAAGGATATTTCGCCGCCGCCGGACTCGACGTCCAGGTACTGCCCTACAGCCAGTCCTCCACCGACACCCTTATCAACTCGGGTTCGGCGGACTTCGGAATCAGCTTCCAAAACACGGCGACCTTCGCCGCAGCGGCGGGGGTGGCCAACACCTCGGTCATGTCGGTGCTCCAGCACGATGCCACCGCCATCGGGGTCCTGGCCAGCCGGAAGGACATTACCAGCCCTAAAGACCTCGATGGTAAAACCTTCGGCACGGCCGGGCCCAGTGCCACGTTCCCTACCGAAGCCGCAGATGCCATCAGGAACGCCGGCGGAACAGGCAATTTCAACCGCGTCACCCTGGGCACGTCCGCCTACGAAGCCCTCTACGCCGGCAAAGTCGACTTCACCTCAGCCTTCAAGACCTGGGAAGGCATCGACGCCTCCCTCCGCGGCACTCCGATGAAGTTTTTCAACCTTCATGACTACGGCGTGCCGGACCAGTATTCGGTGATCATTGAAGGCAACCGGGAATGGATCAAGGGACACCCGGACGTGACCCGGAAGTTCGTCCAGGCCCTCCAAAAGGGATACCAATATGCCGCAGCCGAACCCGACGCTGCCGCGAAAATTCTTATTGACGCCAACCCCGGTATCTTCGCCAACGACCAGCTTGTCTACAAGAGCCAGGAAGAACTGAGTGCTTCCTACCTCAAGGACGCCAACGGCCAGGTCGGCACCCAAACAGCCGATCAGTGGAAGCAACTGGCGGATTTCCTCTACAAGGCCGCCCTGCTGGCCGATGAAAGCGGCAAACCCCTCTCCAAACCCCTCGACACCACGGCGTTGTTCACCAATGAGTATCTGGCCGGCAAATAGCGCCCGCGCCCGTCCCTTTCCCGATCGCCGGCTGCTGGACCGACCCGCCAAACAGGCAACGCGGTGAGTGGGGGTCCGGGAGACGGAGCGGGGAGCGGGGGAAAAACGGGCCGCAACCGGAAAACAGGGTCTCCCCGCCGGTTCAGGACGCTCACCACCGCCGTACCCCCGGCCGTGATTGTCCTCACTCTCCTGGCAACCTGGCAGGGCGCGGTAGCGGCCGGCGGGGTGAAACCAACCGTGCTTCCGTCTCCGCAGCGGATCGTGGAGCAGGGCTGGATGGCGCGCGGGATCATCTGGGCCAACACGGTGCCGACGCTGCAGGAAACCTTCCTCGGTTTCGCCGTCTCCCTGACCCTGGCGTGGGTCCTTGCCGTCGCCATCGACTTCTCACCGTGGCTTCGCCGGGCCCTGATGCCCCTGCTGGTGGCATCCCAGACCATACCGATCATCGCCATTGCCCCACTGATGATCATCTGGTTCGGCTTCGGTCTGATGCCAAAAATCATGGTCATAGCCTTGGTCACGTTCTTTCCGGTGACCGTCGGCCTCATCGACGGCTTCAACCTCACCGACCGTGACGCGGCCAATCTGCTGCGCAGCATGGGCGCCAACCGGTGGAAGCAATTCGTCTATGTACGCCTTCCATCGGCTCTTCCTTCCTTCTTCACCGCCCTGCGGATCGGCATTGCCTACGCCGTGACGGGCGCCATTTTCGCCGAGTACATCGGCGCCCGGGAAGGTTTGGGTATCTACATGGCCACGATGAAAAACTCGTTCCGCACCGACCTCGTACTGGCAGCGGTGGCGGTCACCGCCTTCCTCAGTGTGGGCCTGTTCCTGCTGACCTATGCGGCCGAGCGGCTGGTCATCCCCTGGCACTCCAAGGAACGAAGGAACCGCCATGTCTGAAGCCACCGCTGCCGCACCCAGGGTCGAAGTACGCGGAATTACCAAGTCCTTCGGCCTGGGCCATGGACAATCCCGTCCCGTCATCAATAACGTCGATTTCTCCGCCCGGCAGGGAGAATTCGTTGCCATCATCGGTCCCAGCGGATGTGGAAAGAGCACCCTGTTCAACATCATGGCCGGATTGGAAAAACCCGGCGACGGCGAAATCCTCATCGATGGGCGCCCCGTCACCGGGGAACGTGAACACTTTGCCTACATGCCGCAAAAAGACCTCCTCTTTCCCTGGCGCACGATCCTCCAGAACACCGCTCTGGGCCTGGAGGTCCGCGGCGGAAGCAAAAAGGCCGCCCGGGCACGTGCCGCCAGCCTCTTCCCGGCCTTCGGGCTGTCCGGTTTTGAGAACTCGCATCCCTTTGAGCTCTCCGGAGGAATGCGGCAAAGGGCCGCCCTGCTGCGCACGGTGGTCCAGGACCGTGACGTCCTGTTACTGGATGAGCCCTTCGGTGCCCTCGATTCCCTCACCCGCACCGATATGCAGGCGTGGCTTCAGGATGTCTGGTCCCACAACTCCTGGACCGCGGTCCTGATCACCCACGACATCCGTGAAGCAATCTACCTGGCCGACCGGGTCGTCGTTCTCAGCCCCCGGCCCGCCTCCGTGCGCCTGAACATCATCATCGACCTGCCCAGACCACGTCAGCTGTCGATGATGGCTTCGGCCCGGTTCGCCCACTACGAACTCCAACTCCTCAAAACCCTTCACCGCCCCGGCAACCCCAAGGACACCACAGATGCTGCCAACGGAAGGCTGCGGGCCTGAAAGCACAAAGCCCGGCCGTCTCCAGGGATGCCGGACGTCCCTGGCGGAAAGCCAACCAATACGCATGCTTGGAGCCCCGTGTCGTCACGAGGGACAAAGCCCCCTTGTTGCAGCCCTGTCCCGGACGGTACCGGATGATCGGAACCGCCGCCATGCCGTGGTGGCTCTCTTATGCGGGGGCGCCAACAACCGGGCGGTCCAGCCCCAGATGCCCGCGCAGCGTCGAGGCGGTGTAGCGGGTGCGGAAGAGTCCGCGGCGCTGGAGGACGGGGATGACGTAATCGACGAACTCGTCCAGGGAATCGGGCAGCAGCGGGGGCATAAGGTTGAACCCGTCAGCGCCCCCGGAGCGGAACCAGAGCTCTATCTGGTCAGCGATCTGCTCCGGCGTGCCGACCATGGTGCAGTGGCCCCCTCCTGCGGCCAGGCGCCCCAGCAACTGCCGCACGGTGGGACGTTCGGTTTCAATAATGCGCAGTATGGTGGCATAACGGCCCTGCGGCCCGGTAAATTCTGCCGCCGGTGGCAGGGACGGCACGGGGGCGTCCAGCTCCCAGCCGGTACAGTCCTGCTGCACGAACGTGCCCAGCTGTGTCAGGGATTGTCGGGTGGGCAGCAGCGCATCCGTCCGGTCCTGTTTGGCCCGGGCTTCGGCCTCGGTGGAGCCCACATACGTCACCAATCCGGGCATGATCGCTACCTTCTCCGGATTACGCCCGGCAGCAGCGATCCGCTGTTTCATATCCGCATAGTAGGCCTGGGCGCTGGGAAGATCGTAGGCCACGGCGTAGATCCCTTCCGCGTACCGGGCGGCAAGATCCCGGCCGGGCCCGGAAGCACCGGCCTGGAACAGCACGGGGCGTCCCTGCGGGCCCCGGGGCACATTCAAGGGCCCCTCCACCCGGAAGTGGTCCCCCTCATGGTGCAACGGGCGGACCCGGGCCGGATCGGCATAGAACCCGGCCCTGTCCCGAACCAGCGCATCATCCGCCCACGAGTCCCACAACCCCAGCGCCACCTCAATGAACTCGGCAGCGCGGCCGTAGCGCTCCGCGTGGTCGGGCATCGCTTCCAGCCCGTGATTGCGGGCTTCAGCATCGAACATGGACGTTACCACGTTCGCCCCGATACGCCCGGCACTGATGTGATCCAGGGAGGCGAGCATCCGGGCAGCATGAAAAGGGGAATAAAAGGTGGCCGAGACGGTGCTGATAAGCCCGATGTTTTCCGTGGCCCGGGCCATGGCCGCCAGCGCGGTCAACGGTTCCAGAAACCATCTCGGACCGGCGCCGACGTCACCGGCGGACTGCCCGTCGGCGAAGAACACGGCATCGAACAGGCCGCGTTCGGCGCTTTGTGCGAGCCGCTCATAGTAACCGATCTCTCCGAGCTGCTCCAGCGGCGATCCGGGCCGCCGCCAGGCAGCACCGTGGTGGCCGGCTCCCAGCAGGAAAGCGTTCAAATGCAGTTGCCGTTTCCCGTTCATCGCCAGGCCGCCTAGTCCATGACCAGTCCGCCGTCGACCACCAGGTTCTGCCCGGTAACCGACCGCGCCCAGGGCGAGGCGAAAAACAAGATGGCATCGGCGAACTCGGCCGGGGTCGTGACCCGACCCAGGGGGGTGGAAGCGGCAATGTAGTCAAAAACCTCCTCCGGGGTTGCGGCGCTGGCATCGGTGGTGCGCAGCAGGCCGCCGGAAACCATGTTCACGGCAATATTGTGCTGCCCCAGGTCCTTGGCCATGGTGCGGGTCAGGGACAGCAGGGCCGCCTTGGCCGCGGTGTAGTCATGGTACGGGACCACCGGGTTCTGGAACAGATTGGTCCCAACGTTGATGATGCGCCCAAACCCGTGGCCGCGCATCCCCTCCAAAGCCTGCTGGGTGGTGTTCAAAGCCCCGCGGACACTGCCGGCGAACTGTGCCTCGAACTCCGCCCATGAAATATCAGCGGCACCGGAGCGGGCATCCCCGTTAAACGAGAAATCGGCCAGCGCATTATTGACCACAGTGGTGACGGCGGAACCGAAATGGGAACGGGCCTGCTCCAGCATCACCGACACCTGACCGGCGTCGGTGACGTCAGCATGCAGGGCAACAGCGTGCTCGGGGCCGTAACCGGCGGCCAGTTCCCCGGCGGCTTCGGCGCTGCGGCGGTAATTGATGACCACCCGCGCCCCCCGGGCCGCGAACGCCTGCACGATACTGCTGCCCAGGCCCCGTCCGCCGCCGGTCACAAGAACGATTTGTTCTGCCAGTTCCATCAGTTTCTTCACCTTCGGATAAGGCGAAAGGACGCGATCCGGGCGCCAGGGCCGTGCGAACCGTTGCAGGACATCCCTTCGCTAGTGTTAACTAGATCAGGTTCAACGGGTGTCATCTCAGCCGGGCTGATAAAGACACCCGGCACCCCGTGTCACTGCAAGCGAGTATACCCACCCCCGGCCAAACCAGCGCCCGCCCCTGGCCGGTGCTTGAGCTGCCGTGCGCCGCCTGAGCTGTTTCCCGAACGGCTCCCGTGCCGGACACCGCGGCCCGACCGCCGGACCTCACTTACCTGCGGGCACCGGTCTCCCCCGGTGGACTGGCCGGCCCTGAAAACCACCAAAATAGACCACCTCCAATAACCGCATCCCCATACAATGCCCTCAGCGGTGGAACGTGGGCGCGGTAGCGTCGGAACCGTCAGAGCCCGGTACCCCCCGGGGACCGCCCCGGGACC
>DATCNU010000154.1:0-54144 GCA_036565085.1 Arthrobacter sp.
GGGGCCGCGGCGGCCGCCGGCCTGGGAGCGGGCGTTGCCGCTGCCACGAAGGCACCGCGGGGGTTGTCAAGGTCGATCAGCTGGGTGGTGTCGCGGCCCAGGAAGAACGCCAGGATCCAACCAATGATGACACGGACCTTGCGCTCGACCGTCGGCATGGCCATGCCGTGGTAGCCGCGGTGCGCCAGCCAGGCCAGCGGACCTTTCAGGCCGATGCTGCCGACGAGGTTGATGTTGGCAACACCCTTCCATTCGCCGAATCCGGCCACCGCGCCGAGGTTCTTGTGCTTGTAGTCCTTGAGCGGCTTGTCCCAGCGGGAAGCCCACAGGTTCTTCGCGAGGCGCTTGGCCTGGCGCAGGGCGTGCTGGGCATTTGGGACGCACGTTCCGTCCGGCAACCCGCTGCCGGTGAGATCCGGAACGGCTGCGATGTCGCCGGCGGCCCATGCGTTGTCGATGATGCCCTCATCTCCGGCGATGCGCAGGTCAGGGAGGACCCGGACGCGGCCCCGCGGTTCCAGCGGGAAGTCCGAAGAACGGATCATCGGGTTGGCCTGCACGCCGGCAGTCCATACGAGGGTGTCTGCCTCGAACTCCTGGGCAGGGGTCTTATCCGGGAGATTGATGAGCTTGAGGGAACCCTCGGCGCTGTCCAAAGAGGTGTTCAGCAGGACCTCGATGCCGCGGCTTCGGAGGTGCTCGACAACCCATTCGGCCTGCTTTGCCGTGACCTCGGGCATGATCCGGCCCATGGCCTCGACCAGGACGAAGCGGACCTCTTCCTGCCTGACCCGGGGGTTGTTCCGGACTGCAGCGCGGGCGAGGTCTTCCATCTCGGTGATGCATTCGATACCGGCGAATCCGCCGCCGACCACCACGAACGTGAGCGCCTTGGCACGTACTGCCGGATCGGTGATGGTGGACGCGGCTTCAATGCGTTCCAGCACCTTGTTGCGCAGAGCCACGGCTTCTTCAATGGTCTTCAGGCCGATGCCCTTATCCGCCAGTCCCTTGATTGGGAAGGTGCGGGTGATGGCGCCCGCGCCAACGACGATGTCGAAGTAGGGAATTTCGAGGGGTTCCCCGCCAGCGGCGGGGGCCACGACCGCAGTGCGGTTGGCGTGGTCGATTGAGGTGACACTGCCCTGGATGAGTTCCGTCTGCTTGAGGTGCTGGCGGTGCGAAACCACCGCATGGCGGGCCTCGATGTTGCCGCCTGCAACTTCCGGCAGAAACGGCTGGTAGGTCATGTAGGGCAGCGGATCCACGAGGGTGACGATGCCACCGGCGTTCGCGATCTTGTTCTGCAGTTTGAGTGCTACGTACAGGCCGACGTATCCGCCGCCGACGACGAGTACCCGGGGACGGTCCTGGAGCTCTGGGGTGGTTGCCATGGTTTTAAGAGTACAACACTTTGTGAAAATCTTCACTAACTAGCTGGTGCCGCCGGAATCAACCTTATCGAGCACCCCGCTGTCTGGCTCTTCACGGGCCGGGCGGGGGTTCCGTGCGGCCCTTCGCAGTTGGATGGCGGCAGCGGCAATGATGGCCACGAACAGTGCGGCAAAGCCAATGACGACGGCGGCGGCCAGGGCGCTGTCACGCTGTGAGGGCGCCTTCGCCGCCGGAACAGTGGCATCGGGAAGCGTCGCGGCCGCGCTTGGCGCGTCGGTGGTCGGAGCGGCAACGGGAGGTGCGGCCAGGTTGCCGCGGCGGTGGACGCGGATCCACTCCGAAATGGACCCCAACGGGTTGCTGGCGGCCTCGGCCACGGGATCCTTCAGCGCCCCTTCGGCATTGAGCACCCCGAAACCATAGAGCGGATCCTTCCCTGGCGCGCCGGCGTCTTTCGCTGTGCTGACGATCCGGTTGATGACCTGCTTCGCGCTCATATCAGGCCATTTGGAGCGGATAAGGGCCGCGACGCCGGCCACGATCGGGGTGGCCCCGGACGTGCCGGCCCATTCGGCGTAGCCGCCGCCTGGAGTTCCGCCGAGCAGGTTTTCCGCCGGTGCCGCCACCCCGATGCTGATCCCCTGGGAGGATGCGTCAATGCTCGCCACGCCTTTCCGGTCCAGTCCGGCAACGGTGAGGACGCCCGGGATGGTGGCGGGTGCACCCACCTGGATATTGCCGCCCACCCTGTTGCCGGCGGCGGCGACAATCACCACATCCTTCTGCTCGGCGTACAGGAAGGCAGCGTCCCAGCTTTGCGGCCACTGGGGGGTCGTGCTTCCGAGTGAGATGTTGATGACCCGGGCGCCGTTGTCCACCGCCCAGCGGACCGCTTCGGGGATCTGGTCCTGGTCGCTCTTGCCGGCGGGGTTCGGCGAGCCCAGCCAGGTGGAGACGGACAGGATCTGGGCCTCGGGGGCCACTCCCACAATGCCGTCCGGGCCCGGGCCTGGTGCATCAGGGCCGGGCGAGGCTGTCGATCCTGCCGGCTGGTGGCCACGGCCGGCCAGCATGGTGGCAACCAATGTGGCGTGTTCCGGCTTGCCCCCGATGCTCTTGAGTCCATCCGGACTTCCGGAGCCCGATACATCGAAGCCGCCGGCCACGGCGCCCTTGAGATCCGGGTGCTGGGCATCCACGCCGCTGTCGATCACGGCAACCTTCACGCCGGCCCCTTTGGAGACCTCCCAGGCCTTCGTGATGCCCGCCTCGGCCAGCCAATACTGTTTGTCCCGCCAGGCGTCTGCTTGCGCCGCCGGCGCCGCCGCGAGTCCGGCAGCGAGTCCGCCGCCGGCCAGGATCATCGCAAGGAGAGCGGAGGCGGTCCGGCGGAACCGGGCTGGTGCTCTGGTCATGTGGGGTCCCATGGTCGGCTAGCTGATGCTCAGGGCAATGCCATCGAGGATATCGTGTTCACTGGCGATGGCCGTGACGACGCGTCCGTCGGTAAGTTCGTTCAGGCGCTCCAGAATGCGGCGCCACACGAGTCCGCCTGCGCCGATCACGTCCACCCTGCCGGGATGCATGTACGGAAGTTGGGCACGTCCTGCCCTGGTCATTTCGAGCAGGTCGGTGGCGGCCGCGCGGATGGCATCAATGGACAGTTCGGTTCCGTGGATCGCCTCGGGGGAATACCGTGGCAGTCGCAGGGCATGGGCTGTGATGGTGGTTACCGAACCGGCTACGCCGACGACGGCGGTGGCGCGTTCCAGCGGAACGTCCGCTTCCACACGCCTGATGGCGGCGTCGACATCGGCCTCTGCCGCGGCGATCTGCTCCGCCGTCGGGGGGTCGTCGCGGAGGTGCCGCTCACTGAGGCGGACGCACCCGACGTCGACGGATCTGGCGGCGGTCACGCCGTCGGCCGTGCCGAGGACGAATTCCGTGCTGCCCCCGCCGAGGTCAACGACCAGGACATGCTGGCCATCGAGGATGGGCAGGACGCTGCTGGCGCCGGCAAAAGACAAGCCCGCTTCCTCGGCGCCTGAAATGACTTCCGGTTCGACGCCAAGCAGGTTGCGGATCCCGTCCACGAAGACCTGGCGGTTCCGGGCGTCCCGGCTCGCGGATGTGGCGGCGAAGCGCACGGCTCCGGCGCCGTGTTCCCGGATCAGCCGGGCGTAGTCGGCAGTGGCGGCGAAGGTGCGTTCCAGTGCCTCGGGGGCGAGTTCACCGGTGGCATCCACCCCCTGGCCAAGCCGCACCACCCGCATTTCACGGACCACGTCTGTCAGCTGTGCCGTCCCGTTGGTCCGGTCGACGTCGGCGATCAGCAGGCGGATGGAGTTGGTGCCGCAGTCTATGGCCGCAACACGGCTCATTGGCCGGCCTCCGCCGTTCCGGCAACCTTGCGGACGGGAGCGGGCCTGCCCATGATCTCCGGCAGTCCCTGCGGTCCGTGCCTGCTGAGGTCCTTCGAAGGGGCCTCCCCGGCGGTGTCCCAGGCGCCGTCACAATAGCAGCGGTCGGTTGTCCACCACTCGCTGATGCCGGCGATTGCCTCGTCCCCCAAAGGGTTGACCCCGGGCCCGGCGGCCAGGGAGTGGCCCACCAGGACGTGGAGGCATTTGACCCGCGTTGGCATGCCGCCGGCGGAGATGCCGTCAATTTCGGGGACTGCACCGATTCCCGAGCGCTGACCGATGGCTGCCCGTGCCGCCAGATAATGCTCATGCGCTGAACGGTAGGCGGCGGCAAGCGACTCATCTGCAACGAGGCGGTCGTTCATGTCGTTCATGACTCCCGCGGCCTCAAGGCGTGACACCGCAGACGTAACGACCGGATGCGTCAGGTAGTAAGTGGTGGGGAACGGTGTGCCGTTGCCGAGGCGCGGCGCGGTGGCAGCCACGAGGGGGTTGCCGCAGATGCAGCGCGCCGGGATTTCCACCACGTCGCGGACGGGCCGCCCCAGTTGCCGGCTCAGGACGTCGAGATCATGTGCTGATGGCTGGCGGGACATCTCCGGCGCAGTCGCCGTGTTCGCTTCCACTGGCGCGGCCATCCTTTCTTTAGGGTTCAGTCTGTGGCCGCACGCCTGATGGACTCCCACAGGGAATCCACCCACGGCAGATCGGCGGGGTCTTGTGCTGCTGCGCCGGGCTGGCCACTGCTTGTTCCGGCTGGCAGATCGCTTCCGAATACCCAGTAGCCGGTTTCTCCCGGCATAACCATGTTAATGCGGTCCCGGGCCTGCTGTTTCACATAGTTGGGGTCCTGCCAGCGCGAGATCTGCTGTTTCAGGCTGTCCTGCTTGGCCTGGCTGGCGGCGATATCCGCATTAAGGGCGTCAATCTCCGCTTTCTTGTCGAAGAAGATCTTGACGGTGGGGGCCAGCATGATGGTGATGGCAATCATGACCACCGCCAGAGCCAGCATACGTCCCGAAAACGCCTTGGCCGGTACCGGGTGGGTATCTTCCCCGGCCCCGCCGCCTCTGGCCTGGCTGCCGCCGGACCGGCTGCCCTTCCCGGCCGCCGCCTCGTTTCCGGTGCCGGCATTGCCCTTGGCTGCGTGATCCCGCCTGCCCGGGGACCCCTTCGGGGTGCCGGCCTTCTCCCGTTCCGGATTTTCCTTTGATCCGCCAAAATCGGCACGGATGACATCGCCCGTGCCGGGCGCCTCGGATTGCTCCGTTGTGGCTGGCCGCCTGGAGGCGGCCCGGGGAACTTTGGGACGGCGGGTAGCCATGACACTCCTGAAACGTTCGGCCTGCCAGTGGGCGTTTAACAAGCCAGGCTGAAACAGAAACCGGCGGCTATGGTCTTTCAACCATAGCCACCGGTCAGCGGTTTACCTGGGTATTAGCCCTTGAAACGCGGGAATGCGCTGCGCCCGGCGTAGCGTGCGGCGTCGTCGAGTTCCTCTTCGATGCGCAGCAGCTGGTTGTACTTGGCGACGCGTTCGGAGCGGGCCGGGGCGCCGGTCTTGATCTGTCCGGCGTTGGTGGCAACCGAGATATCGGCGATGGTGGTGTCCTCGGTCTCGCCGGAGCGGTGCGAGGTGATGGTGGTGTATCCGGCGCGCTGGGCGAGGCTGACGGCGTCCAGTGTTTCGGTCAGGGACCCGATCTGGTTGACCTTGACCAGCAGCGAGTTGGCGGTCTTCGTCTCGATGCCGCGCTGCAGGATGGACGGGTTGGTGACGAACAGGTCATCGCCCACCAGCTGGACCTTGTCGCCGATGCTGTCGGTGAGGGTCTTCCAGCCTTCCCAGTCGTTCTCGTCCAGCGGGTCCTCGATGGAGACCAGCGGGTAGTCGGCGACGAGCTCGGCGTAGTAGGCACTCATCTCGGTAGCGGACAGTGCCTTGCCTTCGAACTGGTAGGCGCCGTCCGTGAAGAACTCGGAGGAAGCGACGTCCAGGGCCAGCGCGATGTCGGTGCCCGGCGTGTAGCCGGCATTCTTGATGGCTTCCTGTATGAGGTCCAAAGCAGCGCGGTTGGAGGGCAGGTTCGGTGCGAAGCCGCCTTCGTCGCCCAGGCCGGTGGAGAGGCCCTTCTCCTGAAGCACTGCCTTCAGCGCGTGGTACACCTCGACGCCCCAGCGGAGGCCTTCCGAGAAGGTCTCGGCACCCAGCGGAACAACCATGAATTCCTGGATGTCGACGTCGGAGTCGGCGTGGGAGCCACCGTTGAGGATATTCATCAGCGGCACGGGCAGGACGTGGGCGTTCGGGCCACCCAGGTACTTGTACAGCGGCAGGTCGGCGGACGCGGCGGCGGCATTGGCCACGGCGAGGGAAACGCCCAGGATGGCGTTGGCGCCGAGCTTGCTCTTGTTGGCGGTGCCATCCAGGTCGATCATGGCCTGGTCGATGCTGCGCTGATCCGTGGCGTCAAAGCCGGTCAGGGCCGGAGCGATCTGGTCGATGACGGCGTCAACAGCCTTCTGGACGCCCTTGCCGAGGTAGCGGCCCTTGTCCCCGTCGCGCAGCTCAACGGCTTCGTGCTCACCCGTGGAGGCACCTGAGGGAACTGCGGCGCGGCCGATCTGGCCATCGGAGAGCAGGACTTCAACTTCTACGGTCGGGTTGCCGCGGGAATCGAGGATCTCGCGGGCGTGGATGGCATCGATAAGCGCCATGGATGTGCTCCTTATGGGCGATTTACTGGGAAACTTGCGGAAAGACTCGACGTCCTCGTCAGGGACTAGCGTAGTCGAGAGTGGGACAGGTTACGGAAATCTAACCGCCCCTGGACGTCATGATGGGGCCGTCCTGCTCTGCCGCTGCCCCCGCCGGGGCTCCATCCCACGCTCCTGGTAGCGCCGGACAGCACCCCGGAGGGCACGTTCGGCGTCGAAACCCTTGGCTCGTGCGGAACCGACGACGGCGAGCAGCAACTCGCCGAGCTCCTCTTCAGTGTCGGGAACAGGCTGGACGGCGTTTGGCAGGCCGTTCGAAAGCACTGCCCCTGCCCTCTCTGCCCGGTCCAGGGACTTCTGCGCCCGGGCCAGCGCGGGCAGCGCATCCGGGATCCCTTCGAACGGGTTCCTCCGTTCCGGGCGTTCTGCCTGTTTGACCGCGTCCCAGTTCTGCACGATCTCCTCCACTGTGGCGGGGAAGGTGTCTTGCAGAGTGCCGTCCGCCCGAAAGACGTGCGGATTGCGGCGGACCATTTTGGCAGTGAGCCCGCGCGCGACGTCATCGAAAGAGAACGAGCCGCGCTCCTCGGCGAGCCTGGAATGCAGCACTACCTGAAGGAGCACGTCACCCAGCTCGCCCCGGAGCTCGGCTTCATCCCCTCCCGCCTCGATGGTTTCGGCCAACTCATAGGCCTCCTCGACGAGGTACTCCACCAGGGACGCGTGCGTGAGAGCGCCCATCCAGGGGCAGTGCTCGCGGAGGGCGGCGATTGTCCCCAACAGCTTCCCCAGCTCGCAAGCCCGCTCGGGGAGCCGTGCTGATGTGGGCCCACAAGCCAGCTCCTGGACGGCCGGCCGGCCGGCGCCTGCAGGCTGCCCGTTAGCCGAGGTTGGCGTAGGCGTCATTGATGTACTCCACCAGGGCTTCCTTCTCCTCGAGGGGCAGGAACGAGGCCTCGGCGGCGTTCAGTGTCAACTCGAGCAGGTCATCGAGGTCGTAGTCGAAGGTTTCCACCAGGAGCTCGAACTCGTCCGTGAGGGTGACGCCGCTCATCAGCCGGTTGTCGGTATTGATGGTCACGTTGAAGCCCAGCTGGTAAAGCATGTCCAGCGGGTGGCTTTCGATGCCCTCACCGAAGGGGGCGATGGCTCCCGTCTGCAGGTTGGAGGACGGGCAGATTTCCAGGGGAATGCCGCGGTCCCGGATCCAGCTGGAGAGGTCGCCCAGGGTCACCAGGCCGATGCTGTCCTCGCCGTCATCGTCACCTGTGCTGCCGTCTTCGTCGTCGAACTCCACCATGATGTCTTCGGCAATCCGGACGCCATGGCCAAGGCGCAGTGCGCGTCCGTCCACGAGGGCGGACTGGATGCTCTCGAGCCCGGCTGCTTCACCGGCATGCACGGTGGCCGGGAAGTTGTGCTGGGCCAGGTAGGTGAAGGCGTCCTTGAACCGTGAGGGCAGGAAGCCGTCCTCGGCCCCGGCAATGTCAAAGCCCACTGCGCCCCTGTTGCGGTGGCGGACGGCAAGCTCGGCGATCTCCTGGCCACGGTCGGCGTGCCGCATTGCGGTGATCAGCTGGCCCACCTGGATGTCGCGGCCGCTCTCCGCCACGGCGTCAACGCCGGCTTCAAGGCCTTCCTGCACGGCCTCCACCACTTCGTCCAGGGACAGGCCCTTCCGGAGGTGCTGTTCGGGTGCCCAGCGCACTTCGCCGTACACCACGCCGTCGTCCGCGAGGTCCTCCACGAATTCCTTCGCCACCCGGAACAGGCCCTCTTTGGTCTGCATGACGGCAACGGTGTGGTCGAAGGTCTCCAGGTAGCGGACCAGCGAACCGGAGTCCGCTGACTCACGGAACCACTCGCCCAGGGCCACCGGGTCGGTGGAGGGCAGCGTGTGGGCGACGGCCTGGGCCAGTTCGATGATGGTGGCCGGACGGAGACCACCGTCCAGGTGGTCGTGAAGGGACACCTTGGGCAGGCTCTTCAAGTCGAAATCGATGGCAGGGGCAGCGTCAACAATGGGCTCAGTCACCTTCCAACCTTAGGGTCGGCAGGCGGCTTATGCCAGCCGCTACTTTGCGCGGGGCTCGATGTCCGCTGCGGCGGATGAAAGCATCGGTTCCGGGCCGGTTGCGGGGGTCTGGCTGGCAGCAGTGCCGCCGTCCGTCCAGTCATCGGCCCGCCGCCTGGCGTCATTGCGGGCCAGGTGCTTGTGCCACAGGCGCAGGAGGTGGTCGAGGAGGACCCCCAGAACGACGGCGAACACCACGGCAATGCCCGCGCTCAGCAGCGGGTTGTTGTGCAGCCAGGGAAAGGAGCCGGCCAGGGCGCCGATGCCGATCGAATACCCCACCCAGGTGAAGCAGGCGCAGGCATCCAGCACGAAGAAACGGCGGTGGGCAAACCCTGTGCTGCCAGCAACATAGTTGACGGCCACCCGGCCCCAGGGAATGTAGCGGGCAGTGAAAATCAGGACGGCACCGCGCTTTTCCAGCTCATACCGTGCCCAGTTGAAGGCTTTGTGGACCTTGGGGCGGCGCATCCACCTCCAGCGCTCCAGGCCGATCTTGCGGCCCAGCAGGAAAGCCATGTTGTCACCCGCCATGGCGCCAACGAGGGCGGTGATGCCCAGAATCCAAAGATTCGGTTCGCCACTGTGCCGGGAAAACGCCGCGAGGGCAACGATGAGGGTCTCGCTTGGCACCACCATGGCGAAGCCGTCCACGAAGAAGAACACCAGCAGGACGGGAAAGATCCACCATTGACCAGCTGCATGGAGCACGGCCTCATTAATAAACTCCACGCGGGTCTTGCTCCTAGAGGAAAATGACGCAACCAAAAAGTGACGGAAGTCGCTATCCAGTGTCCCACGGCCGGGGCGTCGTTCGCTACACCCCGCCGTCGGTGTCCTTCAACCGCCGAACCACCGGAGCATTACCGCGCAGGCGGTTGATGAGCAGGTCCACAACGACCCCCAGGGCCACGGCGCAGACGATCGCGATGGCCGCGCCCAGAAGGTGGTTGTCTTTGAACCACTGGCCGAAAAACAGCCCGATCCCTACCGAGTATCCGGCCCAGAGAGTGGCGGAGAGGACGGTGAGCGCCATGAAGCGAAAATGGTGGTAGTGCGTGACTCCGGCGGTGAGGTTGACGGCCACCCTGCCGATCGGGACGAACCGCGCCACGAGGATGAGGGACGCAGGACGCTTCCGCAGTTCGGTACCGGCCCAGCGGAAGGCGGTCTGCATCCGCAGACCACGCATCCAGTGCCAGCGGCGGGTGCCCACCCTGCGCCCGATCAGATAGGCGATATTGTCCCCCGAAAAAGCCCCCACGGCGGCAACCAGCACCAGCAGACCCGGAATGGGAACATCCGCGGTGGCGGCCACAGCTGCCAGCCCCACCACGACAGACTCGCTGGGGATCGGCGGAAAGAACCCGTCAATGATGCAGCAGGCAAGCACCAGGGAGAGCACCCAGGGCTGTTCGGCGGCAGCGAGGATGAAGTCGTTGATGGCCTGCATGGCCTTACGCTATGCGGTCGATGATCAGTTGCTGGGCAGGCCGCGAACCTTCCGGCGCTATCACCACGGCATGTTCCAGCGACTCCCTTGCCCGTGCGAACCTCTCCGGGGTATCGGTCAGCAGCGTCATCAGCGGTTCACCGGCGCGGACCAGGGCGCCGGGCTTCGCATGCATCCGGATCCCGGCGCCCGCCTGGACTGCGTCCTCCTTACGGGCACGGCCGGCGCCCAGACGCCACGCCGCGACCCCCACGGCCAAGGCATCGAGTTCAACCAGGACGCCGTCAGCCGGCGCGTAAACGACCTCGGATTCCTTGGCCACCGGCAGCTTGGCCCGAGGGTCGCCGCCCTGCGCCTCGATCATCCTGTTCCACACGTCCATGGCCCGGCCGTCGTTCAAGGCAGCGCGGGGATCGGCATCATGGACGCCGGCACATGCCAGCATCTCCTCCGCCAGCCGCACCGTCAGCTCCACCACATCGTCCGGACCGCCGCCGGCCAGGACTTCCACCGATTCCTCGACTTCGATCGCATTGCCGGCCGTGAGCCCCAGTGGGGTTCCCATGTTGGTGAGCAGCGCCACGGTGTTGACGCCTGCATCCTTGCCAAGCGCCACCATCGTTTCGGCCAGTTCCCGCGCCCGGGGCTCGTCCTTCATGAACGCCCCGCTGCCCACCTTGACGTCAAGGACCAGGGAGCCTGTGCCCTCCGCAATCTTCTTGCTCATGATTGACGAGGCGATGAGCGGGATTGCCTCCACGGTACCGGTGACATCGCGCAGCGCGTAGAGCTTTTTGTCCGCCGGGGCCAGGCCCGCGCCGGCCGCGCAGATCACGGCGCCCACGTCCTGCAGCTGTGCCATGATTTCGTCATTACTCAGGGCTGCCCGCCATCCCGGGATCGATTCCAGCTTATCGAGGGTGCCGCCGGTGTGGCCCAGGCCCCGTCCGGACAGCTGGGGAACGGCGACACCGAACACCGCCACGAGCGGCGCGAGCGGGAGGGTGATCTTGTCGCCCACTCCCCCGGTGGAGTGTTTGTCGCTGGTCGCCTTCACGCCGCCGTCGGGCCGCCGGAGGCCGGAAAAGTCCATCCGCTCCCCGGAGGCGATCATGGCGGCCGTCCAGCGGGAGATCTCGTGCCGGTCCATGCCGTTGAGGAGGATGGCCATACTGAGGGCAGCCATCTGCTCGTCCGCAATGATGCCGCGGGTATACGCATCGATGGTCCAGTCGATCTGTTCCGGACTCAGAACGCCCTTGTCCCGCTTGGTGCGGATGATGTCGACGGCGTCGAAGGATTCGGTTTTGATGGCGTGTCCTGTATTTCCTGTCACCGGGGTTCCTCCAGGTGTTGGGGGCCAAATGCATCGGGAAGCACCTGGTCCATGGTCTTTATGCCCTGAGTGGTCATCAGCTCCATGCCCGGAGCGTGGAATTCGTACAGCAGCTGGCGGCAGCGGCCGCACGGCATCAGGACGGTTCCGGCAGCGTCCACGCAGTAAAAAGCCCGCAGCAGACCTCCGCCTGTCATGCGCAGGTTGCCCACCAGCACGCATTCGGCGCAGAGAGTCAGTCCGTAGCTGGCGTTTTCCACGTTGCAGCCGCTGACGATCCGCCCGTCCCCGGTGAGGGCTGCGGCGCCCACCGTGAACTTCGAATACGGGGCATAGGCATTCTTCATGGCGTCGCGGGCCGCAGCCTTCAGCGCCTCCCAATCGACGGCCGGCAAGCCTGGACTGTTCGGGTCCCCCACGCTCACCCCTTAACGTACGGTATGCCGTCGGCCGCAGGCGGCCGCGAACGTCCCACCAGACCGGCCACGGCGATGACCGTCAGTGCGTAGGGCAGCATGGCCATGAATTGGCTCGGGACCGGGGACCCGATGATGGTAATGATGCTCTGCAGGTTGTCGGCGAAGCCAAAGAGCAGTGCGGCCAGGAAGGCGCCGATCGGGTTCCAGCGGCCGAAGATCATGGCGGCCAGCGCGATGTAGCCGCGGCCGCCGGACATGTCCTTGCTGAACGCGTCCACCGAGACAAGCGTGAAGAAGGACCCGCCGATGCCGGCGATGGCGCCGCCCATGAGAACGTTGCGGAACCGTGTCCGGTTCACGTTGATGCCAACGGTGTCCGCAGCCTGGGGGTGCTCCCCCACCGCCCGTACACGCAGGCCCCACTTGGTGTAGAACAGCCCGAAATAGACGGCGATGACGGCGATGTACATCAGGTAGCCCACCAGGGACTGGTGGAACAGGATCGGGCCAATGATCGGGATATCGGCGAGGAACGGGATGTCGACCGCCTCGAGCCTGCCGGGCTTGTTCAGCTGCTCCGGGTTCGCCGTGAGCAGGGTGGAGAACAGGAAGCTGGTCAGCCCGCTGATCAACACGTTGAGCACCACCCCCACAATGATCTGGTTCACGAGGTATTTGATGCTCACCACTGCCAGGACCAGGGACACGAGGGCGCCTGCCACGGCCGCCGAGATGAGCCCGATGTAGACGTTGCCCGTCACAGTGGCCACCACGGCTGCCGAGAACGCGCCAAGCAGGAGTTGGCCTTCGATCGCGATGTTGACCACGCCGGCACGCTCGCACAGCACGCCGGAGAGCGAGCCAAACACCAAGGGAACGGCGAGCGTCACGGCACCGGCCAGGAGGCCGCCGAGCGAAATGGACGGCTCGGCATCCCGACCGCCGGCGACGATCCAGATCATGAACCCGACGAGGAAGACCACGGCGAACGTGCCGCCCAGCCATCCCGGGATCCGGCGACGTTCAAAGGTCAGGAAGCATGTATAGGCGGCCAAGGCCAACAGCAGTACGGAGCAGATCCAGCCCAGCGCCATCGACGGCACGGTGATCTTTTCGACCCGGGCTACGCCGAGGGCGGCCAGGGCGAGAACGACGACGGCCGCGACGGTGGCTGCCGGAACCCAGCGGTCCACGGTTGCGCCGCTGCGGCGCCGGGTCATCCACCGGTACCCCAGATACGCGGCAGCGGCCAGCGCGACCACGAGCGTGGTCCACGCTGCCGCGGAGGAGGCGTTGGGGTCGCGGGCTTCGGCAATCCGGAAACCGGCCGGCTTCGGGTTGGCCAGGAAGCCAAACAGGATGGTGCCGAGCAGGGCCAGCAGTCCCAGTCCGATGCCGGCTTTCCAGCTCACCAATTCGGCGGCGGCCCGTCCCCCCGGCTGCCCGGGTCCTTCCGCCGCCTGCTGGCTGGCGGGGGGCTGTGTCGTGGCGCTCATGCTGCCGCTCCGCTCTTCACGCCGTCGGCCGCTACGCCGGCGGTCCCACCTTTGGTGGACTTCTTCTTACGGGGATTGAGTCCGAATATCGCACGGACCAGCGGCGGTGCTGCGATGAACAGCACGATCAGGGACTGGATGACGAGAACGATGTCGATCGGCGTCTGGGTCTGGGCCTGCATGGCCACGCCGCCGGCCCGGAAAGCACCGAACAGGAGCCCGGCAAAGAAGGTGCCCCATGGCGTCGAGCGCCCAAGGAGCGCGACCGTGATGGCATCGAAGCCGATGGATGCGGCCACGCCGCCGGAAAGATACTTTTCCGTGCCGGACACCTGGGCGATGCCGGCTAGGCCCGCCAGGGCGCCGGCGACCGCCATCACCAGGATGGTGCTGCGGGCTACGTTGATGCCGGCGGTCCGGGCGGCGTTGGGGTTGGCACCGACGGCACGGAATTCAAAGCCTATGGTGGACCGGTTCAGCAGCCACCAGACGAATGCGGTGGCCAGAATCGCGGCGATGAACCCGGCGTGCAGCCGGAACTGGGGACCCAGCAGTTCCGGGAACAGCGCGGTGGAGTCCAGGAACGGCGAAATCGGGTTGGTGGAACCCTTGCGCTGGAAGGCCGGGGTGGTCAGCAGGAACAGCAGCAGGAAGTTGGCGATGTAGTTGAGCATGATTGTCACGATCACCTCATGCGCACCCGTCCTGGCTTTCAGCAGCCCGACAACGCCGCCCCAGACCGCTCCGCCGGCCAGGCCGGCAACGATGACCACGAGCAGGTGCAGGCCGACCGGCAGGTGCCAGGCGAAACCGGCATAGGCGCCAAAGAGTGCGCCGAAGATGATTTGCCCCTGTGCGCCGATGTTGAAAAGGCCTGCACGGAAGGCAAGTGCCACGCCGAGTCCGGCACAGATCAGCGGAGTGGCCACGGTCAGCGTCTCTGTGATCGGGTACAGCTGCGCGGCCAGGTCGGCGCCGGCCCAGTTGAAGATGGACCCCTGGACCAGCGCCGCGTACGGGCGGAACACTTCGGTCAGCAGGTCTCCCGGAAGTGCGAAAAAGTAGCCTGCCGTGGCCGCGACCTTGGGATTGGTCACTGCCATCAGGATGCCGCCGATCACGATGGCCAGCAGCACGGACAGCACGGACACCATCGCGTTGCCGGTGAAGATCTGGTGCAGCACCGATTCGCCGCTGGCCCGGTCCCGGCGATGCGTCGTTGCCGGAACCGCGGACGGGGGGATCTGTCCCCCTGCAGTGTCGAGCACGACGTCGGAGGCGATGGCCTCTGACGTGGTCGGCCCAGGTTCCTGGAGTTCAGGCGGTACCGCAGCGCGCCTGCGGCCAGGTACCGCCGGCTCCGGGGTCGTCTTCTCAGACATGTGCTTCTCCTTCGTGGCCGGCCGAGTCCGGCAACGCGGCGGTCGTGGGGCCGCTGCCGGCGTGGGCTGCGGCGCTGGCTTCAGCCTCGTTTGCCGGGACTCCAGCCATCATCAGGCCCAGCACCTCGCGGGACGTGGTGGCCTGAACGATGCCGACGAGCCGTCCACGGTAAAGGACCGCGATCCGGTCGGCCAACTGCATCACCTCGTCCAGTTCGGTGGAGACGATCATGACGGGGGTTCCATGGTCCCGTTCGGCAATAACGCGCATATGGACGAATTCGATCGATCCCACGTCCAGACCGCGGGTTGGCTGCGAAGCGATGAACAGGCGCAGCGGCCGCGAGAGTTCCCGGGCCAGGACCACTTTCTGCTGATTACCGCCGGAGAGCGTGCCCACGGCTGCCGAGACGGACTGAATACGGACGTCGAACTCTTCGACTTTTTTTGTGGCGTTCTCTGCGATCACGCCGGGCTTCATGCCAACGCCCCGGGCGAAAGGTGCTTTGTCGTAGAGATCCAGGATCATGTTCTCGGAGATCGAGAATGTGCCCACGAGTCCGTCGAGCGTGCGGTCTTCGGGGACGAACCCGACCCCGGCTCCGAGGATGTGCTTGACGCTTCGGCCGAGCAGTTCCTCGCCGTCGAGCGTGATGGATCCGGACACGTGCGGCTGGACGCCCAGGATGGCCTCGGTCAGTTCGGTCTGCCCGTTGCCCTGCACACCGGCGATGGCCAGCACCTCGCCCTTGGCGATGTCGAAGGACAGGTCGTCGACAACGTGCTGGCCGTTGTGGTCGGTCACGGTCAGGTGACGGACCTTGAACGTGACCTCGCCGGTCTTGGCAGGGCCCTTGTCCAGCGTCAGGCTTACCGCACGCCCCACCATGGCGGACGCCAGCTCCGTAGGCGAAGCCGTGGGCTCCGCCTGGCCTACGACCTTCCCGCGGCGGATGACGGTAATCGTGTCCGAAATAGCCTTGACTTCGCGCAGCTTGTGGGAAATGAAGACAATCGACTTTCCGTCCCGCTTCAGCTGCCGGATGATATCCAGCAGCTCGTCGGTCTCCTGGGGGGTGAGCACGGCGGTGGGCTCGTCCAGAATCAGGACCTCGGCGTCCCGGACCAAGGCCTTGATGATTTCGACACGCTGCTGAACCCCCACGGGAAGGTCTTCGACCATGGCGTCGGGGTCGACGTCGAAACCGTACTGGTCCGAAATCTGGCGGATCTTCTCCCGCGTGGCTTCGAGGTTGAGAAGCCCGGCGGCTTTGGTGGTCTCGTTGCCCAACGCCACGTTCTCGGCCACGGTGAAGACCGGAATGAGCATGAAGTGCTGGTGCACCATGCCGATGCCGGCCGCCATCGCCTCTCCTGGGTCCTTGAAGACGACGGTTTTGCCGTCGACCAGGATCTCCCCTTCGGTGGGGTCGTACAGTCCGTAGAGCACGTTCATCAGGGTGGATTTCCCTGCGCCGTTCTCCCCCAGCAGGCAGTGCACCTGTCCGGGCTCGACCACCAGGTCGATGTGGTCATTGGCTACCAGGGATCCGAATCGCTTCGTGATCCCTCTCAGTTCGAGTTTCAAAACCCCAACCAATCTGTATATGTATGAGTCTCCATACGGACGGATCTGCACCGGTGCCGTTGGCCGGCAGGTCAACAGGTGGTCCCAGCCTAGTGTCCGCCGTGGAGCTTGGGCAGTCTGGACGCGTGGAACGCAAGGAGGCGCACTGCCCGCCGGCCGGAAAGCCGGGCGGAAGGCAGCGCGCCCCGAACTGTCGTTGCTACTTGGCCGGGCTGGACTTCGATTCAACCTTGACGGTTCCGGAAACGATGTCCTTCTTCAGCTGGTCAAGTTCGCTCTTCAGATCCGCCGGCACGGACGAGTCCAGATCGTGGAACGGGGCCAGGGCCACGCCGCCATTCTCCAGGGTGCCAATGTACGGCGTCGCATCGAATTTGCCGTCCTTGTCATCCTTGATGACCGCCTCCACGGCTGTCGCCATGGTCTTCTGGACTGACGAAAGGATGACGGACTTGTAGGCAGGGGCGGTGACATAGCCATCGGAGTCGACCCAGATGAGCTTGGCGTCCTTGCCCTTGGTGTTGGCCTCGAGGATTGCGCTGCCTGCACCTGCCCCGACCGGCCCGGCGACGGGGAGGACAACGTCAGCGCCCTGGTCAAGGAAACCCTGGGTGAGGACCTTGCCCTTGTCCACCTGCTTGAAGTCGCCCACGAAGGTGCCGTCCTGCTTGGCCTTGTCCCAGCCGATAAGCTGGACGTTCTTGCCCTTCTTGTCGTTGTAATACTTCACGCCGTCGGAAAAGCCGTCCATGAAGATGGTGACAGTCGGGATGTTGATGCCGCCGAAGGTCGCGACCTTTCCGGTCTTGGACGTTCCGGCAGCCAGGTAACCGGCCAGAAAAGCAGCCTGCGCCGTGTCATAGACAATCGGCTTGACGTTCTTGGGGAAGGTGGGGTCGTTGTAGTCGATGATCGCGAAGTGGCTGTTCGGGTTGGCCGTAGCGATGGTCTTCGTGGCGTCGCCGAGCAGGAAGCCGACTGTGACGGTGAGTTTGCAGCCCTGCTGGACCATGGAACGCAGGTTGGGATCGTAGTCAGTATCGGCCTTCGACTGGACGTGTTTCTCCTGGATGCCCAGGTCTTTGACGGAATTCTGGAGGCCTTCGTAGCCGGACTGGTTGAACGACTTGTCGTCGAATCCACCGGAGTCCGAGACCATGCAGGCGGTGTAGTCCGACTTCGTGGCACTGCTGGAGCTGCCGGATGTGGATGGGGCTGCGCCACACCCGGTCAGCAGGAGGGCCGTGGCACCCGCCGTGGCCACGCCGGCCATTGAACCGCGCTTGAATTGAGCACGCAGTGATTTCGTCAATTTTCCTCCAGGATGAAGAGAGTGGCGCTACGACTCGAATTCAATGAGTGTCCGTTTCTGCACTGAAATTCTGTTTTCACTGACGATTTCGCAGCACTGCGCCGAAGCGCACTGATGGAAGCCACTTTAGTGGCCTGCGACACGTCCAGATAAGGCATCTGCGCCGGATCCGGCAGATTGTTGAGAACTTGTTACCAAGCAGTAGGGCCAAGTTGTTCGGGCCCGACTGGTTAGAGCCGGACCAGCATCTTGCCCGTGTTCGCACCGTCCAGAAGGTCGATAAACGCCTGCGGCGCGTTCTCCAGCCCCTCCACGACGGTCTCGTCATAGCGCACGGAGCCGTCAGCGAGCCACGCCGCCATCTTCTCCGCGAACTCCGCCCCGTGCTGGCGCTGGCCTCCCACCAGGAACCCCCTAAGGGTCAGCTGCTTGCCGATTGCGAGCATAAGGTTCCGCGGGGCCGGCGTTGCTTCGGTGGAGTTGTACTGGGAGATGGCACCACACATGGCAACCCTGCCGCCCACATTCAGTTCGGCGAGAGCGGCCTCGAGGTGGTCGCCGCCGACGTTGTCGAAGTAGACGTCGATCCCCTTGTCACCGGCGGCGGCCTTGAGCTGTTCCCGGACCGGGGCGTCGCGATAGTTAAAGGCGGCGTCGAAGCCGAGCTCGAGGAGCCGTGCCACCTTCTCCGGCGTCCCGGCGCTTCCGATCACCCGGGACGCGCCCATGGCCTTGGCGATCTGACCCACCAGGGAGCCCACCGCACCGGCCGCTCCGGAGACAAATACAACATCGCCGCGCTTGAATTCGGCGACCTTCAGCAGGCCTGCGTAAGCGGTCAGCCCGGTCATGCCCAGCGCGCCGAGGAACGCCGACGGCGGCGCAAGGTCGGTACGGGCGATCGTGGTGGCGCCGGCATCCAGGACTGCGTACTCCCGCCAGCCCAACTGGTGGACGACGGCGTCCCCCACCTTGCGGGTGTCGGACCTGGACGCGATCACTTCACCGATCGCGCCGCCGTCGAGCGCTTCATCCAGCGCAAACGGCGCGGAGTAGGACTTGACGTCGTTCATGCGGCCACGCATGTAGGGGTCCACGGAGACGTAGAGGTTGCGGACCAGGACCTGGCCCTCCTTCAGCTCGGGCAAGGGCGATCCGGCCAGCCGGAAGTTGTCCAGCGTGGGGCGCCCCTGAGGCCTGGATGCGAGCCGGATCTCGCGGGAGGTCGTCGGCAGGACTGTGGTGGTGCTCATGCTGCGAACTCCAGGATCCTGATGTCAACGGTGATGTTGCCGCGGGTCGCGTTGGAGTAGGGGCAGATCTGGTGGGCTTTGGCTACGAGGGCTTCCGCGGTGGCGAGGTCCAGGGCCGGGACGGCGATCTCCAGCTCGGCCGCAAGGCCATAGCCTTCACCGCCGTCCAGGGCACCGAAGTGGATTCGGGCTGCCACGGCCGAATCCGTGAGGTCGGCCCTTTCCTTACGTCCCACGAGGCGCAGTGCCGAGTGGAAGCAGGCCGCATAGCCGGCGGCAAAGAGCTGTTCGGGATTGGTGCCATGGCCATCGCCGCCCAGCTCCACGGGGCTGGCGAGATTGACATCCAGCTTGCCGTCCTTGGTGCGTGCGTTGCCGTCGCGGCCTTCGCCCGAGGCCAGGGCCTCGGCGGTGTAGAGGGTTTTCACGGTGTGTCCGTCCTGTTGGATGAGTGGGAAATAGTTCAGTGGGAGTTATGGAGGGCGGCGGTGAGCCTACCCAGGGTGGTGCGCAGCTGTTCGAGCTCTTCGGGCGAAAGTCCGGCGGCACGGGCCAGGCGCTCGGGAATTCCGGTGGCCCCGGAACTGAGGGCCTGCCCGGCTGGTGTCAGGTGGATGGCGACGCGGCGCTCGTCCTCCCCCGACCGGCGCCGCTCCACCAGCCCCATGGACTCAAGGCGCTTCAGCAGGGGCGAGAGCGTGCCCGAGTCCAGGCCCAGTTCCTCCCCCAGGTCCTTGACGCTCCGCGGCTCGCTTTCCCACAGGACCAGCATCACCAGATACTGCGGGTAGGTCAGGCCCAGCTCCTCGAGCATTGGCCGGTACACGGCCGTTGCTGCGCGCGACGCGGTGTAGAGGGCAAAGCACACCTGGCGGTCAAGGCGGGGAGCATCAGTCATGTCCTAAACCGTAGCCCACAATTCAATTGTGCACAACCTATCCAGCCATCACAACTTATCCAGCCATGGACAAGCAAGGGTCCGGGGAGGGGTGCGCGGGGAAGCGCGTGGAGGGGGTGCGGGGCTAGAGGTCCCGGATGGTCCTGAGGGCTGCTGCCGTGAGTACCTGAATGCCGAAGCCCAGGGCCCGCTCGTCCACGATGTAATCGCCGCGGTGAAGATCGTATTCCTCGCCGCCGGGGGTCTTGGTGCCGAGGCGCATCATCGCCCCTGGACGCTCAGCCAGGAACCAGGCGAAGTCTTCACCGCCCATGGACTGCGGCGTGAGCGTGACGGCGCTCTCCCCGATTTCGGCGCGGGCTGCGGCCTCGATCAGGGCGGTCTCATGCTCGGAGTTCACCACGGGCGGAACTCCCCTGGTGTGCTCAAGGTGGACGTCTACGCCATAGGGCGCCGCCACCTGCTTCACCACTTCGTCAAGCAGTTCACCGGCGTCGTGCCAGGCGTCGCGGTCAAGGCAGCGCATGGTGCCGGCCATGTAACCGGTTCCGGGGATCGCGTTGGGCGCGGATCCGGCATTGATCTGGCCCCACACAACGGAAACACCGCTGCGAACGTCGACCCGGCGCGACAGGACGGCAGGCACGTTGACTGCGATCTGGGCGAGGACGAACACCAGGTCCTCCGTGAGGTGCGGACGGGAAGTATGGCCGCCGCGGCCGCTGAGTTCAATCCTGATGGTGTCCGAAGCGGACGTGATGGCACCAATGCGGGTACCGATCCGCCCGACGTCGATCCTTGGATCACAGTGCAGCGCCAGGATGCGGGGCACCCCATCCAGGACGCCCTGCTCGATGCAGGACAGTGCGCCGCCGGGCATGGTCTCTTCGGCAGGCTGGAAAATGATCCGGACAGTGCCGGACAGCGGGGAATCCTGGTGCATGCTTTGGAGAACCAGCGCCACACCAAGCATGGTGGCGGTATGGATGTCATGGCCGCAGGCATGCGTGACGCCGTGGTTCTTCGAAGCGAACGGCAGTCCCGTCTCCTCAATAATGGGCAGCGCATCGATGTCCCCGCGAAGGGCCGTGGCAATTGGCCCCTCACCGATGTCGACAGTAAGGCCGGTACCTTCAAGCCTGCGCGGCGCGAGACCCGCAGCCTCAAGCCGCTCCACGATTTTGTCGGTGGTACGGAATTCCTTGAAGGAGAGTTCGGGGTGCGCGTGCAGGTCCCTGCGGAATGCGGTCAGTTCCGGAAGGAGCGGTTCCAGCCATGGCCCGACCAGCGCGGTGGGCTCAGCTTCAGTAGTGTAATTGCGCACAGATTTACTCTAGCGAGGGTCCACGGAATAGCGGCATCACGGTCGGCGCGTTACGGATTTACCCGGATTGCCGACACTCGAAATGCTAAGGGCGATGCCAAAGGAGGTACTAGAGAACGTCGAAATCTCCGCTGGCCTTCAGCGCATCCACTGCACCCTTGACCCTCTGGGCGTGCTGCTTGGTGGTCACCAGAAGGGCGTCAGGCGTGTCCACAATGACAACGTCCTTGATGCCGATCAGCGCAATGACGCGCTTGGTATCGGAAACCACGACGCCGCTGGCATTTTCCGTGAAAACGCGCGCCCCTTCTCCGATGACGGTGACGTCATCCACTTCCCGGGCACTGTTGAGCCGGCCCACCGAGGCGAAATCCCCGACGTCGTCCCATCCGAAAGTGCCCGGCACGACGGCGACATCGCCCGCTGCGGCGGCAGGTTCGGCCACAGCGTAATCGATGGCGATCTTTGGCAGGGTGGGCCACACCCGTGCCGTAACCTCATCGCGCTCCGGGGTGTCCCACGCCTGGGCGATCTCCTGCAGTCCCTCGAAAAGCTCCGGCTGGTTGGCCTCGAGGTGCTTCAGCATCAGGGCCACAGGAGCTACGAACATGCCGGCGTTCCAGACGTACTCGCCACTGTCCAGATACTGCTGGGCGACATCCTCATCCGGCTTCTCGACAAACTCCACCACGGCCTTGGCGCTGGGGGCACCTTCAATGTGGAGCTCCCGCCCGGCCCGGATGTACCCGAAGCCGGTGGAGGCGTGCGTCGGCTTGATGCCGATGGTCACGATCTTTCCGGCGGCAGCCGTGTGGATGGCCTCACGGACCGCGTCCTGGAAGAGATTCTCGGGGCTGATCACCTGATCGGCAGCGAAGGAACCCATGATCGTGTCCGGATCGCGCTGGTGGAGGATGGCAGCGGCCAGGCCGATGGCGGCGCCGGAATCCTTCGGCTCGCTCTCGAGGACCAGGTCTGAATCCTGGACCTCGGGCAACTGGCGGCACACGGCGGCGCGGTGGGCGGTTCCGGTGACCACGAGGACGCGCTTGCCCGCCAGGGGTTCCAGCCTGTCATACGTGGCGCGCAGCAAAGTGCTGCCCGACCCCGTGAGATCGTGCAGGAACTTGGGAGCTGCCGCGCGTGACAGCGGCCAGAGGCGTGTCCCCACTCCGCCGGCCGGAATCACCGCGATGAAGCGGCTCAGGGGTGAATCCGGGCTGGTCATTTTGTCTGTAGTCATCACGGCTACTTTAGCGGACCCGCCGTAGACTGCCTTCCCGCCGTGGTCCTGCACGCCGGGAACCGGCCGATCATGTGGCGTTCGTCTCAATCAGCCGCAAATCCGGCACTGCGGGGGTCACCAAGGAACTCCTAAATTGAATAAGCTGTGAGCGAAGCCTAGATTTAGGCCTGAGCTATGAGTGCTCTCGCAGCAGGCGTTCCCCCCGCGTGGATCCCATGCCAGCGCCGCTGTGTTGCAGGGAGGTTTATTCAGTGCCGACAAAACCAGCTGGCACCTTGTATCGCGGCCGTGAAGGCATGTGGTCCTGGGTAGGACACCGTATTACCGGTGTTGTGATCTTTTTCTTCTTGTTGGTCCATGTGCTGGACACCTCATTGGTGCGCGTGTCCCCCGAGGCCTACACGGCTGTCATCGGTACGTACAAGAATCCCCTGATGGCCCTGGGTGAAACGGGCCTTGTCGCCGCGATCGTATTCCACGCCTTTAACGGGCTGCGGATCATCGCCGTCGACTTCTGGAAGAAAGGCGCCAAGTACCAGCGCCAGATGCTTTGGGTGGTCCTGGGTCTGTGGATCGTCACCTTTGCGGCTTTCGCAATCCGCCATCTGTCCCTCGCCTTCGGAGGTCACTAAGCCATGACAGCTACGATTCAACCCCCACGCAGTGGACAGAACAGCAGTGGACAGAACAGCAGCGGAAGAATCTCGCCCCAGTACCGCCGCACCGGCGGATCCAGGGGTAACTTCGAGATGTTGGCGTGGCTGTTCATGCGCCTCTCCGGAGTGGTCCTGGTGGTGCTGATCTTCGGCCACCTTTTCGTGAACCTCATGGTAGGCGAAGGCATCCACGCCATCGACTTCGGCTTTGTGGCCGGCAAGTGGGCCGACCCGTTCTGGCAGGTCTGGGACCTGGCGATGCTGTGGCTGGCCATGCTGCATGGCACAAACGGTGTGCGCACCATCATCAACGACTACGCAGAGAAGGACTCCACGCGTCTCTGGCTCAAGGTCGTCCTTTACGCCGCCACCACAGTGATCGTCGTCCTTGGCACCCTGGTGATCTTCACGTTCAACCCCTGCCCCGTAGTTAACGGTGTTCCGCTGCCAGGCGGCTTCTGCCCCGCTGGCTAACAGCTTCATCCAGGAGCCCGCGGTTAGCCGCGGGCTGTGTTTTGCGGAGCAGGCTTCGCCGGCCCGTTGTTTTAGCGAATTTTGAGAGAAAGAGCGTCTGGTATGCAGGTCCATAAGTACGACGTCGTCATCGTCGGTGCCGGTGGCGCTGGCATGCGCGCCGCGATCGAATCCGGTCAGCGCGCCCGCACAGCAGTACTGACCAAGCTCTACCCCACCCGCTCGCACACCGGTGCGGCGCAGGGTGGCATGTGTGCGGCCCTTGCCAACGTCGAGGAAGACAACTGGGAGTGGCACACGTTCGACACGATCAAGGGCGGCGATTATCTGGTTGACCAGGACGCCGCGGAGGTCATGGCGAAGGAAGCCATCGACGCCGTGCTGGACCTTGAGAAGATGGGCCTGCCGTTCAACCGCACCCCGGAAGGCCGTATTGACCAGCGCCGGTTCGGCGGCCACACGCGTGACCACGGCAAGGCCCCCGTCCGCCGCGCCTGCTACGCAGCAGACCGCACGGGACACATGATCCTGCAGACGCTCTACCAAAACTGTGTGAAGCACAACGTGGAGTTCTACAACGAGTACTACGTCCTGGACCTCCTGACCGTCGAAGAGGACGCTGTCCGTGAGGACGGCACCGCGTACAAGCAGAAGCGCGTTGCGGGCGTCGTATCCTACGACCTCGCCTCGGGCGAACTGCACGTGTTCCAGGCCAAGTCCGTAGTGTTCGCCTCCGGCGGCGCGGGCAAGGTCTTCAAGACCACGTCCAACGCCCATACCCTGACAGGCGACGGCATGGGCATCGCCTTCCGCCGCGGCATCCCGCTGGAGGACATGGAGTTCTTCCAGTTCCACCCGACAGGCCTGGCAGGCCTGGGCATCCTCCTCTCGGAGGCGGCCCGCGGTGAAGGTGCCATCCTGCGCAACTCCGAGGGTGAGCGCTTCATGGAGCGTTACGCCCCTACCATCAAGGACCTGGCGCCGCGCGACATCGTGGCCCGGTCCATGGCCAACGAGGTCCGTGAAGGCCGTGGGTGCGGTCCAAACAAGGACTACGTCCTTCTGGACCTGACCCACCTGGAGCCGGCACACATCGACGCCAAGCTCCCGGACATCACGGAGTTCGCCCGCACCTACCTCGGCGTGGAGCCCTACACGGAGCCGGTCCCCGTGTTCCCCACGGCGCACTACGCCATGGGCGGCATCCCCACCAACATCACCACCGAGGTACTGCAGGACAACGACACGGTCGTGCCTGGCCTGTATGCGGCCGGCGAGGTGGCCTGCGTGTCCGTCCACGGTTCCAACCGCCTGGGCACCAACTCCCTGCTGGACATCAACGTGTTCGGCAAGCGCGCCGGTATTGCCGCCGCTGAGTACGCCAAGACGGCGGACTTCGTGGACCTCCCCGAGGATCCGGAAGCCTACACAATTGAGCTGCTGGACATTGCCCGCAACGGCAACGGCCAGGAGAAGGTGGCTGTGATCCGCAAGGAACTGCAGGACACCATGGACGCCAACATGCAGGTGTTCCGCACCGCTGACACGCTGAACCAGGTCCTGAGGGACATCGCGTCCTTCGAGGAGAGGTACAAGCGCATCAGCGTCCAGGACAAGGGCAAACGCTTCAACCTGGACCTGCTCGAAGCCGTTGAACTGGGCTTCCTGCTGGAACTCGCCAAGGTCATGACCGTGGCTGCCCTGCACCGGGAGGAATCCCGCGGCGGCCACTTCCGCGAGGACTTCCCCGAGCGCGACGATGAAAGATTCATGAAACACTCCATGGCGTACAAGGACGACCACGCCCCGGCTGACGGAACGGGATCAGCGGAAGCGATTGCCGGCATCCGCCTGGCCACCAAACCGGTTGTCTTTACCCGCTACGAGCCGATGGTGAGGAAGTACTAAGATGTCCGCCGAACTTGCTGAGCCAGCCTCAAAGATCGAGCTGCCCGCCCATGTTGGAGGCGGCGGCGAAATCCCCACCTTCGACATCACCCTGCGTGTCCGCCGCTACAATCCTGAGGTTTCCGAGGACGCCACCTGGGATGACTTCAAGCTGACCATGTACGGCACCGACCGTGTGCTGGACGCCCTGCACAAGGTCAAGTGGGAGATCGACGGCAGCGTTTCCTTCCGCCGGTCCTGCGCCCACGGCGTGTGCGGCTCCGATGCCATGCGCATCAACGGCCGCAACCGCCTGGCCTGCAAGACCCTGCTGAAGGACCTGGACACGACCAAGCCCATCACGGTGGAACCCATCAAGGGCCTGCCGGTGGAGAAGGACCTCATCGTGGACATGGAACCGTTCTTCCAGTCATTCCGCGAGGTCATGCCGTTCCTGATCAACAAGGGCCACGAGCCCACCAAGGAACGCCTGCAGTCCGCCGAGGACCGGGAGCGCTTCGACGACACCACCAAGTGCATCCTTTGCGCAGCGTGCACCTCGTCCTGCCCGGTGTTCTGGACCGACGGGCAGTACTTCGGCCCGGCCGCAATCGTCAACGCCCACCGGTTCATCTTCGATTCACGTGATGACGCCGGCGACATGCGCCTGGAGATCCTCAACGACAAGGAAGGCGTGTGGCGCTGCCGCACCACCTTCAACTGCACCGAAGCATGCCCCCGCGGCATCCAGGTCACGCAGGCGATCGCCGAGGTCAAGCAGGCAATTCTTTCCCGCAAAATCTAGACAGGCAACCACAGCCGACGGCGCCGCTCACCTCACGGTGAATGGCGCCGTCGTTGTTTTCCGGCCATACCGTCACCACACGAAAGGGGCGCCCCATGTCACGTTCCGAAAAAGTCACCTTTGAAGGATCCACCGGCGAGGCGCTGTCCGGCATCCTGGACGTCCCGGAGGGGCCGGTAAGGGGCTGGGGAGTCTTTTCCCACGGCTTTACCCTGGGCAAGGACAGTCCAGCAGCGTCGCGGATGTGCAAGGCCCTGGCTGACACCGGCATCGGCATGCTGCGCTTCGACAACCTGGGGCTGGGCGAATCTGCCGGCGAATGGTCCGCCGGGTCCTTCAGCCACAAGGTGGCCGACACCGTGAAGGCCGCCGAATTCATGCGCGCGCAGAACAAGAGGATCTCCCTGCTGGTAGGGCACTCCTTCGGCGGTGCGGCCGTGCTTTCAGCCGCCCGCCAGATCCCCGAGCTCGACGCCGTCGCCACCGTGGGTGCCCCGTTCTCGCCCAAGCACGTGGCCCACGTCTTCGACGCAGCCCTGGACAAGATCCTCAGCGAAGGCAGCGCCGAAGTGGATCTGGGCGGCAAACGGGTGGAGATCCGCAAACACTTTGTAGAGGACCTGGAGAACGCAGACCTCACGGACTGCATCAGGCAGCTGCACAAGCCGCTGATGGTGCTGCACTCCCCCACGGACAACACCGTAGGCATCGAGAATGCCAGCACCATTTTCCAGACCGCCCGGCATCCCCGGAACTTCGTTTCCCTCGAAGGCAGCGACCACTTGCTGACCGGCAAAGGCCAGGCGGCACGGGCCGGCCGGATTATCGCTGCCTGGGCCGAGCAATACCTCGACGCCGGGAAGTAGCCGGCGGGCTTGCCTCAACATGAGGCGGTACTTTTCCGGGCTGGACCTGCCGGGACCCCCACCGGGCCTTTTCACGCGCCGCGGGGGCGCTCTTCAGGTCTTCCTCGCGGATGGTGGACCAGCCGGCGGCCACCAGATACACCTGGCTGACCAGGTTGAACCAGATCAGCAGGCCGATGATGATGGCGAACGGTGCCAGGATGGGGTTCCGCCCGGCGCCGGCGAGCAATTCAGTGCTGAAGACCTGCAGCACGGTGGTGCCCGCAGCGGCAAGGATGGTCCCCTCCAGAAGTGCCTGCCGGGATAGTTTCAGGCCCCCGGCGAGCCGGAACATGATGACGGCGGTGACCCAGTTGAGCGCCAACGGGACACCGATTTTGACGAGGGTGGTGAGCGGCCCCGCCACGGTCCGGTCCAGGTGCAGGAAATCGGAGACCCAGCCCGCCGCGGTCCCGAACACCAGGGAAGAACCCGCGCTGATCACCAGGGCAACGCCGAGCAGGAGCAGGGTTGCGGCATCGCGCAGCTTCAGCACAACGGGATTGACCTTCACCGGCGGCAGCTGCATCACGCCGCGGAGGCCGTCGCGGAGGCCGGCTATCCAGCCAAGCGAGGTGACGACCGTGACCACGGCAGCAATCACCGCGGTCCAGCCCAGGCTGTCCGGGTTCAGCAGATCCCTGGGATCAACCAGGCCACCACCGCCGTTCACTTTCAGCAGGCCGGGTGCGCTTTGTGCCACGGTTGCGATGATGGTGTCCAGGAGTGCGGGCTGGCCACGCAGGATCAGGCCTCCGACGGAGAGGCCGGTGGCCAGCAGGCCGGTGATGGAGAAAAACATCCTGAAGCCGATCCCCGCGCTCAACAGGGGTCCGTGCTGGAGGTTGTAGTGCTGCCAGGCGCGCATGGGCCGGAAGGCGCTAAGCCGGGCCTGGAGCCACTGGACCATCGCCACCAGGCTTTTCGCGACGCCGGCGTCTGATCTTCTGGCTTTGCCCCACTCCATCCTTTTCTGGATGACGGCGAGCTGAAGACGCGCACGCTCAGTGGGAAGCGGTGGCTCCATCTGCCCTGGCGTCGGCGTCCGCATCCCAGGCACCGGCGTCGTCATCCGTTTCGCTTCCAAAGTCCAGCTCTTCCCGTAGCTGCCAGATGCCGTCGGCATCGTGCTCGTAAAGACCCATGCTAACCACCGGGAACGTTGCCCTATAGTTCCTGAGCACCGTTTCGGCCTCGTCGAGGCTCTCCGGGGCAACATCGTGGGCTATCGTCACGTGGGGGTGGTAGGAGAAAGCCAGCTCCCGCTTAAGCGGGCCGGTCTGGAGCTTTTCGTGGAGATCCACGCAGGCATCGAAGCCCTCTTCCACGTTGATGAACACCACCGGTGAGACGGGCCGGAAAGTTCCGGTACCGGCAATCGTGACCATGAACGGCGCCTGCCGGCGGGCGACCTCCTGCACATGGGCCCGCGTCGCCTCCCAGTCCCCGGTGGGCGTGGTGGTGACCAGCGTGATGTGGGCCGGGATGACGCCGGCCATGGGATCTCCGAAGGACGCCCGCCATCGCTGGAGTTCCTCGGCGATGGCAGGGGGAAATCCGAGAATGACGCCTACGCTCATTCCTTCGCTGGCCTTGCGGGAAGCAGACATCGGGTTAGCGGACTCCCGACGCGCCACCATAGGGCAGGAACCCTACCTTGGCGTAGACATCACTGAGGGTGGCCGCCGCGATCACCCTGGCCTTGTCCGCGCCGTGGGCGAGGAGCCTGTCCAGCTCGGCCGGGTCCCCAAGCAGTTCGTTGGCGCGGTCACGGATGGGCGACAAGTGCGCCACGACAGCTTCCGCCAGATCGGTCTTGAGATGGCCATACATCTTGCCCTGGTATGCGGCAACGAGCTGCTCCACGCTCTGGCCGGTGATGCCGGAGAAGATGGTCAACAGATTGGAGATGCCGGGCTTGGCCTCGCGGTCGAAGCGGATTTCCGTCTCGGCGTCGGTGACCGCGGATTTGATGCGCTTGGCCGTGACCTTCGGATCATCCAGGAGGTTAATGAGGCCGGCCCCTGATTCCGCCGATTTGGACATCTTGGCCGTGGGGTTCTGCAGATCGTAGATCTTGGCGGATTCCTTCTGGATGAAGGGCTGCGGAACCGTAAAAGTTTCGCCGAAGCGGGAGTTGAACCGGTTTGCGAGGTCGCGGCTGAGCTCCACATGCTGCCGCTGGTCTTCGCCGACCGGGACGCCATGCGGTTGATACAGGAGGATGTCCGCGGCCTGCAGGACCGGATAGGTGAAGAGCCCCACACTGGCGAAATCGGAACCCTGTTTCTGCGCCTTGTCCTTGAACTGGGTCATCCGGGAGGCCTCGCCGAACCCGGTGATGCAGTTCAGGACCCATGCCAGCTGGGCGTGCTCGGGCACCTGGGACTGGACAAAGAGGGTGCACTTGTCCACGTCAACGCCGCCTGCAATGTACTGTGCGGCGGTGACGCGGGTACGGTGAGCCAGTTCCGCGGGATCCTGCGGCACGGTGATGGCGTGCATGTCCGGGATGAAGAAGATGGCGTCGTATTCGTCCTGCATCCGGACCCAGTTCACCAGCGCACCCAGGTAGTTTCCCAGGTGGAGCGAGTCTGCGGACGGCTGCATGCCGGACAGGACGCGGTGGCGGACGCCGGCGGCGTTCTGGCCGGTTACAGATTGTTCCGGCCGGGCTGAAGCGGAGGCGGCGGGTCCGGTCACGGTGGAAGAAGTCGTCATTCGTTCGAAGCCTTAAGACTAGAGCCGGTAGTCCACTACCAGCGGGGCATGGTCGGAGAAGCGTGTGTCCCACGAGGGCGCCCGGTCCACGACTGCGGAGACGGCCGCAGCGGCGAGCTCCGGGGTGGCCAGGTGGTAGTCGATGCGCCAGCCGGTGTCGTTGTCGAAGGCCTGGCCACGCTGGGACCACCAGGTATAGGGGCCCTCGACGTTACCCGCCAGGCCCCTGTGTACATCCCTCCAACCAATTTCATCGCCGAAGAAGCGGTCGAAATACGCCCGCTCTTCAGGCAGGAAGCCGGCTCTTTTGACGTTGCCCTTCCAGTTCCGGATGTCCAGCTCGGTGTGGCCGACGTTAAGGTCACCCACCACCAGGGCGTGGTCGCTGTGCTTGGTCAGTTCCGGCAGCCGGGTGCTCATGACATCCAGGAACCGGTACTTGTCCGCCTGCTTCGGGGTCCCCGCCTCCCCCGAGTGCACGTAGGCGCTCGCGACGGTCAGCTGGACCGGGTTGCCGGCTGAATCCCGGATCCGGAAATCCGCTTCCACCCAGCGGCCGGCGGTGACGAAATAGTCGTCGCCGATGCCGTTGCGGGTGTCCAGCGGTTCTTCGCGTGAGGCAATCGCCACCCCTGCGCGGCCCTTGGCCTGCGCCTCGGCGTGCAGGATGTGCCAGCCCTCGCCGAGCAACTGGCGGACGATCGCGTCAGGTGCGCGCACCTCCTGGAGGCAGAGAATGTCCACTTCGCGTGGTTCCAGCCATGCCGCCATGCCGTTCTTGAAGGCAGCCCGGAGGCCATTGACGTTGACTGATGCGATGCGAAGGTGGTCCTTCTTCAATGCCGAGCTCACCCGCTCCACTCTAGTCGATGATGGTTCCGCTTACCGGGTCGCCTGTGCCCCCGGCGGAGCGGATCATGTCCCGGGCGTTGGTGGCCGTGATTTCGATGGTTTCCAGGGCGCGGCGGATGGTCTCGTGGTCCGCGGCCTCCCCCTTGGCCCGCTCCTGCTCCACCACCCGGACCTGCACCTGCACGATCTTGAAGGAGTGGTCCAGCTTGAGGTCGCGTACTTCGTCCGATTCAGTCCGCGCAGACACAACGCGCGTGCCGCCATGGTCGGCGGCGGACGACGACGGTGCCCGGCCTGTTGCCGCGTTGAAGGCGTTCTGTGCCTCGCTGAGCTTGGCCCCCGCCTTTTTCGCCGCCTTCTGGATGCTGAACACCACAAAGGCTGCGAGCGCGAGCCAGAAGCCTGCGATGATCGCGACCACCCAGCCCACGACGTCGTTCTGGTTGGCGGCAAAGATCACGGCAACCACAAAGGCGATGACAAAAAGCATCATCCCCGGCCCGCTGATACGGAGCAGGGTGAAGCCGCCCTTTCGGGGGCGGGAATGTGACGATGATTTGGAGCTGCCCAGAGATTGCATGAAGCTATTGTCTCAAACGCCGCGGCCGGCGCAGGCCCCTTCCCCCGCCGGCGAACAGGGCCCACCCCTACTTGAGGAAGAGCTTCCGCAGCCTCATCGTGGTCAGCAGCATTCCCAGCGCCGTCATCAGCAGGTAGTAGCCGATGTGGATGGCTGTCGCCTCCGTGAAGGTGCCCACGCTGATCTGGCGAAGCAGTTCCACCCCGTGCCAGAGCGGCATCGCCTGGATGAGCCACTGGATGGGCTGCGGGTAGACGCTGAGCGGGTAGAACGTGGCGCTGAACAGGAACATGGGCAGCATGATGAAGTTGATCCAGTCCATCTGCTGGAAGGTCTTCAGGAAGCTGGTGATGCCCATCCCCATGCTGGCGAAGCCAAAAGCGATCAGCACCGACGCCGGGATCATCACGAAGGCCCAGGGAGTGCTGATCAGGCCCATCACACCCATCACCGCCGTGAACCCTGTCGCATACAGGAGCCCCCGCAGGAGCGCCAGGAAGATCTCGCCCAGGGCGACGTCAAGCGGCCCCAGCGAGGTGTGGAGCATGCCCTGGTAAAGCTTGGCGAAGTTCATCTTGAAAAAGACGTTCCACGTGGAATCGTAGACGGCGCCGTTCATTGCCGAGACGGCCAGGAGCGCCGGGGCGATGTACGCGGCGTAGCTGATCTCTTCTCCGCCCGGTCCTTGCACGGCGCCCACGATGGCGCCCATCCCCACGCCCATGGAGATCAGGAACAGTACGGGTTCGAAAAAACCGGAGAGCATCACAAGCCAGTTGCTGCTCCTGGTGGCCATCAGGCCGCGGGAAATCACGGCTTTGGCGTTGCCGGAGTACAGCGGCCCGAACGTCCTGTTCCTGGCGTCATCCGTGGCGCTGTGGCCGCCGGTGAGGACGCTCATTGCCCCATCCTTTTGGCGAACTGCCGCTTGGTGAGGTTCCAGCCCAGGACGGCGAGTCCCAGCAGCACCATGACATGCACGATGGTAAGCACCGGCGCTTCCTGGTATCCGTAACTGACCACGCGGCCGAGCTGGGTGCCGTGCCAGATCGGCGAGATCCATCCGATCCAGCGCACGGCCGGCGGCAGCGTCTCCAAGGGGAAGAACGTTCCGGAGAACAGGAAGAGCGGCATCACGATGAACCGCATAACCAGCGCGAACTGTCCCTTGTCCTCCGTTATGGAGGCCGAGTAGGCCATCAGCGGCAGGCCAAAGGAGAGCCCGGCCAGGGTGGCCACGAGGACGCACACCCATCCCCAGCCGCCAGGTGACGCTCCAAAAAGGGCCACGGCCGCGAAGTAGATCGATGATTGCAGCAGGAAGCGCAGCGTGACTGCCATGATGTGGCCGGCAGCGATCTGTTCCGGGGTCAGCGGCGAGGCGTGCGGCCCATAGTAGGTCCGGCGCCACTTGAAGCCGCTCATGACCGGAAAGGTGAACTCATTGGCCGCCGTCATGACAGCGGCGGAAACCAGCAGCGCCGGGGCGATGAAGGCAAGGTAACTGACCCCTCCGAAGGCCGCCGCGCCCTCGGCGTCAACCAGCGTGGCGAGCCCGACCCCCATGGCGAACAGGTACGCCACCGGCTGCCCCACGCTGTACATCAGGATGGAAAGGCCGTAACCCTTCATCACCCGGAGCACCTGCTCGGCATAGTAGAAGGCACCCCAGCGCCTGGCCCTGGCGGCCGAGATTTCCGGGGCGTGCGCCCGGCCTGTGGCGGCAGTCAAGCCGGCAGCCTCAGTCAACGAGGCTCCTGCCCGTGAGCCGGAGGAAGACGTCCTCGAGAGAGGACCTGCGCACCAGCGATGTCAGTGGCCTCAGGCCACGGGAGGCAACTTGCTCCAGGGAAGCCTCGCCGTCGTGCGCGTAGATGAGCACCCGGTCCGGAAGTGCCTCAAGGCGTTCGCCGATTCCCCCCAACTCGGCCCCGATGGTCGTGTTCCGCTCGGAGCCGAACCTCAGCTCCAGGACCTCCCTGGTGGAATATTTCCTGATCAACCCCGCGGGCGAACCCTCCGCCATGATCCGGCCTTTGTCCACCACGATGAGCCGGTCGCAGAGTTGCTCCGCTTCGTCCATGTAGTGCGTGGTGAGGATCAGGGTGACGCCTTGCTCCTTGAGCCGGAAAAGCCTGTCCCACAGGATGTGCCTGGCTTGTGGGTCCAGGCCGGTGGTCGGTTCGTCCAGCAGGAGGATTCGGGGTTCGTTGATCAGCGAACGGGCAATGGTCAGTCGCCGTTTCATGCCGCCGGAGAGGGCATCGACTTTGGACTTCGCCTTGTCGGTGAGCTGCGCGAACTCGAGCAGTTCGTCGGCCTTCGGCCTGAGGTAGCTCAGGGGAAGGCCGAAGTAGCGTCCGTAGACGATGAGGTTGTCCCGCACCTTCAGTTCCTCGTCCAGGTTGTCCTGCTGCGGTACCACTCCCAGGTGGGCGCGGACCTCCGGACCGTTGCGTTCCGGGTCCAGGCCCATGATGCTGAGGCTTCCGGAGGTGCGCTGCGTGACCCCGCCGATCATCTTCATGGTGGTGGACTTCCCGGCCCCGTTGGGACCGAGCAGCCCGAAAGATTCCCCCGCCGGAACGCTGAAGGAAATTCCGTCGACTGCAACCACATCGCCGTATCGCTTGGTCAGGTTTTCCGCCGCGATCACGATGCCGTGCTGCTTCTTGGGGCTGCCTGCCGATGTGTCGGAGGACAGGATGGCGTCGTTGTGCACCCCAGCAGACTAGTAGAGCATTCCGGCCAGCGGAAGGGGCCGACGTGAACGTTCACATGACGCGCGGGCAGCCGCCGGCGTCTTCCGCCCATATTGTGCCGGGCATTGCCCCGGCGTAGCGTGAAACCGCTGGGTGGAGTTCACATTTCTATCTGAGGACACATCATGAAAAGTCACGGGTTGAGGACCACAGCAGCAGCCGCCGCCGTTATTTCCCTCCTGGGGGTCGGCGCCCCCGCCGAGGCAAAATCGGGAGGGGTCCCGGCCATACCTTTGAATACCGGCCAGGAAACAACAGGCTCCGACACCGGTGCCAGCGGTTTCTTCAGCTACACCGTAAACGGCGACCAGCTCTGCTATACGCTGACGGCCCGCGACCTCTCCGCCCCGGCACTGGCAGCCCATATCCACGTGGCGCCGCGCAATGTGGCCGGCCCGGTGCTGGTTCCCCTCCACGTGGGCAGTGGGTCCACCTGGACCGTTGACGCCTGCACGACGGCGGATGCCGGAGTGCTTGCTGCCATCGCCGGCAGCCCCGGCAGCTACTACGTCAACGTCCACACTCCCACCTTCCCCGGCGGGGAAATCCGCGGCCAGCTGAAGTAATCCACTAGCGCGGCTGGTCGGAGCGCAGCACTTCCAGCCGCTTCCTGTACTCCGTCTCGTCGATCTCACCGCGGGCGTAGCGTTCCCGGAGGACGCCTTCGCCGCCCTGGGACGCGGCCCACTGGCGGTTCCTGCGCCATGCCCGGCGCCCGATGAAGATGAACAGCCCGATGACCAGTATCCAGAACAGGGGGAACAGCAGGAAGAGCGGCCAGTAGGCGCCATCGCCCCAGGGTCCGTGGACGGCGGTAACGGCGGCCGGCATTTGCGCGGCCGCGGTGCCGGTGAGGGTGCTCAATGATGTCAGCATGTCAGTTCCAAACTCTCAGCAACCGTATCTCGGTTCTGTCTCCAGTCTGGTTTGGTCCGGCCGCCCGGTCGTCCGCCGCCGGGAGGCACTTTGCTCGGCCAGCCTACTCCCGGGGGAGACGGTTTCGGCCGGTCAGCTGCTCCAGCCTGGCCGGACGAGGCCGGACTCATAGGCCAGCACTACCAGCTGCGCCCGGTCCCGGACCCGCAGCTTGGTCATGATCCGTGAGACGTGGGTCTTGGCGGTCAGAGGCGTGATGAAGAGCCGGTCACCGATTTCGGCGTTGTTCAGTCCCTCGCCGACGAGGCGCAGGACTTCCCGCTCCCGGTCGGTGATCTGTTCCAGCGCCACCGGCCCCGGCGACGTGGCAGGCCGGGGCTGCGAGGCCAGCTGGGCCATAATGCGGCGGGTCACCGATGGCGAGAGGAGGGCGTCGCCGTCGTGCACTACACGTACAGCGCGGAGCAGTTCCTCCGGTTCCGTGTCTTTGACCAGGAAGCCGGCGGCGCCGGCACGGATCGCCTCGCCGATGTATTCGTCCAATTCGAAGGTGGTCAGGATAATCACCCGGGTGCCGGACAGACCCGGGTCGGCCAGGATCTTGCGTGTGGCGTCCAGCCCGTCCCCCTGCGGCATGCGTATATCCATGAGCACGATGTCAGGCCGTTCCCGCGCGGCCAGCCTGGCCGCGTCGGCCCCCGTCCCGCATTCGGCCACGACTTCCATGTCGGGTTCCGCATTGAGCAGGGCCCGGAAACCCGCCCGGATGAGGGCCTGGTCGTCGGCAAGCAGGATGCGTATCATGGCCGATCCCCCCGGGAATCCGGGAAGTCCACCGGGAGCACTGCGCGTACCCGCCAGCCCGGGTCGAGGGCCGTGGTCTCCAGAGTGCCTCCCAGAGCGGCCGCCCGCTCCCGCATACCCTTCACACCGTTTCCTTCCGGCCGCCCGGCGGCGCCGGCGCCGTCGTCCTCGATTACCACCGTCAGACTGCCGCCGGGATTCGCAGGTTCCCACGCCAGGACGACGGCGGCCTTCCGCGCCCCGGCGTGCCGCACGACGTTGGTCAGGGCCTCCTGGACAATACGGTAGGCGGTCTCCTGGACGGCTGCCGGGAGGTCCTGCGGGGCGTCCATGTTCATCCGGACGGCGAGCCCTGCACGCCTGGCGTTGTCCGCCAGTTCGGGCAGCCGGGCCAGGCTGGGTCCTGCGGCCGGAGCCAGCGGGACGTCGTCGCGGAGCACGCCGAGGAGCTGGCGGACCTCGTCGAGGGACTCCTTGCTCGCCTTCTTGATGGCCTCCAGGGCGGGACGGAACTGGTCCGGATCCCGGTCGCCCAGATGCAGGGCCACCGAGGCGCGGACGTTGATCATGGACAGGGAATGGGCCACGACATCGTGGATGTCGCGGGCCAGGGTCAGGCGGTATTCGTCGCGGGCTGCCTGCTCCCGGGCTTCGCGCTGCCGGTGCCGCTCGGCCACGCGTTCCCCCCGCAGCCGGAGACCTTCGCCAATAAGAACCAGGATGGCCAGCCAGGAGATGCCGGCAAGGGCACGGACCAGGGACGCCTCATCCGCAGCGGACACTGACAAGGCGGCCAGCACGGCGGCGAACGCTCCCACCGCCACCCACGTCTGCCAGCGTTTGCCCGCCGCAGCCGAGAACACGATGGCCAGGGCCAGGGAGAGGAAAACCGGGCCCCACGCATAGCCGAGGGCCACATATGCCGCAACGGCCACCGCGGCCACCGGGAGCATGACCAGCGGGGCCCGCCGCCTCAGCGACAACGCGGCAGGTCCGAGCAGGAGCAGTGCGAAGGCGAGGGCGTCCAAGGGACGGTGGCCCGGCTGCCGGGCTGAGGCGAAGACGGTGCCCGCCACCTGGATCACTGCCACCACCGTCACGATGACAGCAGTGGGCGGTCCCCGGAAACGGCGCTGCATAGTCCGAGCCTAGCCCGGGACGGCGTGATCGTCGTCCGCTTAACGGTGTAGGGCGCCTACTCCGGCTGGAGTAGGCGCCCCACCGACTGTGCGCGGTGACTGTGCGCTGCGACAAATGCGCTGCGGCTACGCCAAGTGGCGTTCGGCGGTTTCCACCACGTTGGACAGAAGCATGGCGCGCGTCATGGGCCCCACGCCTCCCGGGTTCGGCGATATCCAGGCGGCGACGTCCGCGGCAGCAGGATCCACGTCGCCGATGACCACCGCCTTGCCGCTGCCGTCGTCCACGCGGCTCACGCCGACGTCGAGCACTATGGCACCCGGCTTCAGGTCCTCGGCCTTGATCATGTGCGGGACGCCCGCAGCAGCGATCACGACGTCGGCCTGCCGCACTTCGGCGGCGAGGTCCACCGTGCCGGTGTGCGCGAGGATGACCGTGGCATTGACGTCCTTGCGGGTCAGCAGCAGGCCCACGGGACGGCCGATGGTCACCCCGCGGCCCACCACCAGGACCCGCTTGCCCTTAAGGCTGATGCCGTGGCGGGTCAGGAGCTCCACGCAGCCCTTCGGTGTGCAGGGCAACGGCGACTTCATGGGCCCGCCGACGTTCGCCACCAGGCGGCCCAGATTCATCGGGTGCAGGCCATCGGCGTCCTTGTCAGGGTCCATGGCCTCCAGGATGACGTCCTGGTCGATGTGCTTGGGCAGCGGGAGCTGGACGATGTAGCCGGTGCATTCCGGGTTTTCGTTCAGCTCACGGACAACGGTCAGGAGGTCATCCTGGCTGGTGTCCTCCGGCAGGTCGCGGCGGATGGACGTGATGCCCACCTCGGCGCAGTCCTTGTGCTTGCCGGCCACGTACCACAGGCTTCCGGGGTCGGACCCTACCAGGATGGTGCCCAGGCCCGGGGTGACGCCCTTGGCCCGGAGTGCGGCCACGCGTTCGGTCAGCTCGGCCTTGATGGCGGCAGCGGTGGCCTTGCCATCAAGGATCTGTGCGGTTCCGGCCGCTTTTGCAGCTTCAGTGGTCATCTAGTCACCACTGCTCGTGCTGCGGGTAGAGCGGGAAGTCCGCAGCGAGCTTGTCCACGCGGGCCTGCAGGGCGTCGACGTTGGTGGCGGATCCGGACTTCAGCGCGGTGGCGATGATGTCTGCCACTTCGGTGAATTCCCGGGCGCCGAAACCACGCGTGGCCAGGGCCGGGGTGCCGATGCGCAGGCCGGAGGTGACCATCGGCGGACGGGGGTCGAACGGGACGGCGTTGCGGTTGACGGTGATGCCGACTGAGTGCAGGAGGTCCTCGGCCTGCTGGCCGTCCAGCTGCGAGTTGCGCAGGTCCACCACTACCAGGTGCACGTCGGTGCCGCCGGTGAGGACGGAGACGCCGGCATCAGCGACGTCGGCCTGGTTGAGGCGGTCCGCGATGATCTTGGCGCCTTCCAGGACGCGCTCCTGGCGCTCCTTGAATTCTTCGGTGCCGGCGATCTTGAAGGCCACGGCCTTGGCAGCGATGACGTGCATGAGCGGCCCGCCCTGCTGGCCCGGGAAAACATTGGAGTTGATCTTCTTGGCCCACGCCTGCTTGGCCAGGATCACACCCGAGCGGGGACCGGCGAGGGTCTTGTGCACGGTGGAGGTGACAACGTCGGAGTGCGGCACCGGGCTCGGGTGCAGGCCTGCGGCGACCAGTCCGGCGAAGTGGGCCATGTCGGTCCAGAGCAACGCCCCTACCTCGTCGGCGATGGAGCGGAAGGCGGCGAAATCCAGGTGGCGGGGGTATGCGGACCAGCCGGCGATGATGACCTGGGGCTTTTCGGCGATGGCCTGCTCACGCAGCTTGTCCATGTCGACGCGGAAGTTGTCCGGTTCAACCTGGTACGCGGCAACCTGGTAAAGCTTGCCGGAGAAGTTGAGCTTCATGCCATGGGTCAGGTGGCCGCCGTGGGCCAGGGACAGTCCCAGGATCTTGTCGCCCGGTGTGATCATGGCGGACAGGGCCGCGGCGTTGGCCTGGGCACCGGAGTGCGGCTGCACGTTGGCGTATTCGGCGTTGAACAGTTCCTTGACACGGTCGATGGCCAACTGCTCGGCGATGTCCACGTATTCGCAGCCGCCGTAGTAGCGGCGGCCCGGGTAGCCCTCGGCGTACTTGTTGGTCAGGACGGAACCCTGGGCTTCCATCACGGCCCGCGGGGCGAAGTTTTCGGAGGCAATCATTTCCAGGGTGCCGCGCTGGCGGCCAAGTTCCTGGTCGAGGACTGCGGCGATTTCGGGATCGAGCTCGGCCAGCGACTGGTTGCTGACGGCGGCTGTTGTGGTGGCGGTAGTAGTCACGAAGAACTCCTGGCTAGGGATACGGGCACTGCTAAGGTCAGGTTACCGGCTGGCGCGCCACACGGCCCCGTTGATGACAGGGCGCGAACGTGCGCGGGAAGACGCCGCACCCCGGGGGGCAGCCCATTTGTCCGGCAAAACATGACCCTCGGCCCAGGCGTACGATCCGTGGTCTTCGTGATTGCCGCTCCCTGGTGGTTAGCCACCCAACGCCAGTTGCGACCCCACAAGACTACCAAACACCGGCGCCGGGCGCGGGTAGGCTGGTAGGCGTGAGTGAAGAGCAGCCGAAAGAAGCGTACGTAGTCACCCTGTCCTGCCCTGACCGGCCCGGAATCGTTTACGCAGTGGCCGGGGCCCTGCTGGCGGCCCGCTGCAATATTACGGATTCGCAGCAGTACGGCAGCCCGTCTACGGGGAACTTCTTCATGCGCGTGGAAGTGACGACGACGGCCGCGAAGGCTGAGCTGCAATCCGCGCTGGAGCCTGTGGCCCAGTCCTTCGGAATGCAATGGAACCTCAACGCCGTCGGCCAGAAAGTCCGGACCCTGCTGATGGCCAGCACCTCCGCGCACTGCCTCAACGACATCCTGTTCCAGCAGCGGTCCGGCATGCTGCCCATCGAGATCCCCGCCATCGTCTCCAACCACCAGGACCTTGCCGGCCTGGCCCAGTTCTACGGGATCCCTTTCCACCACATCCCCGTGACGCCGGACACCAAAGCCCAGGCGGAAGACAAGCTGCGCGCGATCATGGCGGAGCACGACATCGAGCTGACGGTCCTGGCCCGCTACATGCAGATCATTTCCGATGATCTGTGCGCCGATCTGACCGGCAAAGCCATCAACATCCACCACTCGTTCCTGCCGTCCTTCAAGGGCGCGAGGCCGTACCATCAGGCCCACGCCCGCGGCGTGAAGCTGATCGGCGCCACCGCCCACTACGTCACGGCGGCGTTGGACGAGGGCCCCATCATTGAGCAGGAAGTGATCCGGGTGGATCACGCGCGCACGCCCGAGCAGTTCGTCCAGATGGGCCGGGATGTGGAAGGCCGCACTCTCGCCCAGGCAGTCCAGTGGCATGCCGAGCACCGGGTCCTGCTTGACGGCAACCGCACCGTCGTCTTCAACTGACGGTCTTCAACTGACGGTCTTCAACTGACACCATGGACGCAGTTCGGGGGACGGCATGGAGGAACGCCGCATGGAGGCACAGGGCGTGGAGGAACACAGCGTGGAGGAGCAGGGCAGCGAGCATCGCCTCGCGGAGTTCTACAACCGCCGCGCGGCGTCCGGCATTGAACATCCGCTGTCGTCCCGGCGGGCGGAACAGCGTGGGCATTTCATTAACCTGCTCAAGGCGGAGGGCCGCCACGCCGTCCTGGAGATCGGCACGGGGACGGGCCAGGACGGCCTGAAGTTCGTGCAGGCCGGCATCCACTACACGGGCGTTGACCTGTCCGAAGGGCACGTGCGGCTGGCCAGGACCAAGGGACTGGACGTCTCGGTTGCCAGCGCCCGGGACCTGCCCTTCCCTGACCGGGCGTTTCCCGCAGTGTGGTCCATGAGCACGCTGCTGCACATCCCCGCCAGGGACATCGACGGCGTCCTGAGGGAACTGGTGCGCGTCGCGGAGCCCGGGGCCCCCATCGCCGTCGGACTCTGGTCAGGTGACGACGAAGAGCTGCTCAACCCCGAGGACGACGTCGAACCCCCGCGGTTCTTCAGCCGGCGGAGCGATGAGACGGTCCGGCGCGTCTTTGGCCGCCATGGCGCCATCGAGGACTTTGTCACCTGGCCCGAGGGCCAGGGAACGGAATCCGGACCCGGCGCCGGGAACTGGACGCAGCATTACCAGTTCCTGATCCTCCGCACCCCCGCGGACCGGGCCCAGCCGCATGGCGCTTCTGGTCCCGAAATCCGCGAATGACGCCCTGGGGTACGACTCGGTTGTAGTCAGTCGAGCCAGTTGGGGACGGCCAGCGCAGGCGAGGGCCGCCCGGCATCCTGCACCAGGGGCTAGGCTCCCCTGCGGCCGCGTGCCATATATCCGCCCAGGAAACCGCCCGCAATCAGGAGGAGCGCCCCGAACCTTGCCAGCCCGACGCCAATCCGGCGACGGCCCCGGAGCCGCGCAGCCCAGGATCCGGCGAAGACCAGGATCGCAGCGGCGTTAAGTCCGGCATGGACGACACCAATCCGCCGGGTTGCCCGTCCGGCCAGGGCCCACTCCCCCCAGCCCGTCAGCGCGGTGGGCGCGGCGGAGATGACACCCAGGCCCACCAGGCGGGTTGCCGCCCGCTGGGTCCCGGCGTCGGGATACAAGTCCAGATAGAGGGCCATGGACCATGCGCCAAGGGGCACTTCCGTGAGGATGGCGTGCAAGGGTATCCGGGTGGCATCGCCGTGAATGAAACTGCGAACGCGCTCGTTTTGGATCAAGCGGTCGGCCCGCGGCTTGATTACCTGGACGGCCGTGTCGAGGGCTTCCAGCCGCTCAAGCCGCCCCATCGACCGGCGGAACCGGCCAGGTTCGGCCGCCCCGTCCTTCCGCAACTGGGGTGCACGAAGTTCCAGGCCCGGAAGATTCAGGCCCTGAAGATTCAAGCCCGGAAGATTCAGGCCCTGAAGATTCAAGCCCGGAAGATCCAAGCCCCGAAGATCCATGGCCCAATGCTAGCCAGTCACAGCCTTGGCGTCACAGGGCACAAAGTCCCCGTTCCCAGCCTGCTCCGTAACCTGATGGGAACTGTGTCCTAGGCTGGGCGCATGTCTCCTTTGTATCCTTTTGCCGGCACCGGCCCGGACGTCCATCCTTCAGCCTTTGTTGCCCCCACGGCTTCCATCATCGGCAACGCCACCCTGGGGCAGGACTCCAGCGCCTTCTACGGCGTCTCTGTGCGGGCCGATACCGCCGCCATTAGCGTGGGCGCCGGGAGCAACCTGCAGGACAACGTGGTGCTGCACGCGGACCCCGGCTTCCCCTGCAGCGTCGGGGCAGGGGTCAGCGTGGGCCACGGCGCTGTCGTCCATGGCTGCACCGTCGAGGACCACTGCCTGATCGGAATGGGCGCCACAGTCCTGAACGGGGCGGTCATCGGCACCGGCTCGCTGGTGGCGGCCGGCGCCGTCGTCCTGGAAGGAACCGTCGTTCCGCCGCGCTCGCTGGTGGCCGGTGTGCCCGCAAAAGTTCGGCGGGAACTCACTGATGAGGAATTCGACGGCGTCAGGGGCAACGCGGCCCGCTACGTCGAGCTGGCCCGGGCGCACCGTGAGCTCCATGGCACCGGGGCCAGCGGCCAGTCACGTTAGACGAGGGTGATCGGGCCGATCGCATCCAGGAGTTCGCCGGGACCCGGGTTGCCTGGCGCCGATGAGCCGCCGAGGTGGTTGACCACGCCCCACACAGCATTCAGGCCGGTGGTCACGGCGCCTTCGGCCCAGCCGGCGGTGAACGACACGTCGTCCCCGGCCAGGAAGATCCCGCGCTGGCCCTCCGGCAGCCAGTCCTGCTTGAAGTGGGTGAACAGGCGCTGCTGGTAGCGGTAGTGCCCCGGCAGGTTGGCCTTGAACGCCCCCATGAAGTTGGGGTCCGCTTCCCAGGACACCGTGATGGGCTGGCCCACGATGTGGCTGGCGATGTCCACGCGGGGGTAGATCTGTTCGAGCGAGTGCAGCATCAGTTCAACGCGCTCGTCCGCATCCAGCGCCAGCCACTTGAGGGCGTCGTCGTTCCAGGTGTAGGACAGCAGGATCACGGCGGGCTTGTCCGGTCCGTCATCCAGGAGGTACGTGGCCCTGTTGAGGCGGTCTGTCAGGGTCATCGACAGGACCTCGCGGCCGGTCTCCGGGTCGATGTCCTTCCAGAACGGACGGTCCACCATCACAAAGGTCTTCGAGGACTGCATATAATGCGAGCGCTCGATGGCGGTCCACAACTCTGCCGGGAACAGTGCCTCCTCGGTGTTGATGCGGGTGGACAGCAGCCAGGACTGGCATGTGGTCACCACGGCCGGGTAGGTGGCTTCCCGGCCCCAGCGCTCACGGAGGCGAAGGTCACCGCCGGGGTCCCGGCTGATTTTCCCTACCGCCCCGCGGGGCGAGCCCGCGTGCAGGGAGGCCAGTGACGTCCCGTCCGGCCAGTGCGCCATGCCCGACGGCGTGTGCTGCCACAGCGCCTCGGGGAGCCGCTGCGCTCCCCCGCTGATGAGCCGGTGCTGGTCATCTGCGTCCGTGTAGACCACGCGAAGGATTTCGAGGATGGAGTTGGGAAAGTCAGTGTCCCAGCCACCGGTCCCGAAGCCCACTTGGCCGAACGCCTCCCGGTGCGCGAATCCCGCCTGTTTGAAGGACTCGCTGGCGGCGATGAAACCGTAGAAGGTCTGCTCGTCCATGAGGGGCAGGAGTTCGTTCCAGATTTCCTTGATCCTGGCCGTATCCCGTGCCCGGACGGCATTCTGCATGTCACTGAACTTCGCGCCGTCGTTCACGGCGGCCTTCCAGGCATCGGCCACCTCGCGGAAGAACGGCGGCAGGTCCCTGGCCGTGGCAGCGTAGTGCTTCTGGCCTGCGAGTTCGATCACGGTGCTGGAGGTTGCCGGCGACAGCGGATTGGGGAACTCCTGGGTGTCCAGGCCCAGCAGGTCAACGTAGTGGTAGAACGCCCTGCCTGACACCGGGAACCGCATCCCGCCAAGGTCCGCCACCACCCCGGGGGCGGAGGGAAAGTTTGCCGTACGCAGCCGGCCGCCGATCTGGTCCGCCTCATAAACCACCGGGCGGAGGCCCAGCTTCATGAGCTCGTACGCCGTCACCAGCCCCGAAAGTCCGGCACCTACGACGGCGACTTCGGTGCCATAGAACTCCGGCGGCACAGTTCCCAGGCCTGCCGGGTGGGCCAGGTAGTGGTCATAGCTGAACGGGAAGTCCGGGTTCAGCATGGTGATGGGGCCGGCCGCGCCGTCGTCGAAGAGTCCCGGCGCTTCGGCAGCGGCCGCGGTTTGGTCCGCGGACGTGCGCGACGGATCGGGGGCCGGCAGTTCGGTGGCGATAGTCATGAAATCTCTGCCTTCATCGGTTCGGGAGTGGACAGTGCTGAAGATTCCCGCCCGCTCAGTTCACGGTATTCCTCGTTGCTCAAGGCCGCCACCCTGGAGTTCCGGCGTCCGTAGCCGAAATAGGCTGCGAACCCGACGAGCATCCAGATACCGAAGGTCGCCCAGGTGTCCATTCCGAGGTTGGCCATCAGGTAAGCACACATGAGCGCTCCGAGGACGGGCGCGAGAGGGAAAAGGGGAACCCGGAAGGTCCGCTTGAGCTCCGGCCGGGTGCGGCGGAGGTAGATGACGGCGACGTTCACCAGCGCGAAGGCGAAGAGGGTTCCGATGCTTGTGGCGTCTGCCAGGGCGCCGAGCGGGACCAGGCCCGCAGTGAGTGCCACAAGGGTGCCCACGATGAGGGTTCCGGCCACGGGGGTGCCGGTCCGCGCGGATACCCGCCCAAAGATTCTGGGAATCAGTCCGTCCCGGGCCATCGAAAGCAGAATCCGCGTTTGCCCATAGAGAACTGTGAGGACGATGCTGGCTATGGCAAGGACTGCTCCCACGGCGAAGACCAGCGCGATCCATGGCTGACCGGTGGTTTCCTCGAGGATCTTGACCAGGGCGGCTTCATTGCCGTCGAACCATCCCCAGGGGCGGGCGCCGATGGCGGCCACGGCAACCAGGACGTAGATGGTGGTCACGATCAGCATGGACAGCATGATGGCGCGGGGGAGGTCGCGCTTGGGGTTGCGGGCTTCCTCGCCGGCCGTGGAGGCTGCGTCGAAGCCGATATAGGAGAAGAAGACGCTCGAGGCCGCGGCTGAGACCCCGGCGGCGCCCATGGGCATGAGGGGCTCGAAGTTGCCGCCGTTGAACGCCGTGAAAGCCACAGCACAAAAGAAGATCAGGATGCCTATCTTGATGACGACGATCGCGGTGTTGATCCAGGCGCTTTCCTTGGCCCCCCGCACCAGCAGGAGCATGGCAAGGACCACGATCACCATGGCGGGAATATTCATGACGCCGCCGTCACCGGGCGGCTGCGCGATGGCATCCGGTAGCACCAGGCCAAAGACCGAGAGTGCCTCGTTCACATATTGGCCGGCGCCGACTGCTACGGCGGCAACAGAGACCGCGTATTCGAGCACGAGGCACCAGCCGCAGATCCAGGCCATCCCCTCTCCCAGGGTGGCGTAGCTATAGGAATAGCTGGAGCCCGCCACCGGAACGAGGCCGGCCATTTCGGCGTAGGAAACTGCGGACAGCAACGCGGCAACCCCGGCGATGGCGAACGATATCCAGATCGCGGGCCCGGCCAGCGGCACGGATTCGCCAAGGATCACCAGGATGCCTGTGCCCAGGGTGGCGCCGACACTGATCATGGTCAGCTGCAGCACCCCGAAACTGCGGACCAGTTTCGGCCCGCCGTGGCCGTTTTCAGCTTCGCTGACCATCTGTCCGATCGGCTTGCGGCGCAGCAGCTGCGCGGCGAGCCCGGGACGGCCGGCTGGTCGGGCCGGTGCCGGCCGGGAGAGTGTAGGCACAGTCATCATTGACGTCCGTTCGTGAGTAGTTGTCGGTTTCCCCTCCCCAGCGTAGGGGTGTGAGCCGGATCTCAAGGAAGTGCAAAGTGACCTATAGTTCTGTTTCATGAGACGTAATGCACCATCGACCGCCGTCCTGCGGGGTGGCAATGCCGGTCCTCCCGGGGAGCGTGCGGATGCCCCTGAACACCTCGACGCCGTCACCCTGGGACAGTTCCTGGCCGCACTGCCGGGTGACGTGGCGATGGTGTACGACGCCGGCAACGCCGCCACGCCGCTTCGCTGGGTGGAGCCCAGCGAGCTCGAGGATCCGACGCCGTACCTGCTCGACGGAGAGTTCGTCCTGACGGCTGGGCTCCCCTTCCTCGGCGACGGAAGCAGCGGCCGGGCCCGCAGCGGGGCGCTGGCGGACGCCTACGTCCGGCGGCTGGTGGAGGCGGGCGTGGCGGCACTGGGTTTTGGCCTGGAACCGTACTTCGATGCTGTGCCGGAGCGGCTGGTGGCGGCATGCAGGCTCCACCGGCTTACCCTGGTCCAGATCCCCAGCACCGTGCCCTTCGCTGCGATCGGCCTGGAGTTCTCAAAGCTGCTGGAATCCGGCAATGCCCGGGTATTCCGGCAGCTCGCGGACACCAACCGGCAGCTGATGCGCGCCGTGCTGTCGGCGCGTCCGGAACACGAGCTCCTGTCGGCGCTGACACAGAGGGTTCCGGTGTGGGCATTGCTGATCGGCGCTGACGGGAGGGTGCGCGCCCGCGCGGCCGCCGCCGCCGCCGGGACCGCCGGCACCGCCGGCACCGAAGGAGGGACCGGCGTCGAACTTGCCGCAGTGCAGCCTATGCTCAAGCGGCTGCTGGCGGGGAACGGTCCGCGTGTGGAAACCGAATCCTTTGACGCCCCGGGCCCGGCACTGGTGTTCGGCCACCCGCTGCGGAGCACCAGGGATGCAACACTGGGGGGCCTCATCCTGGGTGCGGACAGGGCCCTGACTCCGGCGCAGAACAGTGTGGTGTCTTCTGTCGTAGGGCTGCTGGAGCTCCTGGTGCGCCAGCGGACAAGCGGTTCCCTCGCCCCCAGCCAGCTGGCCACAGCCCTTCTGCTTCATCCGGATACCCTGTCATCCGGCGGTACCCGGCAGGTCAATGTCCTGAAGGACCTGCTGGCCCAGAGTGTGTCCGGCACCCGGTCCGGCGCGCTTCGGGTGATCCAGGGCATCCCGGCCGACGCCGCGCAGCAGTCCGCCGCGGGCGGTCCGGTCCGGGAGCTGCTGCAGTGGCGCCGGCTGTTCGACACCAAGATGGTGGAGCTGACCGAGTACGGCTTTGCCGCCGTGACCCGGCTGAAGGTGGACGATGCCCTGCTTCACGAGGTGGAGCAGCTTGGCTGGCGTCTGGTGGTGGGTGAGCCGGCCGAGCTGGCCGGGCTGCCCGCCGCCTACCAGCGGGCGGCGTCGCTGCGGGCCAGGGTCCGGGCGACGGGCAAGAGCGCACGGGTGGATGAGGTGACGTGGTCAGTCACGGGCCTACTGGGTCGGGAAGCCGGCACCATGCTCGCGGCCCGGCTCCTGGGACCCGTCCTGGACCAGGCACCCGCGCGCCGCGCGTCCCAGCTCGCGGTCCTGAAAGCGTGGCTGGGTGAAAACGGAAGCTGGGACGCCACCGCCAAGGTCCTGGGATTGCACCGGAACAGCGTGCGCCGCCAGATCACGGCCCTGGCGGAGACGCTGGAGATGAATCTTGGCCAGGCCCAGGCGCGGGCTGAACTCTGGATCGCCCTGCAGTACGTGGATAGTCTGGATGTGGCCAGCGCGGACGGCATGAGCTCTCAGATTCCCCAGGACCTGTAGAGGTCCGGCCGGCGTTCCGCGAGGTACGGTACCGTGTTCCGGGCCCGCTGGGCATCGTCGGCGCCCACCTCGGCGAACAGGAGCCCTTCGCCGGTGCCGGCAACTGCGAGCAGCGTTCCATCAGGCCCCGCGATGACGCTGCCCCCAAGGAATTCGCAGCCATCCTCCAGCCCGGAGTGGTTGGCATAGGCGATGGCCAGCTGGCTTTCCAGCGCCCGGGCCCGGAGAAGCACCTGGGGAACAGCATCGAAGCCGTGGGCCAGGGCGGTGGGAACCAGCAGCAGTTCTGCCCCGGCCACCGCCGCGGCCCGGACCGTTTCCGGGAATTCCACGTCGTAGCAAATCACCATGGAGGTCCGGATTCCGTTGAAATCGACGACGCCGGGGCGCGCCTCTCCGGCGGTGAACGCCGCCTGCTCTTCCGGACCAAAGAGGTGAACTTTTGCGTAATTCAGAAGCTCTGCCCCCGAGGGACCCAGCAACGTGGAAGTGATATGCCAGACTCCCGGTGCTGTCACGGACGGAAGGCTGTAGACCAGCCCGATGCCGTAGCGGCTGGCGATGCCGGCAAGGCGGCTCCGGACGGCCGGAAGAACAGCGGGATCAAGCTCTGCCCGGAGCCGCAGGGGCGCATAGCCGACCGGAAACAGTTCAGGCGTCACCAGCACGGATGATCCTTCCGCGGCCGCCGACCGCGCGGCTGTTTCCACCGCGCTGCAGTTGGCGTCGACATCAAGGACCACAGAGTTTGCCTGCATCAGCGCCAGCAGCACCATTACCACCCTCACAACGTCGGAGCAGGCGCCCGACGGGGCGTCCGCTTTGTGCCAGCCTAGCCACCCGGAGCCACGCCGGGTGGGTGGATTCGCACCCAAATGGGCTCCCTAGCGGACGGTTTGTCCCCGCCGCTCGGACGCAATGGAACATTGTTTGCGTTAACTTCTTGACGACAAGTGGCAAAATAGGGCAATCTTCATTCATGTCCGCTACACCGAGCTCGACGAGGAGCAAACCCAAAAATCCAGGTTCCCAATCCGCCCTCAGGCAGCTGAATCAGCAGCGGATCATTGAGACCCTGATGAGCGGACCCTGCACCCAGGCCGAGCTCTCCCGGCAGACCGGCCTCTCAACAGCCACGGTCTCCAACATCGTCAGGATCATGCAGGATGCGGGCCTGGCTTCCACCGAACCCATCACCAGTTCGGGGCGCAGGGCCCTGAACGTCCGGCTCAACAGCAACGGCGCCGTCTCCGTGGGTATCGACTTCGGCCGCCGGCACCTCCGGGTGGTCCTGGCATCGCTGAGCTATCACGTGATAGCGGAAGAGTCTGTCATGCTGCCGCTGGGCCACCACTCAGAGGAAGGCATCCAGGCTGCCGTGGCGCTGCTGGAAAAGCTGCTGCGCGAAAGCGATGTGGACCGCACCGCAGTGGTGGGTGCCGGCGTCGGAATTCCCGGGCCCATTGACCGCCGGACGGGCACCGTGGCGCAGGGTGCCATCCTGCCCGAATGGGTGGGAATCAACATCCTCCAGCACCTCGAGGATACGCTGAAAATCCCCGTCTTTGTTGACAATGACGCCAATCTTGGGGCATGGTCCGAAGTGACCTGGGGACAGCATCCGGGAGTGAGCAACCTGATGTTCCTGAAGATCGGATCGGGCATCGGTGCCGGCCTGATTCTCAACGGCGCGCCCTACTATGGCAACATCGGAATTACCGGCGAAATCGGTCACGCCACCATCCATGAGCACGGCCTGGTGTGCCGCTGTGGCAACCGCGGGTGCCTGGAAACCATCGCCTCCACCACCACAATGATCGAGCTCCTGAGCCGGGGTGAGGACAGGCCCCTGACGCCCGCGGACATTGTCCGCAAAGCCTTGGCCCGGGACTCTGCGACCCTTCGGGTGGTGGACGACGCGGGCCTGGCTGTGGGACGGGCGCTGGGCAATGTGGCCAACCTGATCAACCCGGAGGTCATCGTGGTAGGGGGCCCTCTGGCAGGTCTCGGGGGCCTCCTCCTGGACCCGATCAGACGCGGGCTCGTCCGGCACGCCGTGCCCGTCATTGGGGAGACCACCACGCTCACCATGTCCTCGCTGGGGGACCGTGCGGAGGCCCTGGGAGCAGCCGCCCTGGTCTTCCAGCATGCCGGAATCCGAAAGACGTAGCCGTTTCGTTATCCGGCAATTGCGTTAAAGACTTGACGACAACGGCCGTGATCCAGTTTACTTTTTCATCAGACGGCCTTGCGTTTTGCGGGGCGGACAAAGAAGTCATGCATTGGAGGCGTAAGGGCAAATGACGTCCCACACCACGCACACGGACCCGGTCATCCTTGAGATGCGGTCAATTACCAAGGAGTTTCCCGGCGTCAAGGCACTGTCGGAGGTTAGCCTCCGCGTCAAGGCCGGCGAGATCCACGCGATCTGCGGCGAGAACGGCGCAGGAAAGTCAACCCTGATGAAGGTGCTCTCGGGCGTATACCCGTACGGCAGCTACGACGGCGACATCATGTACCAGGGGCAGGTCCAGCATTTCAGGGACATCCGGGCCAGCGAGCACGCAGGCATCGTGATCATCCACCAGGAACTCGCCCTCATCCCCGAACTGTCCATCATGGAGAACATCTTCCTGGGCAATGAGCCCACCAAGCGCGGGGTGATCGACTGGGCCGAGGCCCGGCTGCGGTCCACGGAACTGCTGGCAAGAGTCGGCCTGCGGGAGAACCCGGACACCCCCATCAAGGAAATCGGCGTGGGGAAACAGCAGCTGGTGGAGATCGCCAAGGCGCTGAACAAGTCCGTCAAAATCCTGATCCTGGACGAGCCCACGGCGGCGCTGAACGAATCCGATTCCCAGCACCTGCTGGACCTGATCCTGGGGCTGAAGGGCCGCGGCATCACGTCGATCATCATTTCCCACAAACTCAACGAGATCGAACAGATCGCCGACTCGATCACCATCATCCGCGACGGCAAGGCGATCGAAACCCTGGACGTCAAGGCTGACGGGGTTGACGAGGACCGGATCATCAAGGGCATGGTGGGACGCACGCTGGAATCCCGCTTCCCGGACCACACTCCGAAGATCGGCGAAGTGTTCTTTGAAGTGAAGGACTGGACCGTCGCGCACCCCGTCATCCAGGACCGCCTGGTCTGCAAGAGCTCAAACTTCTTCGTCCGCCGCGGCGAGATCGTGGGATTTGCCGGACTGATGGGCGCCGGCCGCACGGAACTGGCCCGCTCTGTCTTCGGACGCTCCTACGGCCGGTTCATCAGCGGCCACATCTATAAGGACGGCAAGGAAATCGCGCTCAGGTCCGTCCGGCAGGCGATCGACGCCGGGCTGGGATACGTCACCGAGGACCGCAAGTCCCTGGGGCTGAACCTGCTCGATGACATCAAGGGCACCACCGTCTCGGCAAACCTGAAGAAGATCAGCCACAACCTGGTGGTGGACACCAACAAGGAATTCACGGTGGCTGAGCAGTACCGCAAGTCGCTGCGAACCAAGACCCCCTCGGTGGAGGAGGGCGTGGCCAAGCTCTCCGGCGGGAACCAGCAGAAGGTGGTCCTGGCCAAGTGGATGTTCACAGACCCTGACCTGCTGATCCTGGACGAGCCCACCCGCGGCATCGACGTCGGGGCCAAGTACGAGATCTATGGCATCATCCAGCAGCTCGCCAACCAGGGCAAGGGAGTCATTGTGATTTCCTCCGAGCTGCCCGAACTGCTGGGGCTCTCGGACCGCATCTACACCATCTTCGAAGGCGCCATCACCGGGGTCCTGAACAAGGACGAAGCCAGCCAGGAAAGCCTGATGAAACTTATGACCTCTGCCCGCAAAGCCGCCGCCTGACCTTCTGGATTCCTCCAGATCCTTCCAGATACAAGGACTGAAACAATGAACGCGCTCAAGAAGCTCTTTGGCGGCAATACCCGCCAATTCGGGATGATCTTCGCCCTGGTTGCACTGATCGTCTTCTTCCAGATCACGACAGAGGGCCGCACGCTCACCCCGGGCAACGTCATCAACCTCTTCAACGGCAACTCGTACATCCTGATCCTGGCCATCGGCATGGTGCTGGTCATCATCGCCGGCCACATCGACCTCTCAGTAGGTTCGGTTGCCGCCTTCGTCGGCGTTTCGGTGGCCCTGGCCATCAGGGACTGGGGCATCCCCTGGTACGCCGGCGTGCTGTTCGGTCTACTGTTGGGGGCACTGATCGGAGCCTGGCAGGGGCTGTGGACGGCGTACGTGGGCATCCCGGCGTTCATCGTCACCCTGGCCGGCATGCTCCTGTTCCGCGGCTTCAACCAGTTCGTCGGCAAGTCCAACACCATCCCCGTCCCCGCCGACTTCCAGTACCTCGGCTCCGGCTACCTCCCGGAGGTGGGCCCAAACACCGGCTACAACAACCTCACGCTGCTGCTGGGCATCCTGGCCGCCGCGTACGTTATCTTCGGAGCCATCCGGTCCCGTCGTACTGCCAAGGCTCTCGGCGCCGAAGTGCCGGAGACCTGGGTGGTCGTCCTGAAGCTCGTGCTGATCTGCTCAGCCATCCTCTACGCCACGTACCTGTTCGCCACGGGACGGCCAGGGACCTCCTTCCCGATCCCCGGACTGATCCTCGCAGTCCTGGTCCTGGTCTACGGCTTCGTTTCCTCCAAAACGGTGGTCGGCCGCCACATCTACGCAGTGGGCGGCAACCGCCACGCGGCCGAACTGTCCGGAGTGCAGTCCAAGAAGGTCAACTTCCTGGTCATGATGAACATGTCCATCCTGGCCGGACTGGCGGGCATGATCTTCGTGGGACGGTCCACCGCCTCCGGCCCGTTCGACGGCGTGGGCTGGGAACTGGACGCCATTGCAGCAGTCTTCATTGGCGGCGCCGCCGTAACCGGCGGTGTCGGCACCGTGATCGGCTCCATCATCGGTGGCCTGGTCATGGCCGTCCTGAACAACGGCCTGCAGCTCCTGGGCGTTGGTGCGGACCTCACCCAGATCATCAAGGGCCTTGTCCTCCTCATCGCGGTCGCCTTCGACGTCTACAACAAGACGCAGGGCAAGAAGTCCCTGATCGGCATGATGATGAAGAACTTCACCCGCGGCGGCGCGGGCGGTCCCACCGGCCCCATCCAGCCTGACGAAACCACCTCCACCAAGGAAGCGATCGCCAGGGAAGTCTGATCGTCAAGACCTTTCGAGTCACACCACCTCTAAAGAAAGAGAACCAACAATGCGAATGATTGGTAAAGCGGGAAAGGCTGCAGCCGTTGCTGCCATCGCGGCACTGGCGCTGACTGCCTGCGGCCGCGCCGATACAGGCAGCACCGGCAGCTCAAGCGGCGGCGAGGCGTTCCCGAAGAACTCCTCGATCGGCGTCGCACTCCCCCAGAAGACGAGTGAAAACTGGGTCCTGGCGGAGAAGCTGTTCAACGACGATCTCACCGGCGCCGGCTTCAAGCCGGACGTTCAGTTCGCCAACGGCGGCGTTTCGGAGCAGCAGAACCAGATCAGCGCCATGATCACGAAGGGCGCCAAGGTCATCATCGTAGGTGCCATCGACGGCGCACAGCTGGGCACCCAGCTCAAGCAGGCCAAGGACTCGGGCGCGACGATCATCGCCTATGACCGGCTGCTGCTGAACACCGAGAACGTGGACTACTACGTGGCCTACGACAACTTCAAGGTGGGCGTCCTGCAGGGACAGGCCCTGCTGGACGGCCTGAAGACGAAGAAGCCAAACGGTCCGTACAACATCGAGCTTTTCGCCGGTTCCCCGGACGACGCCAATGCGAAGGTCTTCTTCGACGGCGCCATGAGCATCCTGAAGCCGAAGATCGACGACGGGACGCTCAAGGTAGTCTCCGGCCAGACCAGTTTCGAACAGGCTGTCACGCAGGGGTGGAAAGCAGAGAACGCCCAGAAGCGTATGGATACGCTGCTCGCCGGCACCTACACCACCGCTTCACTGGACGGCGTGCTGTCCCCGAATGACACTCTGGCCCGCGCAGTCCTGACCTCGGTCAAGGCAGCAGGCAAGCCCCTTCCGATCGTCACCGGCCAGGATTCGGAAGTTGAATCGGTCAAGTCCATCCTCGCGGGTGAGCAGTACTCCACCATCAACAAGGACACCCGCAAGCTTGTTGAGCACGCCATCACCATGGTCAAGGACATCCAGGCCGGCAAGACGCCTGAGATCAACGATGACAAGTCCTACAACAACAAGGTGAAGACCGTCCCGGCCTACCTCCTGCCCCCTGTCATCGTGACCAAGGACAACGTCAAGACGGCCTACGTCGACGATCCGGTACTCGGCCCGCTGACCAAGTAGGACCCTGCCCACCAGCTAGGTTCTGCTTAGCAGAATGCCCCGGCTCCCCTAACAGGGAGCCGGGGCATTCCGCGTTTCCTGCCTTCACAGCATTGCGGCTAACGCAGGAAGTATCCTGCAATGTCGGCGATGAGGTGGGTGGTGCCGCTGGAATTATTGACCAGGGTGATCTTGCCATCGGCACCGACCGGGACCGTGACGGAGTTAGGTATCGTCTGGCCGGGGACGAAGTTCTCGTTGGACGTATCCGGGACCGTTGTT
>DATCNU010000155.1:0-25238 GCA_036565085.1 Arthrobacter sp.
CAGACGTACCAACAGGCATCGCTCCGGCCGCCGGCATTAGACTCGTCAGCATGCCTTCACTATCCAGCGCCGAAGACCACATCCGGGACCTTGGCGCCTATGTCAGCGCATCGCCGTCGAGCTTTCACGCCGTTCAGGAAGCGGCACGGAGGCTGGAAGGGGCCGGCTTTACCGGCCTGGACGAGCGGGAAACGTGGGAAGGCGGCCCCGGCAAGTACTTCCTGGTACGGGACGGTGCTCTGATTGCGTGGGTGGTGCCGGAGGGCGCCGGGCCGGCGACCGGGTTCAACATCCTGGGCGCGCACACCGACTCACCTTCCTTCAAGCTCAAGCCGAAGCCGACCACCGGTGCGCACGGCTGGCTTCAGGCCGGCGTGGAAGTCTACGGCGGCCCCCTGCTGAACTCCTGGCTGGACCGTGAACTGCAACTGGCCGGAAGGCTGGTCATGCTGGATGGAACCCAGCACCTCACGGCTACCGGCCCCATGCTCCGGTTCCCGCAGTTGGCCATCCACCTGGACCGCGAGGTGAACGACGGCCTCACCCTGGACAAGCAGCGGCACATGAACCCGGTGTGGGGGCTGGGCAGCCCCGCGGATGCTGACGTGCTGGCGGTCCTCGCCGGGCATGTCGGCGGCGGGCCTGTGGACGCAGCGCAGATCGGCGGGTACGACGTCGTTGTCGCGGATACGCAGCCGCCTGCGGTTTTTGGGGCCAATGGTGAGTTCTTCGCCTCCGGACGGCTGGACAACCTTTCCGCCACCCACGCCGGGCTGGCCGCGCTCATCGCGCACGCTTCCCGCACTACCGGGGGCGCCCCAGCAGGCAACGCCGCTGGCAAAGCCGGACCGCCGATCGCGGTGCTGGCGGCGTTCGACCATGAGGAAGTCGGCTCGAACTCGCGTTCCGGTGCTTCCGGCCCCGTCCTCGAGGACGTGCTCGTGCGCATCTCCGACGGCCTGGGTGCCACGGTGAGCCAGCGGCGGCAGGCGCTGGCGGCGTCGTTCTGTGTTTCCGCAGACGCCGGACATGCCGTGCATCCCAACTATGCGGAGCGGCATGACCCCGCCAACCACCCCGTGCTCAACGGCGGCCCGCTGCTGAAGATCAACGCCAACCAGCGTTACGCCACGGACGCCAGCGGCGCCGCCTTCTGGGCCCGCCTCTGTGCCGAGGCTGAGGTGCCGTACCAGGAATTCGTTTCCAATAACGCCATGCCCTGTGGCTCCACTATCGGCCCGCTGACCGCCACCCGGATCGGAATCCGGACAGTGGACGTGGGAGTACCGCTGCTGTCCATGCATTCGGCGCGCGAGCTCTGCGGTGTGCAGGACCCCCACCGGTTGGCCGCGGTCACGGAGTTGTTCTTCCGGACATCGGCGTAAGGGGCAGGCAAGCGGCTGGCTTCAGGGCGCCGGTTTCAGTGCCGTCCTCCACACGGCAACCGCCCGGGCTGCGCTGAAGGTCCAGGTCGCGGTCCCTGTGGATCCGGCCGTTGCCTGCGCCGCATCGGCCAGTTCGGCTATTTGGCCGCCGGCGGCTTCCCACCGCTCGGTCCATCCGGCGGGCGGGGAGACGACGGGCGCTGCGCAATCGCACGCGACACCACCAATCAGCATCGCCCCATTGCTGGCCGTGGTGATGGCCGGGGCGGTGATACTGGTGGCCGTGTAGGTGGTATCCAGGGCGGTGGCAACTGGGCTGTCCAACGGCGTGGTGTTGTCAACCCCACGGTAGCCCGTTATCCCTCCGCCCCACTTCACGGCTGCGCTCAGGTTCCAGGCGTAGGTTGCGGGGTCGGCTGCTCCCACGATGTGGTAGTAGGCGAAAGCCCTGGCCCCCGATGTTGATGAGCTGTTGATTGACAGGGCGTTCACGATGGGCGTCCAGCCTGCCGGTACGGAGGCCATCGACGGGTTCAGGTCAGCCGTGATGGAGGCGATGAGGACATCACCGGCTGCGGTACCGGAAGGCGCGGACAGTGTCGCGGATGTCACGGCCGTTGATGAATAGGCACTCGTGGAGCCCACTACGGTCACCCCTGTCGCCGTGGTGGCGGGGCTGACCGTGATGGTTGCCGATGCGGAGTTTGAGCCGGCACTGTTGGTGGCTGTCAGGGTCGCCGTGTAGGTACCGGCCGCGGAGTAGGCGTGGGTGGGGTTCTGCACGGAAGACGTGCCGCCGTCGCCGAAGCTCCAGGACCATGAGGTGGGGCTGCCTGTAGACGTATCAGTGAAACTGACATTTAACGGAGCTGTCCCTGAGGTGGGGGAGGCGGTGAAGGACGCCACCGGGGCTGTCACAACCGGGCCCAGAGGCCTGTCCGAGAACCAGTATTGCTTGGCCACGTTGTCGCTGGCCATCACAACGATGCCCGTGGTGCTGTTCACAGACTGTTTGGTGGTGGTGACATCGTTCATGTTGGCAGAGGCGCCGTTCTGAATGACGGGCGTTCCCCGGCCGGACCCGAAGACGGGGTTGTCCATGGAGGCAGTCTTCTCATAGATGCTGCCTGCCACCCCCGAATAGGCGCAGCCGCTGACGGACGTTGATGGTGCGGTCTGGAACGCGTGGACGAGATTGTTTTGCGTGTCCAGCAGAATCTGCGGGCGCGACACGCAGTCTCCGGTGATGGAGATGGTCGACTGCGAGAAGGAACCGGTACCCGGCTTGAAGACCAGCAGAAGCAGCTGGGGGAGTGATGAGTCGGAGGCCGTGTCGTTGAGGCTGGTCTTCACGGCGGCGAAGACCCGGCCGGTGGTGTCGGCCTGCAACGTCTTGAGGTTCAGGTGGTCATCGGCCTGGCCTTTGCCCTGGATCGCCGGCTGGAGATGCCAGGACGAGGCGGCGTTCGGATCCGTCCCGTCGGTGCGGGTCGCCCACCAAACGGAGCCGGTGAGCTGGTCGCTCCACATCACCCCGATCTTCTTGTTGCCGTATGCTACGACGGCGGAGATGTCATCGGGTGCCGGGTTCGGGTTGGAGACCGGAAGCACGAACGGATCCGTCCAGCTGGTGCCGCCGGGAGCGGAGCTGTTCACATAGACGGTGTTGGTGAAGCCCGATGTGGAGTTGCCGGCGACCTGCGTCCAGGTGGCCCAGACAGCGCCGGTGGTGTCCTCATCGATGGTCATGGATTCGCTGCTGTTGTCCGTGATCACTGTCGGAAAACCACTGTCCAGAGTGTACGAACCGCCGGCATAGCTGTACCGATACAGGTAGGCGGGGTGGCCCGACAGTGACACTTTCGGGTTTGCGTCCGTGGATACCGTGACCGCATGCGAGGCAATGTACAGGTGGCTGCCATCCCACAAAGTGTCCGCCAGGGTGCTGCCACGGCTGTCATTCAGCAGCCCGGTGTCCACCCAGGTCTGGGTGCCGCGGTCGAGCCGGTAAATGTGCCAGCCGCTGCCGGTCGTCCACATATCCGCCCACCACGAACCGTCGTTCCACCAAAGTTTGCTTTGGGGCTTATCAGATGTCGGCGGGTTGCTGACGCCCGAATAGCTGATGCTCGGCGTGCCGTAGCTGGGCGCGGCCGATGCGCCGGCGGAATTGGCGAGGAGGGTCCCAGCGACGAGCATGGCAAGAACGAGCGTCTGACTGAGCCAGCTGACGGAGCGCTTCATCTTCATTGCGTCTCTCCTGGGCAGGTGTATGGCATCGGCTTGAAGACCCGATATCCATCGCCCAGAACAATGGAAGAATCCCAGCTAAGCGACACAGTAGACCCGGGCCGCGACAATGCGCAACCAATTCTGAAACCGGCCGGGCAATAACCCCTATACCTAAGTATTCGACCGGTTCATTACCCCTATACCTAGTTTTTGGGCCGGCAAATAATCCCTGTACCTAAGTAGGAGACGTAATTAGGGGCGATAAAAAGTGAGTACCTACTACTCGTGACAGCCCCCGGAACGGACCATAGGCTCTACGTCACGGGCAGAGTCTAAGGCTGTGAGAGCTGGGGCCAGAGACCAGACCATGACCGGATAAGAGCAAGAATCACGCTCTACGTCTGAGTTGAGCGTGACGTCGTCTGAAAGTCCGTTTACTGTCATGAAGTGGTGAGGCATTTGTCTATTTCCACCCAGCTTCCAATTTCGCTCTCTGAGCCGGCAGCCCCGTGGCCGAGGGCGTCCGTAAGTGTGGTTATTCCAACCCTGAATGAGGCCATGAATCTTCCTTGGGTCCTTCGCCGCATGCCGTCTTATGTGGACGAAGTGGTCATCGTCGATGGGCGTTCCGAGGATCATACTGTCGACGTTGCCCGCGCGCTCCGTGTGGACGTCGTCGTTGTGGCTGAGCAGCGGAAAGGAAAAGGTGTTGCAGTTCGTGCGGGGTTCGCCGCCGCCTCGGGCGATATTATCGTCATGCTTGATGCGGACGGAAGTATGGACCCCCAGGAGATTGGCTGGTTCGTCTCCCCGCTCCAGCATGACTACGACTTCGTGAAGGGGTCGCGTTATGTTACCGGGGGCGGGTCGGAAGACCTGACGTTCCTACGGAATGCAGGCAACCGGGCGCTTACCGGGTTGGCCAACGCCGTGCTGCACAGCAACTACTCCGATCTCTGCTACGGATACATTGCGTTTCGGCGGGAATGCCTGGAAGTTCTGCAGCTGGAGTCGGATGGGTTCGAAATCGAAACCGAGCTGATTGTCCGCGCAGCCAGGGCCGGTCTTCGCATTGCCGAGGTACCGAGCAATGAGCTGGACCGCATCTCGGGGGCCTCGCATCTGCAGACGTTCCGTGACGGGTGGCGGGTCCTTGGCACGCTGGCCCGGGAATGTGCGTTGTGGGAGGCCCCTACCGCAGGGGCCCGGCCTGAGGCTCTCCGGCGGGTGAAGTACGCGTACGCCAACATCAGGTTTCCGCGGACACCCACGGATCCCCAGAGTGTTCTCTCACTGGGGCAGGGATTTTAACATGTCCACGTTCACTGAGTCTCCGACCGTCTCGGTTGTCATTTGCTGCTATACGATGGCGCGCTGGGAAATTCTGCTGGATGTCATCGAATCCGTCCGCGATCAGACGCTGCCCCCGGAAGAGGTCATTGTTGTTGTCGACCACAACGAGGACTTGTATAAGCGCCTCGTCGCGGTGGTGGATGACGTGACGCTCGTCGAGAGCACCGGTCCCCGTGGGCTCTCCGGTGCGCGGAATACGGGAGTAGGGCTGGCGGATTCCGACATCGTAGCCTTCCTGGACGACGACGCCCAAGCGACCCCCGACTGGCTCGAGCGGCTCGTAGTTTTCTATGACGATCCTGATGTACTCGCGGTGGGCGGTCGCGTTGAACCCGTCTGGGAATCCGGACGCCCCGCGTACTTCGGCGAGGAGTTGGATTGGATTGTGGGCTGCAGTCACCGCGGCATGCCCAAGGTGGCCTCCGAGGTCCGGAACGTCATTGGCGCGAACATGTCGTTCCGGCTGGAGGTTCTCCGGCAGGTGGGCGGCTTCAACCTCGCTCTTGGCCGTCAGGGGACAAAACCCCTTGGCTGCGAGGAGACAGAGATCTGCATTCGCTCCATCATGGGATCCCCCGGGTCCCGGATCGTCTATGAACCTGCGGCTGTGGTGCGTCACCACGTGCCGGCCAGCCGGGGAACAGTGCGTTACATGTTGGCACGTTCCTGGTCGGAAGGGCTTTCCAAGGCCCAAGTCAGCGAAGTCGTGGGCCATAAGCGTGCATTGGGACCGGAACGCCGTTACGTGCGCAGCATCCTGCCGCGGGCTGTCGCCTCCGGGATCCACGACTGGAGCAGGGACGGAAACCTGGGCGGGCTTGGCCGCGCCGGGGCGATCGTTGCGGTTCTGTCATTCACCGCGGCCGGGTATCTTCGCGGCCGCCGGCTTAGCCACGTCTCCCCGTATCCGGTGCCCGGCCCGGCTGCGCTCCAGGAGACACCCTGGAGGGATGTCCAGTGAGCGAACCGGGCGGCGAGATGCTCCAGGCCGAGGAGGATCGGGCCATGGAGCTGGTACCGGCGATGCCGAGCCATGTCCCGCCGGACTGGTCCGGTGCCCGATGGATCGGAGCCCTCGACCTGGCGTCCCTCTCCGGGCACACGCACCTCAAGCTGCAAAACCATACGGGGTACGGGCGTGCCCGGCTGCTGGTCCGCGAGGGGGCCGCCGTGCGCGGTTTCGTGGATGTCGAAATCCATCAGGGACTCCTCGACCGTCGGGTCCTGGAGAGTGCCGTTGCGGCCCTTCCGGCCGTCGCTGCCGCACCACAAGCGTTTTCGACACCTTCCATCACGGTAATTGTCTGCACGAGGGACCGGTGCTCCCTGCTGCGCGGGGCTCTTGAGGCGATACTCACTCTTGACTACCCAAATTTCGACGTCGTGGTGGTGGACAACGCGGCAAAGACGTCGGAGACACATGACATGGTGTCAGAAGAGTTCCAGGACCCCCGCCTGACCCTGATCTCCGAACCCGTTGCGGGGCTGTCCCAGGCCCGCAATGCCGGCCTGCGCAGTGCGCGAGGGGACATCGTAGCCTTCACCGACGACGACGTCATCGTCGACAGTGCGTGGCTGCGGGAGGTTGCGGCGGGATTTGAACGCGCCCCCGATGCGGCATGCGTCACGGGCCTTGTTCCGGCCGGCGAAGTGCGCTCCCGCGTCCAGGGATACTTCGATGACCGGGTCAGCTGGTCGAGCTGCCTGACACCGAAGGTCTACTCCCTCGCGGATCCTCCCGCCGACCTTCCGAAATTCCCCTTCTGCCCCGGCGCATTCGGAACGGGAGCCAATTTCGCCCTGGGCCGCCGCGTGGCAATCAGTCTGGGTGGCTTCGACGTGGCATTGGGGGCCGGCACCCGCACGGGCGGCGGCGAAGACATTGACATGTTCACCCGGGTGATTCTCGACGGGTACTCGCTGGTGGTCCAGCCCTCCGCGATTGTCTGGCACCGTCACCGCGACGGTCTGGATGAATTGCGCGTCCAGGCCCGCAGCTACGGAACTGGACTGGGAGCGTGGCTCACCAAAATCCTTTCGAACCCCCGGACGGCGCGGCTTGCCTTGGCACGGGGTCCGCGCGTCGCCTGGAAATTCCTGCAAGATGTCCGCGCATCTCGCCGGGCGTCGGAGGGGCCGGACCACCGCCGTGACTCCTGGGATGCGGAACGTGCCCGGGTGCTGCGGCTTGAACTGTTATCAGTCGCCCGCGGACCCTTCAATTACTTACTGGAACGTCAGTCGGGCGCCGGATAGGAGGCCCCGTGAACGAGCCCCCGCGGGCCGTTCACAGGAAACCGCTCTGGAGATTCATTCAAGCCGATTCAGGAGGTTGCGCCGGTATGGCTCTACTAACCCCAGAAGACGTTTCCGCGCCGATGGCCCATGCGCGCCATGTGAAAAGAAGGCTGCGCTACGTAGAACTGGTCCTCGCCGTATCGGGCGTGACCGGCGCCATCCTCATTATCTTCGACGCCGGCGGAGAACCCTTCGCTGCCTTCAAGCTTGTGGTCTGCCTTGCCATGCCGGGATGGGTCGCGCTGTCCAGGCTGCCCGCCGCTGATCCGGCGGCGCGGATAGTGTGGACGGTCGCTGCGAGCTCTTCACTGTTCACCGTCCTGGCAGCCGTTATGGCCTGGACCGGGCTCTGGTACCCACGCCCTGTTGTCGCCGCCGTCCTGCTTGTGTCCTCGGCCTGCCTCGTCTTTGTGCCCCCCACGGAATACCCGCTCTCCAGGATGCGCGCCGCTGGCGGAAGGGAAGGTCTTCGGCGGTATCGGATGAAGGCACTGATTCCTTGGCTGGTCCTGGCGGCGGCGGTGGCCATGTGGGTCCTCGGACTGGCGACGACGAACCACGAGAGGTTGGGTGACTTCGGTCTGCTGCGCGAGCTGCCCCCCGTATGGTACGGCGCGTTGGGCATTGTCGTGGCTGTCTGTGTTTGGGGGGTGGTGGCCCGCAAGGCGCCTTCAAACCGGCTCATGTGCGCCGCGGTAACCAGCCTTGTGCTGATGCTCTATGCGACCGCCGGCCTGCTCGCGGACGCGCCCCGCTATCCCTGGACCTATAAACACATCGCTGTCACCAACCTCATTACAGCCACAGGGCACGTGGATCCCTCCATCGATATCTACAACCGCTGGCCGGGTTTCTTTTCCCTCAGTGCCCTTCTTGGCGAAGCGATGGGATATCGCAATGCCATTGACTATGCCGCATGGGCGGAGACCGGGTTTGCCCTCGTTGACGCGGTTCTTGTGCTCGCTATTGTGCGGACATTCTCCAGCAGGGCGCGCGTATATTGGACGGCGACGCTGGTATTCACGCTCTCGAACTGGGTGAACCAGAACTACTACGCTCCCCAGTCTTTCTCCTACTCCCTGTACCTGGCCATGTGCCTGGTTGCCCTCACCTTCCTGCGGCATGCTCCGGCCGGGTGGATGACCGCCGTGGAAGGGCGAATCCGAAAATCGCGGCTCGTGCAGAGACTCAGAAAAGGGCGCCCGGCTGCCCTGGCGGAAAGGTGGGAACAGCGCGGGACCTATTCGCAGGCTCTGGCTGTGGCGGCCATTCTGGCCCTCCAGGCAGTGATTGTGGTAAGCCACCAGCTCACGCCGTACATAGCTGTCCTGGGACTCTTCCCGCTGTTCTTCGCCGGATACTTCAAGCCTCGCTGGCTCGGCCCCGTGCTTCTGATGATTGCCCTCCTGTACTTGGTTCCAAACGTTGAGTACATCCGCAGCAAATACGGTCTGTTCAGCGGGTTCAATCTGTTCGCCAATACCGGCTATAAGCCGCCGGAAACAGAGTCCGTGGTTCTGGGCCAATGGGTCCTCACCGGGCAAACACTTGCCCGCCTGGCTGTCGTGCTGACCCTCATGACCGGGCTTCTCGCGGTCGCCGGATTCATTAGGCGCCTGCTCGGTGGCCAGGTACGTACCACCCTGGTTGTCGCCTGGCTGGCGTTCGCACCTGTCCTCGGACTGTTCGCCCAGTCCTACGGCGGTGAGGCCCGCTTCCGCGTGTACCTCTTCGCGTTGCCTTGGCTCTCGATTGGTGTCGCCTGGCTGTTCTGGTCCGGACCCGTACGGTCCCGCAAGGCGATCGTGGGGGCAGCCTCGGCACTCGTCGCGATGGCCATGCTGTTCACTGTGGTGCACTTCCAGCCGGAGGCGGATTATCGCGTTTCCAGGAACGACGTCGCCGCCAGCCAGTGGCTTGATGTGAACGTCAAGGCAGGGGACCTCGTTTTTGACTCGAAATCCTTCTTTCCACTCCTGATCGGTCCCAATTATCCGCACTATCTCAAATGGGGAAGCGTCGCTTCAATAACCGATTACCTGAAGGCTGAGAAGGGAAATATCAGCATGGACAGCCTCCGAAAATACGCCGATCACCTCCGCGGCGCAAAGGACAATTACATCGTCATGTCCGATGAGCAAAAACGCCTGTCTATTGAAGACAGCGGAATTGATGCTTACCTGCTGCCAAAACTTGAAAAGGTGCTCGCGAAGGGAGCCGGCGTCGAGAATGTTTTCAACAACGGAACGGTCCGCATCTACAGGTTCACCGGAACGGGTTAGGCGTTCCCGAGCCGAAAAAGCAGCTTGGGCACTCGCGGCAATAGTCATTCTCACCATTGGGGCAGTCATGTTCTCACCACTGGCAACGAGCATTTCCGGAAGGGCCGGAGCTGACTCGGGAATGCCTGTTGGCGATCTCCCGGGTTGGAGGCAGACGGGTTTCCAGGATTTTTCCCGACCGGCGCCGCTGGGACAGGTGGGTGAGATCTACGGATCAGAGTTGCGGGGATATTCAGGATTCCCTGACTCCTCCGGCAGGGGTACCTACACGCCCGATTCCGTCCTGTCGGTGGACAACGGCAAACTTGACTACTTCCTTCACACCGCGGGCGGCACAGCGCGGGTTGCAAGTGTCATTCCCTTCGGTTACGCCGGGCAGGAATACGGCCGGTACTCAGTCAGATTCAGGTATGACTCAATGCCGGGCTACAAGATTGCGTTTATGCTTTGGCCCGTCAGCGACAAATGGAACGACGGTGAAATCGACTGGCCGGAGGGCGGGCTGGACGGTCCCGTCTACGGCGGATCGGCAATAAAGGGCTCTTTCGATCATGGCGCCATGAAATTCGACCCGCCAGACCGCACCTTTTCACCGGCCGGGCCCGGCGATTGGCATGTGGCAACCACCGAATGGACTCCGGGGAAAGTCAGATGGTTCTTTGACGGTGAACTCACCGGTGAGACGACGACTCCAGCCGGAGTACCGAACACTCCGATGCGCTGGACGCTGCAGGCGGAGACATCCGATTGGGCCACCAGCACCTACCCCGATGCGGCAACGGCAGGACACCTGGAGATCGATTGGGCGGTGCAGTATGCATACGCGCCGTAAGCCCAACAGGCGGCGAAGGCCCCCACAGACCCACCCGACTCAGAGGAGAAATACGATGGGCGCAGTGGATGACCACCGGACCTATCAGGGTCAAAGCGAATTCGTGCCCGTCATCGAACCGCACCTTGCCAATGCCCTGCACCTGCTTGAGGGGACGGGTCTGCCCTGGCTGCTGCTGAGGGGTGAAGGCGATTTGGCCCGCCCATCAGGCGACGTGGACCTCCTCGTCGCCGAGGAGCTGTTGCCCGGACTGGACCGGCTTCTGGAAGGGGCAGGATTCCGCCGGGTCCTTGCCCCGGGTCACGGTAGCCACCGCTTCTACTTCTGCTATTCCGCCAGTGACGGCTTCTGGGTAAAACTCGACATCGTTTCCGACATCACTTTCGGGCCCTATCAGGAGCTGCGGACCCCACTCGCCAAACGTTGCCTGCGGCACCGTGTCCGGAGGGACCGGTTGTGGCTGCCTTCTTCCGGGGACCAGGCCTGGCTGCAGCTGCTCCATCTGTTCCTGGACAAAGGGGAGATCGCACCCCAACGGATTGAAGCCGCCCGAACGGCAGCTGTTAGCGCTTCGAAGGACGGCGCCGTCGCCGCCTTTGTGGACCGCCGGATGGGGCCGGCCGTGGCCGCGCAAGCACTGGACCTGGTCCGGTCGGAAAGGTTCCATGAGGCACCGGCCCTGGCGGCCCGGATGAGAGCCAGCTGGACCGGCACATCGACAAGGCTGCTTGCCGCCAGGAACAGGGGCCTCCGCCTTCTGGGCGCCCGGCTGAGGGGACGCGGAATGGTGGTGGCGGTGATGGCACCGGACGGCGCCGGCAAGACGACGTTGCTCCATGGCCTTCGGGCAACGGTCCCGCTGCCCACCAGGTATGTGTACATGGGAATGTGGGGAGCCGGCCCCTGGGACTCATGGCTCCGGTGGACGCCCGGAGGACGCAGCGCCAAGAAGGTCTTCCGCATCCTCCGAGGGGGGCTGCTGGCCAGATCCAATACACTGCTGGGCCGGTTGGTGCTCATGGATCGGGTTGCTTATGACGCCATGCTTCCCGGGGCCGGCGAACCTGGCGCGCTGGGCAGGATAACTGATTTCCTGGCATTAAGGCTGGTCCCGGACCCGGACGTCCTTTTGGTCCTGGATGTCTCCGGTCAAGTGATGTTCGGCAGGAAAGGTGAACACTCCCCGGAGGTCCTGGAGAACTGGCGGCAAGCCTACCGGCTGCTTGCCGCCCGGCTGCCGGGGAGCAGCGTCATCAACGCCGGTCAGTCACGGGAATTGGTCCAGAGCCAGGCAACCGAAATTGTGTGGCGCCGCCTGGCCCAGGACGACGCAGGCACGGCGGCTGCCCGGGCGGCGGTTGCCGTACAGACTGACGACGCCGATGCGCAGGCCGCGCTGTCGTTGCACTTGTGGAGACTCCTGGACAGGCGGTTCCTCCTCTCCGGCCTGGAACCCCAAAGCGTAGGCTTCGGCGGCAGGACCGGTCCGGAGATGGAATCCGCGCTTCGCCTGCTCGACCCCTCGGCGGTGGTTATCGGGCCGGACAGCCCCCACGCCCCGGACAGGACCTTCGATATCGTCCTGCTCGCCGCGCCCGACCGGACGCTCTTTGAAACTGCGACCTCGGTGGTGCAACCCGGCGGCTGGATGTGCGTGGAGGTCCGGCGCTCGCTCCTTCAACTATCGGGTCCCCGTACCCTGAAGGGCTGGAAGCGCGCATTCATCCGGAGTGGTTACCAGGACGTCAGTGTCTACTGGAATGTGCCAAACCTGGAGCGGACTGCCCGGATTGTCCCGGTGGCGTCCGCAGTCGCGATCCGGAACACCCTGGCACTGCACAGGGATGTACGTTTTGGCGTGGCCAAGGCGGCTGCGGCCAGGCTGGCGTTGGCCCTGGGGCTGTTCGACCTGGCCGTCCCGGAGGGAACTGTCACGGGCCGTCGCGCCCAGTTGGAGGAGACGCCGTGAACTTCATCGACCACTTCCTCAAACAGCACTATGAGGAATTCGAGCTGGACAAGTTCGGCATTGGGACGCAGTGGGAGAGCGTCTTTCTCACTCCCAGGTTTGTGACTTCAAGGCACGTGGTGGCGTTGGTTTTCGCGCCCGGAGCACGCGAACCAAGCCTGGTGGTCAAGGTGCCCCGCAGACCCGGAGACAATGACAGCGTCCGGCATGAAGCCCACGTTTTGAGGCAGTTGAGGACCGGCCGGGCGGGATCCGGGATCGGAGTCCCCGAAGTGGTGTCATCCTTCGACGTCGGCTCCTATACCGTCCTCGTGGAAACCGCGGTGACCGGCGCACCCCTGGATCCCAGGCTTGTGGCTGCCGACTTGCCTGGTGCCATCACCGCCGGCGAAGCGTTTGTGGGTGGATTGCCCTGCACGCAGGATGCTGCCACCAATGAAGGCTGGTATGAGCGCACCATCAGCCAGCCGTTGCAGGCGTTGATGGTCCTGGTGTCGCCGGAAGCTGAAACCCATGAGTTGGTGGAACGAACGCACGAAGTGCTGGCGCCGCTGCGATCCGCCCGGTTGCCGGCCGTCGTCGAGCACGGCGACTTGAGCCACCCCAATCTCTTCCTTAAGGCCAACGGGACGCTCCAGGTGGTGGATTGGGAAAGGTCCCGGACGGATGGCCTTCCGGGGCATGACCTCGTGTTCTACCTCCAGTATCTGAGTGAATCAAATGAGCAGGCCTTCTCGCGCGTGAACCAGCTCGGCGCCTTCGAGAAGGCATTCGGATCGGGCGGGTGGGCCTTGGCGCCTCTTGGCAAGCACCTGGAACTGAGGGGCGTGGACGCTGGCCTGCTTCCGTTGCTGGTCATTGCGACGTGGGCGCGGTCGGCCGCGACGCTGGCATATCGGCTGGCGGGCCAAACGGCCGCCGGCGACGGGACGGGCCAGGTCCGTGCCGCCGTATTGTCGGACCGGGATTTCTGGCTCTGGCGCCACGTTGTGGGCAGCTGGCCGGCCTAGCCTACCGGCGCCTGACCAGGTGCAGCAGCTCATCGTGGAGGGCTGAAAACCCGAAGCGCAGGATCGCGTAGACCAGGCCTATTGCCGTGACCACAACGAGGGCCGTGGTCGGCACGGCGCCCAGGCTCGGAAGTGCGAGGGTGCCCAGCCCGGCCACGGCTACGGCGGCCCCGCAGACGAGGCCCGGGACGACGGCGCGCCACAGGCGGCGTGCCCGGATCCGAATCACTTTCGCGGCCACGGCCTGCATGCCGCAGGCAAAAAGCACAGCCACAGCCAGCTGGGCGCAGGCTACGCCGATAATGCCCCACCGGGTGGCGAAGATCAGGGCCGGGACGAGGATAACCAGCCGGACGACAGAAATTCCGATGGAAAGTCCTGGCCGCCCGAGCGCCTTATACACATCGTTGGCGCCGGCGCCCAAGGATCGGGCCGCCGCGTACAACGCCAGGAACACCAGTGGCAGCACGGCATCCAGCCACTTTTCGCCGAAGAGCAGGGGGATGAGGAGGGGCGCCAGTACAGCCAGCCCGACACCGGCCGTGAGGCCGTACAGGGCCTGGATCTGGACGCTTTTCAGGTAGCCGTCCCGGAGCCGCTCCGGGTCACCGCGCACCTGGGCATAGAGGGGGAAAAGGACTGTCGAGAGCACGAAGAAGACATTGAGGATCAGCGCCTCGGGGAGGCGGAAAGCCAGGGTGTAGAAGCCCAGGGCCTGCGCCCCCAGCAGGAGGCCGATGATGAGATAGTCGACGTCGAAGATCAGCCGGGCCAGCAGGCTGCTGCCAGCAACCGGCGCGCCGTATTTCACATTGGCCAGGAGCGCATCCTTGCCCACCCGCCAGATTTGCCAGGGCGCCTGCTTGCGGACCAGGAACCAGCAGGTTGCGGCGTAGGCGACCGATCCGGCCGCCGTGCCGACGGCCAGTGACCAGGCCCCGCGGCCACCAAACGCCAGCAGGAGGGTCACCGTTCCCATCGTGGCGGCGCGAATAACAGGAGCGGCAGTCAACTGCTTGAATAGCAGGTCACGCCGCAGCAGGGCTTCAGGGACCGCGCCGCATGACGTTGCCAGCACGGAAAGTCCCAACACCTGGACCAGGGGTGCGACGTCGGGAAGGTTAAAGAGTCCGGCAATCACCGGGGCCGCCAGGATGGCGGCCCCGGCCAGAACCAGGCCCAGCAGCACAGAGATGAGGAGTGCAGACCGGGCCATGATCCCGCTGCGGGGCAAATAGACCAACGCCTGCGCAACACCGGCATCGGCAATAGTCTCTGCATAGGCCATCAGCACCAGCGCCAACGCCACCAAGCCGTATTCCTGCGGAGACAGGAGCCGCGCGAGGACGATGGTGGTGGCCAGGACGATCAACTTGCCGGAAGCGAAGGCCAATCCCTGCCACGCGGCCCCCCGGACTCCGGTCCGGGCCAGTTCCCCGGCCGCGTAGGTCATCGCGTTGCCCTTCGGGCAGGAAGGCCGGCGCCGGAGCGGATGGCGGCGCGGACCTCCTCGAGGTAGTCGTCAGCGACCATCTTCCAGGTCCGGATGGTGGCGTCCCCTCCGTCCTCCTGGCCGCGGGGTGCGGACAGCCATTTCACTATCCGCTCGACGAACTTTCCAGTGTCCGCTTCGACGCTCAGCAGGGGGTGCGGATCCTGTTCGCGGGCCGCCACAGGCGTGGCTACTACCGGAAGGCCCGCGGCCAGTGCTTCGCGCACGGAGTTCCTGATGCCCACCCCGTGTTCATCGGGAAAGACCGCCACGTCCGCGCCGTGGAAGATGTCAACGACGGAGGGTACGTTTGCCAGGACCTCCACGAGCGGCCCTGCCAGTGCCAGGACTGAGGGATCGGGCCGCCGCCCGGCGATGACAAACCTGGCGCCGGGAATCCGATCCCACAGCAGCGGCGCGATTTTGCCTATCAGGACCTTCGCACTGTCGATGTTTGGGCCGTAGTTAAGGCTTCCGACAAAGCAGAGCACCGGACCGTCCCGTCCGTTACCGGAACATTCGGACTCCTCGGCACCGTTGGGGATGTTCCTGACGGGCCGTCCCAGGCGTTCTGACCATGCGAGGGCGTCCTGGGCGCCGACCGTAAGAAGCCGCGCCCGTGACGGCAGCCCAAGTTCGGCACGCAGCGCCTGGTGCTCCCGTGCCCGGTACGCGAACCGCAATCCCCGGGCAATCCTGGTATCCATGGCGGCCCGTATGGACCAGGGGTCCACAGTCTGCAGAACCAGGGGTCCGCGGACGTGGCGGGCAAGGAACAGTGCGTGCGGGCCATGGATCAGGGTGGCGTCATGGTGGGCCGAGAGCCTGGATGCCGTGGAGATGGCCTGGGACGTGGACCGCTCGTGCTTTCCCTGGCCGTTCAGGCCGAAGAACGAACGCAGGATGGCCCAGGGACGCTTCCGGGTGGGCATGATGTGCACCGATGCGCAACGCCGGCGAAGCTCGTCCGGCAGTCCTACGGGGCCCGAGAACGTCAGGAGTGTCACCTCGACGTCTGCTGGAAGATTCCGCAGCACCTCGAAAGGAATCATTGAGCTTCCGTCGCCGAGCACGGGATCCCGGTTGGGCACACTTTCTGTAATGTACAGAAGCTTCATTGCACGAGTTTACTTGACGAGACTGGGCATTCGCCCTCCGCAGGGCAGGCAAATGCGGCCTGTCCCTGCTCATGTATCTGCCCAGGAACACGCCAAACACAAAAGGACGACGGCGTCTCCGCCGTCGTCCTTTTACGTACAGGGCCGCTTATGTGAACGGAACGGGTCCCTCGCAAGCCTTACGTTGTGGAGCTGCTTACTGCCAGGCCCGCACGTAATCGACCTGAAGTTGCGACGCTGCGCCATACGCCGCCGGGCCGCTTCCCGAGGCGCCGACATTGAGGACCAGGTATTCGGGTGCGTTTCCATCGTCCGTGGCATAGGACTTCACCTTCACGCCGTCGAAATACACATCGGAGGAAGTGGCCTTCCGGTCCAGCCCGAAGGTGTGGAAGCTGCCTCCCCAATAGCCCGGAACGGATCCCTGGTTGTGTGAGCCGGAAGATGAGTGGTAGTTCACGGTCATCTTTCCGCTGAGGACCTCGGCGATGTCATTCTCACCAGTTGCCGGCCATGACTGGCCGGTGGTCCAGAACGCAGGCCAGTTGTAGAGATTCGTGCCGTCGCCCGGGAATTTGATGCGGGCCTCGACGTAGCCGGTGGTGAACTGGTATCCGGTTGACGCACCGCCGGACGGATTAGTTGAAACCAGCGAGCCCGAAGTCGAGGAGCTGAGGTTGAGGATGAGGTTGCCGCCCGAGACAGATACGTTCGCCGGGCTGGTGGATACGTTGTTCATCGACCCGCAGCTGGGAGCGAACCAGCAGTTTGACCACTTGGTGCCGTCCAGCGCCGTGCCGTTGAATTCATCATCGAACTTTAGCGACCATGCCCCTGGAACCCCCGCCGGCACTGGACCGGACGTTGTCGCGAGGGGTGCCGAGGTGGCTGTGGCGGTCGGCGCCGGTGCGGCGGTCGTTGTGGCTGTGGCGGTCGGCGCGGGTGCGGCGGTCGTCGTGGCCGTAGCAGTCGATATCGGAACAACGTCCTTGTTCCGGCCAGGAGCCTGGTCGGACTTGCTTGAGGCGAGGCTCATGTCGGTTGGACTGGAGGCCAGGCCGAACGCCGTAGACCCTGCCAGAGCAGCCACCAAGGCGGCTGCCAGGGCCAGGTTGCGGGGCCGGGTTGCCTTCTTAAGCAAGGATGCCGAGGTGGTCAGCGGGGTGGTCTTTTTTTCGTGACGGCGCGCTTCAGCGCGCGACTGATCCGTGGATGCAGACATAGTTGATTTACCTCTCAACGCCTGCGGAGTTAGCTGTCGGGTTCGGATGAGGCCATCCGGCCGCACGCAAAGCGTTGCGGCTTCACCCCTAGGGCAGGCATACATGCCACGCCCTGAGACTCTGGGTCCCCCGTCTCTGCCGAAAAATTAGTGGGGTTCCGGGAAGCGGCAGAGCTCGGCGTCAACCTGGATTCGGGCCCCGAAGGGTGGGCCCATTGCTAGACCGTACAGCAGCTTTTCAGGAAAGTCACATTCGGATAACGTAATGAATCGGTTGTGCGTGTCGCCTTGTGTTGGCCTTGTGTACGCTCACCTGCGGCTTTGCTCCAAGGAGGTAGTTTTCTTCCTATTTAGAAAATAACGAAATGACATCAGTCACCCGGCTTGGGTCGCGGCACCAGCGTCAGAACGGCGCCCGCCAATGCGGCCCCTCGTCAATCGCGTGCGCCGGGACGCCCACCCAGGTCTCGCCGTCGGGCACGTTGCTGAGCACCGCGGCCCCCATCCCCACGGTGGCGTAGGCCCCCACTGACGTCCGCTCGCGGACACTGGAGTTCATTCCGAGGTAGGCGGCCCGGCCGATCCGGACCCCTCCGCCGAGTGAGACGCCCGAGGCGAACGTGGCGAAGTCCGCCACGTCGTCGTCGTGCGTGAACGTCACCGAGGGCATGGCCACCACATGGGACCCCAGGGTGACGGACGCCGTCAGCGTGACGTTCCGCAGCAGGATACTGCCCCGGCCGATCCTGCACCCCTCCGGCGGCTGCACTGAGGGGTCCACCGCCGTGCCGTACCGGGCCTCGTTCAGGCCCATGGCCGTGAGGCGCGCAACCACGGCCTCCCTCTCCCGTCCGGAGCCCAGGCATACGAGCATGAACGCGTGGGTGTATTGGGGAGCGTCGTCGATGCTCCCCAGTACGGGGGCGCCGTCCACGGTTACCCCCGCCATCTCTTTGTCGTCATCGAGCAGGCCCACGACGTCGTACTGTCCGCTGCTGCGCACCATCGCCAGGACCTCGCGCGCCAATCCGCTGGCGGCGATCAGAATGAGCTCACTCATGTCCGCGCACCGGCGGCCGCAGCACGGATGCAGCTCATGACCCGCTCCATTCCGGCGGCGTCGAGCCCGTGGTAGACCGGGAGTATCAGGGTCCTGTCGGAAAGCCGTTCCGTGTTCCGCAGGCCGGCATTGCCGGTATTGCGCCAGCGGTAGGCAGGCTGGCGGTGCACCGCCATGGTGCCGCGCCGGGCAAAGACGCCGGCGCCGGCCAGCCGTGCCAGCAGCCCCCCACGGTCGGTGGGGAAGCCCGGGAGGACCTCCAGCCAGAAGGACTGGAAGTTGCTGGTGCCACAGGGCGGATCGGCCACAAACCGCAGCGTCCTGAGGCCGTGAAGGCCGGCCACGTAGAGGGCCGCGATCTCCCGGCGCCGCTCCACTGCCTGTGGCAGCCGGCCCAGCTGAACAATCCCGACGGCGGCCTGCAGGTCCGTCATCCGATAGTTGAAGCCGATCTCGACGCAGACCTCATCCAGGGGCAGCACCGGCCCGCGCCCGTTGATGGCTGGAACGCCCATCGAATGTTCGCGAAGCATCCGGGCCCGTGCCGCCCAGTCCGCACGCTGCGTGGTCAGCATCCCGCCTTCACCCGTAGAGAGGATCTGGCGGGCGTGGAATGACCATACGGTCACATCCGCCCCGGTGCCCACGGGACTGCCCTTGTACCGGGAGCCCACCGCGCAGCCGGCATCTTCGATGACAGTGATCCCGTGGCGGTCGCACAGCTCCCGGATCGGGTCCAGGTCAACGGGTACGCCGCCCTGGTCCACGACAATCACCGCCCGCGTGTCCAGCGTCATCGCGGCCCGTACGGTCTCCGCGGTCACGTTTCCCGTGGCCGGGTCCACGTCGCAAAACACGGGCCGCCCGCCCACATAGGTCACCGCATTCGCCGTGGCAATGAAGGAAAAGGACGGGACGACGACGTCGTCCCCGGATCCGATCCCGGCCACCACCAGCGCGAGGTGCAGAGCAGCCGTACAACTGGACGTCGCGACGGCGTGGCGCGCCCCCTGAGCGGCGCCGAACTCCGCTTCGAACCGGTTGACCCTGGGCCCTTGGGCCAGCCAGCCGGAGGCCACCACCTCTGCAACGGCCCGTGCCTCCTCCTCGCCGAGCCACGGCTTCATGACATTGATCGGGGCAAGGACTGTTTCTGCAGTCACGGGGCACCCACTCTTCCTGTCGCGGGCCGCCGCTGCACGATCAGGCGGAACCTGGCGGCTCTGACGCTCTGACCGTCCATCATGGCCCTTTCCCGGCGCGTCTTTCTGCTCCGTCCTTGATGCAAAAATAGGCCCCCGCAGGCCAGCCTGGCGGCGAAAAGAGGGCGCCTTGTGGTTGCCCGAAGGGAACAGTGTGGAAACTGCGGGTATCTGCAACCGGCCGGTGATGGCCCGGCCTTTTTCCTAGAGGACGGGCAGGACGTAGGGTTCCCGCACGGCGGTTTCCTTGCCCGCTGCCAGGGCCGTCAACTGGGCCCGTGATTCCACCCCCAGCTTTCGGTAGATGGCGGTGAGGCGCACCTCCACGGTCCGGACAGACACATAGAGGGTTGCTGCGATTTCCTTGTTGCGCATTCCCCTCGCCACCATCTTCGCCAGTGCCCGCTCGTGGTCGGCGAGCATCAGCATGGCGGGGTTTCCGGGGGCTTGGACGGGTTCCACCCGCTCGTCCAGCAGCAGGGAATCCACATGCTGCGTCCAGGCGTCGGCCCCGGCTTCGTCGAACATCACTTTCGCGCGCAGCAGCCCGTCCCGGGCCTCCCGAAGGCGGCCAAATGCGCCCAGCCGCTCCGCGTAGCAGAGCATTGTCCTGGCCCGTTCCAGCACTGACTCGTGGGCGATTCTGCCCTCCAGCGCATGGCTGAACAGCTGTAGGGACTGGTCGCCGTCGGCCAGCATGGCCCGGCTCCGCGCAACAGCAGTCATGAGCCAGGGTGACCGCAAGCCCACGGAGCGGCTTTCCAGGCGGTAGAGGGCCCGGGTTGCTTCCCGGTGCCGTCCCAGCCGGACCAGCACCTCCACCAGGTCCGCCTCGCACCGCAGCAGCGTGGGGCTGGCGAAGCCCATGCCGATCTCGGCAGCCCTGGACAACTGCGCGAAGGATTCCGCGAGGTTTCCGCGCATGAGGGCAAAATGGCCTTCGCATGCCGCCAGCTGGGCTGTGATGGCGGGGTGGCTTTCAGCCCCGGAGAAATGGTGCGCTTCGGCCACGTAGACCCGTGCCAGCGCCTCGTCTCCCAGGGCGTGCGCCCGCCATACCCGGAAAATGTGCCGCATCCCGCGATGGTATTTCAGCTCCGGCTCGGAGAGTTCCAGGTCTTCGATGAGTTTCACGGCTGTCCGCACATTGCCGGCCCGGATCTCGTTGTCCACTGCCAGGAAGTCCGCGGTTTCCCGCCAGTTGACATTGGTCTCCTCAACGGAGTTCCGCACCATCGCGAACGCCTCCTGGGCGAGTTCATGGTGTTCGGCATAGCTGAGGCAGCGGCCCTCGGCCAGAAGTGCAGCCACCGTGCCGCTTCCGCCGGCGTCATGCTTGCGGCCGACGTGTTCGGTGTTGCCGCTGATGGCATCGATGAGGAGCTTGGCGCGGCCCGCAAGGGCCATGCAGTCTGCGGTCGCGGAATCTTTGAACTGTTCGACATGCTGCAGGAGGCTGGACGCATCCTCCAGTTCCCAGCGTTCCGCATAGTAGAGCGAGCCGACGGCCAGCAGATTGGCGGCAAACGCAGGGTCGTGCTGCCCGAATTCCTTGACCAGGCGGAGCACCATGCAGGAGCGGACGGCTGCACCCTGGATGAACTGGATTTCAAAACCAAGGCCGGTCAGTCGAAGGATCACTGCAGGATTTCGCGTGACGCGCTGCGCCCAGGCCAGGTACCGCTTGGCATAGACAAATTCACCCCGGTTGAACAGCAGTTCGGCCACGGTGGCGAGGCGTGCGGCGGTCTCAGCTTCCCACGGGTTGATCGCCAGGGCACGTTCGATGTATTCCACGGCAAAGGCGATCTCCCCGCTGCGGATGAGGTCAACGGCGAACCGCAGGAGGCCAAAGGGCGTCTGCCGCTCCAACGCCGTAAAGCTCAGATGCCACCGCCGTGCATAAGGATCCGTAGGATCGGCTGCTTCGGCCATGGCCCGGTGGTTCGCCGTCCGCGCCGCAGGCGTCATGGCGGCAAAAACGTAGCCGCGGAGCAGCTGGTCCTGGATCCGAAGGTGCGGCCCGCTTCTGCTGGCCAGGCCGGCGGCCAGGAGCTCATCGATCCCGGGCCACAACCCGCTGTATACCTTTTCCAGAGCCGCGATGTCGCTCCTGCATGACAGCGAAAGCAGGTCCAGGACGCGCCGCGCATCCTGGGTCAGGCCTCCAACGGTGGCGGCGAATTCGGATTCGAAACTGCCTTTGCATGGCAGCGGGACCGGAAGTGCGTATTTCCCTTCGGCCTGGCGCTCAAGCAGGCAAGTGAAGAGTTCGACAGCAGCGAGCGGGTTGCCTTGTGTTGCCGCGGCAACCGCATGGACCGCTGCCGTGGCGGTCTGCCGTGCCGGTATCGCCTCCAGCATTCGGATGGTGTCGTTGTAGGTCAGGGCTTTCAGTTGAAGGGCGGACAGGGTCGCAAAGGGGCTGTCAGGGCTCTCTTCGCGCATGCTGACGAACAGCGCCATGTCGGTTCCGGACAGGCGGCGTGCCAGGAATCCGATCACCGCCTGGCTGCTGGGATCCAGGTGGTCGGCGTCATCCACCACGATGACGGTTCGGGAGGACGAGCGCTGGTGCAGCCCGTTGAGCAGCATTGTGGATACGGTGGCCACGTCCATTGTTCCCGTCGAATCGCGGAGCAGCTCGTCAGTGAAGCGGTTGAGCACCGGGTCGTCGATGCCGTTGAGGAGCGCTGTCAGTCCTGAGAGCGGCCAGTCGGACTCCGATGCACTTGCCTGCAGGAAGACGGTCCGGTAATCGGAGAGCCGGGGGATCTCCGACAGCAAAGCGGACTTCCCCATACCGTGGCGTCCCACGACGGCCAGTGCGGATTCCCTGGGTCCGCGGATCACAGAAAGGATCCGGTCCAGCTCCCTGCTTCGGCCTATTAAAGACATGTGGTCCCCATCCATCGAAGAAGGAGACCTTTATCCTTAGTACTGTTGGTAATGCCCGCCGGACCGCCAGTTCTTGCATGGACCAGCGGACCAACTTACCTGTCCGCATCGTTGCGTCCAGCACGGTACCCAGCCGTTGGATGCCAATATAGCGCTCATCCAGTGTCCGCACCAGAGAATTTCCGGCGTCCGAGTACTCGTATTTCAGCCCTGTTTCAAAAGTGCCTCACAGGCAACAGCTGATTCACGCAGGTGCTTACCCTTGTGAAATCATCCTATTTGGACTGGTCGCTTCTGTGTCTGTGCACATCCTCGGGCCGGCAAACCGCGTCTAGGGTGGGAGAAGATTGTGATCCACCCCACGCTCTCTCGGCCGGTTCCGCTCGGCGGGCCCACGTGCCGCAACCCGGCCGCCCGATGTTCAGCATCTGTACAAAATCTCTCCGCAACAACTTTCTTCAAGGACGGCGCAGGCATGCATACTGACCAGCAATTATCCAAGTCGCTCAAGCCGCGGCATCTTTCCATGATTGCCATCGCCGGCGTCATCGGCGCAGGCCTTTTTGTGGGCTCGGGCGCCGCCATCCAGCAGGCCGGCCCCGGAATCCTGCTGGCGTACATGGCTGCCGGCCTCGTGGTGATCCTGGTGATGCGCATGCTGGGTGAGATGGCGGCTGCGAATCCGGAAACCGGGTCTTTCTCCGCCTATGCGGACAAGGCCCTGGGCAGGTGGGCCGGCTTCAGCATCGGCTGGCTCTACGCCTGGTTCTGGATCATCGTCCTGGGTATCGAGGCAACGGCAGGCGCAGCCATCATGCATCGCTGGGTGCCGGGGATCGACCAGTGGGTCTGGGCCCTGATCCTCATGGTGCTGCTGACCCTGACCAACCTTGGCTCGGTGAAATCCTTCGGCGAGTTCGAGTTTTGGTTCGCCTCGATCAAGGTCACGGCGATCGTGCTGTTCCTGCTGTTCGGTGTCGCAGCCATCCTGGGACTCGTTCCGGGCGTCCCGGCTCCTGGCCTGAGCAACCTGACAGGGAACGGCGGGTTCCTGCCCAACGGACCGGGAGCTGTCCTCGCCGGCATCCTGGTAGTGGTCTTTTCGTTCTTCGGCGCCGAAATCGCCACCATTGCAGCCGGTGAGTCCGAGAACCCGGTGGACGCCGTCAAGAAGGCCGTGAAGTCCACGGTCTGGCGCATCCTGGTGTTCTACATCGGTTCCATCGCCATTGTTGTAACCCTGTTGCCCTGGAACTCCGCCAGTGTGGCCAAGAGCCCGTATGTCGCAGTCATCGAGCTGTTCGGAATTCCGGGTGCCGGCACCATCATGGACATTGTCGTGCTCACGTCCGTGCTGTCCTGCCTGAACTCAGGGCTGTATACGGCCAGCCGCATGCTCTTCTCACTCGCCAAGCGCGGCGACGCACCCAAGGCATGGACCGGGATCTCGCGCAGCGGAGTTCCCGCCGCCGCAGTCCTGGCCTCCACACTGGTGGGCTTCGTGACCGTGGGACTGAACTACATCGCCCCGGACACGGTGTTCCTGTTCCTCGTCAACACCTCCGGCGCCATCGCCCTGTTCGTCTGGCTGGTCATTGCCGGCTCCCAGCTCATCCTGCGTAAGCGCATGGGCGCCGCCGCCAAGGATCTGGCCCTGAAAATGTGGCTGTTTCCCTACCTGACATGGTTGTCGATCGTCAGCATCGTGGCGCTCCTCGCAGGCATGGTCATCCTTGAGTCCACCCGTGAATCACTCGTGCTGTCCCTGGCGCTGGCCGCGGTCGTGGTTGGCATTGGCGTCTGGCGGTACCGCAAGGGCGGTGCGGCAGCAGCCGCCGCCGATGTGCGCGAAGGTGTTGCCGGCGAGAGCGAAGATGCGGTGATAGCTGCCAGCCCGGCGTCGTAGTCCACTGGTCTGGATCAGGCGGCGAGGCCCAGCACAAGGTTGATGGTGGCAGCCAGGATAACCGTGCCATACAGGTAGGACAGCAGGCTGTGCTTGAGGGCTTCGCGCCGGATCAGCGGGTTTTCGAGGTTGGTGTCCGACACCTGGTACGTCATGCCGATGCTCGTTGCCAGGTATGCGAAGTCGGTGTACCGCGGTGCTTCGTCCTGGTTGAAGTTGACCCCGCCGATTTTCTCCCCGCCGTAGTATTTCCCGGCATAGCGGAGGGTGAAGAGGGTCTGCACCAGCATCCAGGACAACGCCACACTGGCCAGCACCATGGCGGCTCCGCCCAGTTGGGTGCGTCCGTCACCCTGGGGGGAGTCGACAACCACCACGGCGACGGCCACGAGCGAGGCAAGGTTCGCCACCAGAATGAGCAGGTCGGTGGTCCCGCGCGAAGGGTCCTCGGCGGTGGCGTGGGACTTGGTCTCCTCCGGATCTATGCCGCCGACCACCAGCCAGACCCATGCCACATAGACCAGGGCCGCCACGGCCCAGCCCGCCACCGGGGCCTGGAGCCAGCGTCCTGCCGCACCGCTGGCGGCGGCGGCTGCCACTCCCGCGGCAATCATGGCCACGTACTCTAACGGCGGGTCGTTCACACGCGCCCCACACACGCCCCACCTGGCCAGGGGCATCAGCGTTTTCCACATACCTGCGGCTGCCCTTTCCGGCCTACCGCATGCCGCCTAGCCTTGAGTCAAGCGCGAATCGCCTAACCGGTCTAAATGCACTAAGATATTGAAGTCTGTGCTGCGTCCTGCCCCCGTTCCGGTGGCGGGCAGTTGCACGGCACCGCAAATGAACCTCCTGTTACGGAAATGCCGTAACCGCTTAGCCCAAAGGAGGTGGGTTCACATATGCGTCCTTACGAATTGATGGTAATCATCGACCCCGAGGTCGAAGAGCGTACCGTTGAGCCGTCGCTTCAGAAGTT
>DATCNU010000156.1:0-4874 GCA_036565085.1 Arthrobacter sp.
CCGCCGTAGCGCGAAACGCAGCACCACGCGCCGTGGTCCGCGGACGCGGCTGAGCAGGTTCTGGGCCATTGCTTCGGCCTCGCGCGCGCCGTCGGCGAACTTGCTCCCCGGGTCGGCCAGATCGTCTCCGAGACGGGCGTAATTGGCCAGGGCGCCCAGGAGGTGCGTGGGATCCTCGGACCAGCGGGGCATGCCGATGTCGATCTCACCGATGCATCGGAAGCCGTAGCGCTCAAGGAAGCCGGAAAGCCCTGTCTGCAGGGTGGGCGGGAGTGTTCGTGCCTGATAGGCGGCTGCGAGGTCGGCCGGCGGGCGTTCGAGAAGAATCCGCCGCGATTCTGGATCGGTCCGGGCGGCCGCACCTACTGACCAGAGGGCGAGGTCCATCTCGGTCGTGGGGTTGTGCGGGGCGCTTAGGGTGGTGGTCCTCAGTTCCGCCTCAGTCGCGCGGCCGCGCAGGAGACGGGCTGCGAGCCCGAGCGAGAGCATGGCCGGCGGCAGGGTGCCGGCCACGCGCGGGAGCATTAGCTGCGGGGCTTCGAGCAGCAGCCGTTCCATGGCGTCGAGGCGGGCGTTCGCGTCGGAGTCGGCTGGAATGGGGGCGTGAGCGATCGCCTCGAGCTCTCGCGCGTACCGGCGGCGAGCCGTCTCGGGGGACAGGAGGGCGTAGAGCACCGCCCGGGGCATTCCCGTCCGGAGGAGTCTGCGGACGATTCGCCAGAGCGAGGAAAGGCGCGAGCCGCTGCGGACGGCCAGGCGCGGGTCGTGCGCCAGCTGCGAGAGCACGGCCGAGCTCCGTGATTCGCCGGCAGCGGCGGCCCATCCGAGCAGCCGATGGCCCAGCAGATCCCGCAGGACAGAGGTGAGGTCGAGGTAGATGCGCATCCCGGCGTCGACGACAGTCTTCGGACCGGCCGCTTCGTCCTGCACGCGGGCACCCAATGCCCGGGCAATACCGGTTCCGGTGAGGCGGAAGAACTGGATGCCCATGGGGGTGAGGGGCTCGAAATACCCTTGGACGACATTCGCCGAGACGTACACACGGAGCTCGCGCGCTGGATCGGGAATTCCGACGGGAAGCGGGTACAGGGTCGTGATGCGCCTGGACTGCACGAGCCAGATCCGGCGCTGCGCGTCGAGAGCGAACTCGATGTCCTGCGGTGCATCGAAGTGCAGCTCGACCCGCTCGCCCAGCAGTGCAAGCGCCATAAGCTCGTCGTCAGCCAGGACGGAACGGCCACCGGCTGGGCGTGCGACGACGGCGCGCTGGCCGGTGTCCACAACGAAGTGGTCTGGATCCGCATCCCCCGAGACGAGTGCCTCTCCCAGCCCGGGTACCGCGTCGATGACGGCCCGCCGCCGGGTACCGGTCAGTGGGTCGGCGGTGAACAGCACCCCGGATGCTGTCGCGTCCACCATCTTGTGGACGACGACAGCCATTGCGAGGTCTCGTTCGTCGACCGACTTGGCCTTCCGGTAGGCGACGGCCCGGTCGTTCCACAGTGAGGCCCAGCATCGGCGCACAGCGTCCAGTAGCGCCTCCTCGCCCGCGACCCCGAGATATGTGTCGTGCTGCCCGGCAAAGCTCGCTCCAGGCAGGTCCTCTGCCGTAGCGGAGGACCGGACTGCGACCGGTACCGATCCCAGCTTGCGGTAGGCGCTGAGCAGAGGATCTACGACGATCCCCGGAACGGGAGCGGTCCGCAGCCTCGCAGCAGAGCCTTCCGGATCGTCGGGGTCAGCCTTTGTCTGCCGGGCTGCGATCCGGTATGCGGCGGTGGTGAGAACGAAACCATCCGGAACCGGCAAGCCGCCTCGAAGCAATTCGCCGAGGCTAGCGCCCTTGCCGCCCGACAGGTCCACGTCCTCCGAGGAGAGATCGCGCAGCTCGACGACGAGACGCGAAGCTTCGTTCTGCACAGCACCTCCAGGAGCCGGGCCACCGCACGGCACCGATGCGCGACAGATCTGTTGATCCAAAGTAGCATGCGCTGCCGGCTCCAAGAATACGTACACTTCGGCGCCAGGGTGGTCGTTCTCTCAGCGGTTAACGGCGGCTCGTCGTGCTCGTTGAGGGATCGATTCTTTGTGGGGCGCCTCCTGTGCGAGAGTCAGAGCCCCCCGATCGTGTAGTGGTGCTCGATCCAGGCGGTGGCGCGTCCCCCTTCAACTGCTCGTGACCCGTTCTTGGTGAGTTCTGAATGCCGCGGCATCCCGGAACGATTCGTCAACCTGCAACCAACGAGTTGGCGGCTGGGTCACCCAGAATGAGAGACAGCCCCGCAATCGGACTCCGATCGACTCGTTCCCGGCTTATGCGGGGCATCATTTCCTCATACTCATGGTGTGGATAGGTGCCACAAACGGCCGGACAAGCGGCGGCTCAAAGGCAGCGCAATTCTGCTTAGGCAGTCCTTCGGGGGCTGCCCAAGAAGTACCCACCTCTTAACTTAACATTCACTGGGGCCAATTGCAGCCTGGTTCTAGGGGCGCTGCTGCTGGCGGCCCGTAGTCTGCGGTTGCCGAGGGTGCCGGCAGCGGGCCTGGCTTTGGCCGGCCTGGGGTTCTTTGTGCTCTTGGTGGGGCCTGATGCCAGCGTCCTGCGCGCGGCCCTCATGGGCTCGATTGCCCTCATGTCGCTGGCGGGCGGACGCTCCGGCCGCGGCCTCAGTTTCCTCTGCCTTGCCGTTATCGGCCTGCTCCTGTTCGATCCCGGGCTGGGTACGAGCTTCGGATTCCTGCTCTCCGTGCTGGCAACCCTGGGTATCATCGTCCTCGGGCAAAGGATGGTCGACTGGGCGCCGGCTATCATTCCGCGCTGGCTGGCCGCCGCTTTCGCTGTCCCCTTGTCGGCGCAACTGCTCTGCGGCCCGGTCATCGTGCTTCTGCAGCCGCAGTTCTCACCGTACTCATTGCCGGCGAATGTGGCAGTCTCACCGCTGGTGGGGCCGGTGACGCTGCTGGGCACGGCCGCGGTTCCCTTCGTCGTTCTTGCGCCCTGGGCCGCCACGGTGCTGATTGCGGTGGCGGGCACGTTCAGTGCCGGCGTTGCGGGGACGGCCAGGTTCATGGCGGCACTGCCGGGATCCTCATTGCCCTGGACGGAGGGAGTTTTCGGACTGGTGAGCATGGTGGTGCTGTCCGCTCTCACCCTTGTCCTTGTCAGGATGGCGGTCCGGCCACGGCAGATCCTCCAGCTGGCCCAGGCGTTGCACCGTGGCGTGGAGGACGTCCTCAAAAGGGCGGAACAGCGCATTCCTGGCCGCCGGGAAGAGAACGCGCGTGACCGCGGCGGATATGGCTTTGTGCCACGCGTCCGCCGTGGCAGGCTTAGATACCGCACCAACATTTCCAGGAGGAATTCCGAATGGCCTCTGCGCCCAACACACGAAACCGGACAACGGCGTCGAACCCGGCCAACACGGCCACCTGGCGGGACGTAGTTCCGGCGGGAATCGTGCTGGTCACGGGACCGGAGGAATATGTTGGCATCAGGGCCATGGACCGGGTCAGGTCCCAGGTGCGTGCCGCCTCCCCAGATGTGGAGATCACCCGTCTGAACGCCAGCAGTTACGAGGCCGGGACACTTGCCATGAACATCAGCCCCTCCCTGTTCGGCGAGAGCAAGCTGATAGAGGTCGAAAGCGTCGAACTTATGAATGATGCCTTCCTCGCCGACGCCCTCACCTATCTGGCGCGCCCCGAGCCGGACGCCGTGCTGGTCCTGCGCCACGCCGGCGGGGTCCGCGGCAAGAAGCTGCTCGATGCCGTCAAGGCGGGTGGCTGGCCGGTGGTGGACTGCCAGCCACTTAAGAAGGATGCCGACAAGGCGGCGTTCGTCACTGCCGAATTCAGGGCCGCAGGCCGGAAGATCAATTCCGGGGCTGTGCAGTCTCTGGTCAACGCCGTAGGCGCAAACCTGTCGGAACTCGCAGCGGCCTGCAGCCAACTGATCGCAGATGCCGCCGGGCCCGTGACGCCGGAGATGGTGGACAGCTACTACGGCGGCCGCATTGAAGCGACGGCGTTCAAGGTTGCGGACGCGGCGATGGCGGGAAACGGACCCGCCGCGCTCTCCACCCTGCGCCATGCCCTGGCTACCGGCGCCGATCCCGTTCCTCTCGTGGCAGCACTTGCAGCCAAGCTCCGGACTGTGGCCAAAGTCGCGGGCGCCCAAGGATCACCGGCACAGATTGCCAGGGAACTGGGAATGCAGCCCTGGCTCGTGGAACAGGCCCAGCGTGACGTTCGCCGGTGGACACCGGAGGGGCTTGTCCGCTCCATCCAGGCAACTGCTGAAGCAGACGCACAGGTCAAGGGCCTCTCCCGGGATCCTGTCTACGCCGTGGAGCACGCTGTGACGGTAATCGCCATGTCCGTTCGGCGGCACTGAGACCTGCCATCTGATCCGCTTCGCTGATCCTGAATCGGGGGACCGAACTTAAAGATGTGTGGCCGGCACCCTGGGGTGCCGGCCACAACCATCAGTTCAGGTGAACTGGAAACCTTACAGCGCGTTGACCTTCTTGGAGATGGCCGATTTGCGGTTCGCTGCATTGTTCTTGTGCAGAACACCCTTGCTGACAGCCTTGTCCAGCTTGCGGCCGGCAGCAACCAGGGCAGCAGCAGCTGCATCCTTGTCGGTGGACTCAACGGCGGTGTTGACGGCGCGGATGGCCGTCTTCAGCTCGGACTTGACTGCGTTGTTGCGCAGGCGTGCCTTCTCGTTGGTGAGGATGCGCTTCTTCTGGGACTTGATATTAGCCACGTGTGAACTCTCTTTTTAATGCGGAAATGGTCTAGAGGGCTTTCAGATTGGCCATTGACTGAGCGGCGTGGGGATACCTATGGCGGCCAACCATCAGTGGCCGTCG
>DATCNU010000157.1:0-2295 GCA_036565085.1 Arthrobacter sp.
TTCAGCCCCGCTGTTGCGGGGTCCGGAGCTGTCCAGGATTCCGGCGGCGACGCCCTCGGCCACCAGCACCTGCGGGATGGCGGAGGACTTCACGCAGCCCTGCTGGCCGCAGTCGCAGGCGGGGCCGCCAGGGTCCACCACAATGTGGCCGATCTCGCCGGCGTTGCCCGATGTTCCGCGGACCACTTCATCGTTGAGCACAATGCCGCAGCCGATGCCGGTGCCCATGTACATGAAGATAAAACTTCCCGCGCCGCTGGGGCCGCCGGCCCACGTTTCAGCGACAGCGGCGCTGGTGACGTCCTTGTCCACAAGGACGGAGTAGCCGGTGGCCTTGGCCAGGGCGTCCCGGAGTTCCACGCGGTCCCAGCCGGGCAGCAGCGGCGGGTCAACCACGGTCCCGTGGTCCAGATCGATGGGTCCGGGAACTGCCAGTCCCAGGCCGGCGATCCTGCCGGTGTCCACCCCGGAGTCGGCCACCAGCTTTTCGATTTCGGTGGCCATGGTGGATATGACGGCGGCGGGGTCGTTCCCGCCGGGTGTCTTGATCCGTGCGTGCTGCACCACGGCGCCAACCAGGTCCAGGACTACAAAAGTGGTGACGGCCGGGTCCAGGTGGACGCCGATGGCATACATGCCTGCCGGGTTGAGCCGGAGCATGGTGCGCGGTTTGCCGGGGCCGCTGCCTTCTTTTCCGGCTTCGACGATCAGGTGCTGGTCCAGCAGGCGGCGGGAGATATTGGAAATCGTCTGGGGGGAAAGGCCAACAATCTGGGCAAGCTCCACACGGCTCAGTCCGCCGGATGCGCGGCGGATGGCATCCACAATGACCGTGAGGTTAAAGTCCCCCATGCGCGGAAGGTTGGTCCCACGCCGTGGCGCCGAGGGCTGGCGAATTTCTGGCACGGTCTCCCCTATGGTCTTCGGCCGCGTATTCATGATGTCTGAATGGTACGTTACCGTCTGATCCACGCCCAGAGCCGGAGGCTGGCCGTGACGTGGCCGCATGCGATTGGCGTTCAGCGCCGCCTGGTGCTGACCGTTACGGTGAACTTAGGATTGCTGCCTCGGACCATGGTGGGACCTACCAGCCGTTCCAGCGCCGGAAGGTACTGCAGGTGCCGGTTGAAGACCGTCCACAGCTCACCGCCCGGAGCCAGGACCCTGGCCGCCGCCTCGAACAGTTTGATGCCCGCGCCGGCATGTACGCTGGCGCCCAGGTGGAACGGCGGGTTGAGCAGGATCAGGTCGGCGCTTCCGGCAGGAAGGGTGCTCATGGCGTCATCCTGCAAGGCGGTGATCCGGTTCTCAAGACCGTTGGCCTGTGCGGTGCCCCGGGCGGAGGCGACGGCGGCCGCGGACCGGTCCGTGGCCGTGACCCTTGACGCCGGGTTCCGGCGGGCGTACATCGCAGCGAGGATGCCGGTGCCGCAGCCCAGGTCAACCGCCTGCGGGGCCGCCGGCATTTCCGGCAGGAACGTCAGGAGGAACCTGGTCCCGATGTCCAGTTTTGTTCCCGCGAAGACAGCACCGTGCGCTGCAACATCCAGGTCGAGCTCCGCCAGGTGCTCGACGGCGGGACTCCACAGCCGCCCTACGGCTGCCCCGGTGTCGGCCCGCACGCCGGAGGCCAGGATGATCCGGGACTTCTGCCGTGCCAACTGCGGCTGGACCGTCTGGAAGTGGCGTTCCAGGACCGCGTTCATACCCAGGGACATGTGCTTGATCCGGCCGCCGGCAACCAGCACCACGTCAGGGGCGGCGTATTCTGCCACGGTGGCCGCGACTTCCTCAAGCTCTGCCAGCGTCCGGGGCAGTTGCAGCAGCACCAGCTTCGCGCCGGTCAGGAGCTCCCTCCCCAGCGGCAGCTGGTCAAATCCCGTAGCCTCCACGGCGCCGGGATCGGCTGCCAGGCCCAGCGTCTCCGCGTTGTTCCGCAGCGCGCGCTCCCCCGTGATGAGATCCTCGTGCACCCTGACATGCGGAACGTCGAGGGCGCCCAGCGCCCCGAGGGTGAGGGCGCCGTAGCGGTCGCCAATCACTGCCAGCCGGGTGTCCGGCGTCAGGCGCGCTGCGGCAGCTTCCAGCAGCAGCCGGTCCGTGGCGTCCCAGGCCTGAAGGTTGGGGGCTTCGACGTCCGGGTGCCGCCGGAGGGTGCCGAAGATGTCCTCAAGACTGTTCTGGGCCACGGGTTCCTGCCATCTGGTCATGTGCTGGTTGTTGATGCGGTTGGTGCAAGCGCGGGCAGCTTGAGGATGGCCGTGACGGCCGCCCGGCCCGCCCGGTTTGCGCCGA
>DATCNU010000158.1:0-1963 GCA_036565085.1 Arthrobacter sp.
CTCATCGGGGAGTGACGCCGTCGGGCGGTTAATGCGCGACGCCGGCGCCTCCCATGAAGCGCTGCTCGCCGCCCTGCCGGGTGTCCGTGGCGACCGGAAGGTCACCACGCAGGATCCCGAAAACACGTTCCAGTCCCTGGAAAAGTTCGGCACGGACCTCACCGCGATGGCGCGCACCGGCAAGCTGGACCCGGTGATCGGGCGCGATACCGAGATCCGGCGCATCATCCAGGTGCTGAGCCGCCGCACCAAGAACAACCCCGTGATCATCGGTGAACCAGGCGTCGGCAAGACCGCCGTCGTCGAAGGACTTGCCCAGCGGATCGTTGCCGGTGACGTCCCGGAAAGCCTCCGCGGCAAGACGCTGATCGCCCTGGACCTCGCCTCCATGGTGGCGGGCGCCAAGTACCGCGGCGAGTTCGAGGAGCGGCTCAAGGCGGTCCTGGAGGAGATCAAGAATTCGGACGGGCAGATCGTCACGTTCATCGACGAGATCCACACCGTGGTGGGTGCCGGTGCCACTGGGGAGTCGTCGATGGATGCCGGCAACATGCTCAAGCCCATGCTGGCCCGCGGCGAGCTGCGGCTGATCGGTGCCACCACGCTGGACGAGTATCGCGAGAACATCGAGAAGGACCCCGCCCTCGAACGCCGGTTCCAGCAGGTGTACGTGGGCGAGCCCAGCGTGGAGGACACCATCGGCATCCTCCGTGGCCTCAAGGAACGCTACGAGGCGCACCACAAGGTGACCATCGCAGACTCCGCGCTGGTGGCCGCCGCAACCCTGTCCAACCGCTACATTTCGGGCCGCCAACTGCCGGACAAGGCCATCGACCTGATGGATGAGGCCGCCTCCCGGCTGCGCATGGAGATTGACTCCGCGCCGGAGGAGATCGACCAGCTGCGCCGTTCCGTGGACCGGCTCACCATGGAGGAGCTGGCCCTCGCGAAGGAGAAGGACGCCGCGTCGGTGGAGCGGCTGGCCGCGATCCGTGCGGACAAGGCGGACAAGAGCGAGGAGCTGGACACGCTCAATGCCCGCTGGGCAGCCGAGCGCGCCGGGCTCAACCGGGTGGGTGACCTGAAGGCCAAGCTGGACGAGCTCCGCTCCACCGCGGACAAGGCTCAGCGCGAAGGCGATCTGGAGACGGCGTCGCGGGTGCTCTACGGCGAGATCCCGGCAGTGGAACGCGAACTGAGCGCGGCCGCGGCAGCCGAAGAAGCGGTCACGGACAAGCCTGCCCAGATGGTGGCTGACGAGGTGACGGCGGACGACATCGCCGAGGTCATTTCCGCGTGGACCGGCATTCCCGCCGGGCGCATGCTGCAGGGTGAAAGCCAGAAACTGCTCCATATGGAGCAGGAGCTCGGCAAGCGCCTGATCGGCCAGTCCAAAGCGGTCGCCGCGGTGTCCGACGCCGTCCGCCGTGCGCGGGCCGGCGTCAGCGATCCCAACCGGCCCACGGGTTCGTTCCTGTTCCTCGGGCCGACGGGGGTGGGCAAGACGGAGCTCGCCAAGTCGCTCGCGGATTTCCTGTTCGACGACGAACGCGCCATGGTGCGGCTGGACATGTCCGAGTACGGCGAGAAACATTCCGTGGCGCGGCTGGTAGGGGCGCCTCCGGGCTATGTGGGCTACGAGGAAGGCGGCCAGCTGACTGAAGCCGTCCGCCGTCGGCCGTATTCGGTGATCCTGCTGGACGAGGTGGAGAAGGCCCATCCGGAGGTTTTCGACATCCTTTTGCAGGTGCTCGACGACGGCCGCCTGACCGATGGCCAGGGCCGCACCGTGGACTTCCGCAATGCCATCCTGGTCCTCACGTCCAACCTGGGCAGCCAGTTCCTGGTGGACCAGTCGCTGGACGCGCAGGCCAAGCGCGCCGCGGTCATGGCCACCGTCAATGCCTCCTTCAAGCCGGAGTTCCTGAACCGGCTGGACGAGATTGTGCTGTTTGAAGCCCTG
>DATCNU010000159.1:0-14098 GCA_036565085.1 Arthrobacter sp.
CTATGGCCAGGAGGACGCCTTCCTGTCCGTTGCCGACATCGTGGATCCGGAATCGCTGGGCAAGGTACGCGCCAGCAAGCAGGCCGCGAAGGCCGCCGCGAAGGCCGCGAAGTCCGGGGACTGACAGCTCGGCCTGGGGAAGCCCATTGAGTGGAAGGCGGGGACCGTGAGTGACCAGCAAGCAGGCAGGCCCGTTTCCCTGTGGGTGGCCAGCAGCGGCGCGACCACCTACGCCGCCCTCGATGAGGCCGTCGACGTCGACGTGGCCGTGATCGGTGGCGGGATCGCGGGCCTGACCGCTGCGCTGGCCCTGAAACGGGCCGGCCAGACGGTGGCCGTGCTGGAGGCTGCCCGGGTGGGCACCGGAGTCACCGGGAACACCACCGGCAAGGTCACCTCCCTGCACCGGCTGGCCTACACGGAACTCGCCGGGCGGCACGGTGCCGAGGCCGCCCGCGCTTACGGGCTGGCCAACCAAGCCGCGATTGAGCATGTGGCCGGCACCGTGGAGGGCGAAGCAATCGACTGTGGCTTCCGGCGGGTATCCAACTACACCTACGCTGAATCGGAGCGCACGCTCGAACTCGTCCGCGAGGAGGCGGCGCTGGCCGGCAGGCTCGGACTTCCGGCATCCTTCACTGCCGAAGTGCCGCTGCCCTTCGCGGTAAAAGGGGCGGTCCGCTTCGATAACCAGGCGCAGATCCACGCGCTCCGGTACGTTCAGGGCCTGGCCCGTGCCGTGGCTGGGGATGGCAGCTTTGTGTTCGAGGAGTCGCCTGCCACGGGCTTCCGGGACGGGTCTCCGGCGGTGGTTGACACGGAGAGGGGCTCGGTGTGAGCTGCCGCGGAGATCTCGGTCAGTGGGCCCTCTTAAAATGAGGGTCTACCGAAAGTAGAGATCAGCATGACCGCATCACGCAAGCGATTTACCCAGGAGTTCAAGGACGAGCTGTGCCGCGAGGTGATCAACACGTCCAAGCCGATCAAGGACGTGGCCACCGCCTACGGTGTCGGCCCCGAGACGCTCCGCAACTGGCTGGTCAAGTACCGCGAGGCCAACGGCGGCACGGAGACGGATCTGACGGTGTCGGAACGGGCCCGGCTGAGGGAGCTCGAGCGTGAAGTTCAGGAGCTGCGGGCGGAGACTGCCTTCTTGAAAAAAGCCAGCGCTTACTTCGCGCGGGAGCAGCGGTAGTGAGCAAGTATGAATTCATTGATTCCCAAAAAGCTGAGCCCGCCAATCTGAATTCGGTGGTGAAAATGTGCCGCTGGTTGGCGGTCTCGACGTCCGGCTTCTATCACTGGGCAACACGTCCGCAATCGGCCACGTCGGCCCGCCGCCAGAGCCTGACAGCGCGGATCCAGCACTACTTCGAGGAGTCCGAGGGCACCTACGGGTACCGGCGCATCCACGCCGATCTCACCGCGGAACGGACCGAGTGCTCTCCCGAACTGGTGCGGCAGATCATGCGCTACCAGGGACTGGTGGCCTGTCAACCACGCCCGTTCCGCGTCACCACCGAGGCTGACGCTGAGGCAGCCGCGGGCATGCCCGACCTCCTCAAGCGGGACTTCACCGCCGACCAGCCCGGGGTGAAGTTCGTCGGCGACATCACCTACATTCACACCTGGCAAGGGTTCGTCTACCTCGCCACCGTCATCGACTGCTACTCGAAGAAAGTCGTCGGCTGGTCCATCGCCGATCACATGCGCACCGAGCTCGTCGCCGACGCGCTCAGGAACGCCGCCGCTACGACCCGGATCGAGCCTCTCGCGATCTGGCACTCCGATCGGGGCAGCGTCTACACCTCGAGCGATTTCAGGGCCCTGGTGGCTGGCCTGGGCATGCGCTCGTCGATGGGACGCACCGGCGTGTGCTGGGACAACAGCATGGCCGAATCGTTCTTCTCGGCCCTGAAAAACGAACGTGTCTATCGGACCGTTTACGCGACTAAATCCCAAGCCCGGAGCGACGTCATCCGCTACATCGAGGGGTTTTACAACAGCCGGCGCCGTCACTCCGCGCTCGGTTACCGGCGGCCCAACGAAGTCCACTATGGTTATCAACAGCCAGCCTTGGCAGCGTAGAAGAATCCACTAATTCCGCTGTCCGAGATCCCCGCGGCAGCTCAGGCGGCGTCGTTGCGGCAGTCCGGTTCGGTGCCGTTGAAGACGTAGTAGGCCCAGGGGACGTGCTGTTGGTGGAGCAGGTAGGTCAGGTCTGTCCAGGCGTAGTCGGGGAGTTGGAGTTTTTTGGCGACGTCGGTGAGTTTTTTCTTCAGGGCTGCCGGTACCGGGGCGGCGTCGACGGCGGCCTGGCAGGTGGGGTAGGAATCGGTGGGTTTGCAGCTGGCGCTGACGAGCTGGTCGATCTGGGCGGCGAGATCGGGGCTGATTCCCGCGGCTTTCAAGGCGTCCCGGCAGGGTTTCAGGTCGAGGCCCTGGCATTTGCCTATCAGGGTGTTTTTGATGATTTCCTGGTCTGGCCCCGCGTCGGGGTTCTGCAGGGCGTTCAGGCACGAGGACGGGTCGCCGGCTGTGGTGCATTTGGCCGACCATTCCGAGACGAGGTACAGGTGGGCGGGCAGGCTCCATGAGGCGGTGGCAGCGAACATGTGGTCCTGGAGCGTGTAGTTCTGGGCGTAGGCCCAGTAGGTGGGCAGGTCCCGTCCGTCGTGGTAGCCCATCACATCGGTCTGCTTGGTGCCGTACTTGCAGTTGGTGTCCGTGGCCTTGCAGCCGGCCAGGCCCTTTTCCGCCTGGGCCACGAACCCGTCCATCGCACCGTTGTTGACGTCTGCGATCTCGTCGGCGTGGCTGTGCGGAGCGCCCGCGTTACTGTCGGCAGGTTCATAGAACGGGCGCACGCATCCGCCGTGTCCCGGATCACGAAGACAGGCCGTCGGCACCCCGCCCTGCATCGGGATCCCGTCAGCCCCGGGGTAGGTCCCGAAGTAGCTGTCAAAGGAACGGTTCTCCTGGGTGATGATCACCACATGCTTGATCTTCGACATACCCTCCGACTGACTCGTGCCCTGGCTCGGGCCCGTGCCCGGGCCGGTGGCCGGGGTCCGGGAGGGTCCCTCGCCGGCCAGTAGTGTGGCGAGGAGCAGGAGGACGGCAAGTGACAGGGCGGTCATCAGAGCCCTCCGGCGGGAGCCGGCTCTTGGCGGATGAGAGGTGGCACGTCGGGAAGTGATGGCGTTGCCCTCCTTTGCGCGGATGTCCTTCAAAATCCGTTCCTCATGAGCGGGCCTGGTAAACGTCGGAGCCGAAAGCGTTGACTCCGGGTTCGCCGGCAACGGCGAGCCGGGGGAGGGAGAAGAAGTCCTCCATGCTGGCCAGCAGGCTGTAGTGGTTGTAGGGCCGGTCTGAGGTTGTGCCTGGTGCCGTGAACGGTGAGATGACCAGGGCGCCGACTCTTCCTCCGGCCGTTCCTCCGGTGACCCCTGTCGAGGGGCCGACGGCGCCGCCGACGGCCTCGTCGAAGGTGATGACAAGCATCCCGTCCTGCTGGAAGGCAGGACTGGCCAGAATCGCCGGAACCTCCTTGGCGAGCCATTGGTCGGCGGTCCCCAGGCCGCCGGGGGTCCCGTCCACGCAGGGGCTGTCGTGCCCGTCATGGCAGAGGTTCGGGGTGATATAGGACAGGTCCGGTGTGGTGTCCACCGACTTCAGGTCCTGCTGCAGGGCCGAGAGATTGACGACGTTCTTGGTGCAGTCGGTGGTTGAGGTGATGGAGCGGAAGTAGACGAACGGGTCGTGGCGGGTCGCGTACTGGTCCCCGGGGGTGGCCTTCTGGTGCGTGTCATCGGCGCCGAGGGCCGGGTGCTGGCATGGTGAGGAGATGTCTTCCATGTAGCCCCGCCATGTCTTGCCGGCAGCGTTCATTTGCCCGGCGAGGGTTGGAACGTCCGCCGGGAAGACGCATCCTGTGCCCAGCAGCTGGCCCTGCGAGTCGGTGCCCGATGGGGTGAAGGGGGTATAGGTGTGGCAGTCATGGATGGTGCTGCTGTTGGGTGGCTGTCCGGAGATCTGGGCCAGGTAGTTCGGCAACGAGTCGTGGGAGATACCGTAATAGTTGGTCAGCAGCACCCCTTGTGAACGTAGCGTCCCGTCCAGATAGGGAGCGGCTGACCCGTTGTCCCACACCCGGTCGTAGCCTTTGTTCTCAAGGTTGATCACCAACACGTGCCCGGGGGTGCCCTCATGTGACGCGCGGGTCGCCGGCTGTTGAGGCTGACAGGCGGCCGTGGCGGACAGAAGCAGTGCCAGAAGCGCGAACGTCCCGGACAGGCGCCACCCCGGCCGCCACTTAAGGCACGGCTTGTTAAACGGCCACGCGTTTAGGACCATGCTGCCCTCCAGGCTGGGATGGGAGGCGCCGGCAGGCCCCGCATCAGGAGAAGGGCCACGTTGGGCAGGTCAACTGTCCAGGAAAAGACCGGCCTCCTAAACTCTTGCAGATCCGAGGACGAATTGGACCGGGCGTCGTCTGGGAGTTCCCTATGAATTTGCGGACCCGTCCGCTGCCAGGGTGCGGAAGACCAGTCAACAACGTGACTTTCCCGGGAGTTGGTCCTGAACCCCTGAGAGTGCCGAGTTAGCGCTCCGTTCGCGGTCTTGACAAGCAGATGGCCGACGCGCTCAATGGTCCTAGACCGCGCAGGCGAAGGCCCCGCAGTCTGCAGGATGTTGCGGATGGGCTGTGGGGTCCTGTTCGTCCCGGCAGGGCTGGTGCCCGGACGGGACGACGCTTTGCGCCAGGTTTCCGATTCAGAGCTTCACGCCCGCAGTCATCAACCCCCGGGTAAGGCAGTCGGACTCCTGCGGATGCCCGGGCTCTGCAGGCTGTCGTCCAGGTGAGAACTGGCAAGGAAAACCATGTTCAAGGTCATTGCCTTCTTGACCGCCATTCGGTTCGCAGTGTTCGCCGCCGCACCTGCCGGCGCGGCCACCGGTGTGGCGGGAAGCTGATGCTCGCGATGGAGGCGCAGCGGTGGCTGCACCGAACGTGCGCCTCCCGTCGGCGCTGACCGAATGCGACCTGGGGAACCCTCCGGCCGCGGCCCAGGAGGGGTCAGGGTCGACGTGATGGACGTGATCAACTTCAACAAGTCAGTGCCTGAAAGCGGCGCAAACCTCTCCACCATCCAATAGGCCCGGCCGGGGCATTTCGGCCGGGCATAAGTAAGGAGAGATCGTAGTGACACCTCAGAGATTTTTCCCGCGGAGGCGCTTAGGTGCCGCCGCGTCCATGGTGGTCGGCCTGTTCATGGCCTCGCTCGCACTGGCTGCCACAGCCTTTGCCGGCGGTTCAACCGTCCTGCCGGTATCGAGTGCCCAGACCCCGGCCTGGGTAAATGGCCAGGCGGTCACCGTTCAGTACGCCCAGAATTTCTTCTGCGACCACAGCGTCGCGGCCTCCTCATCCAGCGGTTGCGAGGTGGGCCAGGATTCCAACGTCGGTCCGGTCCCCAACGCGGACAGGAACGAGCTCTATGTCGTGGTTCCTTTGTTCGCCAACCCCTCCCCGGCGCCTATGTGTGCCGTCGCCAGTTGCCCCAACCACCCGTTAACGATCGATCTGTCCCGGATCGCTGGCGCTCTTGGCGCCACCCCTGCAGCCGTCGCCAATTTGCCGCTTCCGGCGCATAGCCACATCCTGGCTGCTCCGGGCGGCGGATGGTGGGACATTAAGGTCGTTGCCGTGACAAATCAAACGGCCTGGGCTCAGTTGGCCGCTGGAAAGTCTGAAGCAACCATGGATGCCCTCCTCAACACGGCCAACAGCGGCGTGGTGGGGCCGATCCCGACTAATTTCTATCTCTTCTTCAACATCGTGGGCCAATAACAATCATCAGCGGCGCCCTTCCCGCAGGCGCGGTCTTCGGGCCGTTCCTGCCGGAAGGCATCCCGCGTTTTGAGGTGGAAAAATGATTTCCCGTTTCGCATCGCCGCCTGGCGCCACGCGCCGCACCGGATACCGGACCAAGGTGGCGTTTAGTGTGGCTTCAGCGGGCCTTGCCCTGGTTGCCGCCGGTGCGTGGCTGCCGTGGCTGACAGTATTCAACGGGTTAACGCTCGTCCGGGGCTTCGAGCTGGACGGCGGCTACTTGGCCGGGATGGCTGTGGCGGCTGCGGCCATGCTTGTCGTTGCCGGCCGGCTTGGCGGGTCGGCGTTCCTGCGGCCGTTGTCGATACTCGGATCCGCTTTGGTGCTGGCAGACAGTCTCTACAGCGGCTGGCGGATCGCCGGCTACGTTGCCAATCCTGGGCCGACAGCCGGACTTGTCATGCCGGCGGCCGGAATCGGTCCGCTGGTGATGGCTGCCGGTGGACTGGCTTTGCTGCTCGCCACGGCAGTTGCTCCCATCAGCCGGCGGCGCCTGGAAGCCGGAACGGGTCTCCCGCTCGTCCTTTCGGCGCACTGTTCACTGCCGGTTGGATCCACCTGGTCCTCACACCCGAACATCTTGCTGAATCAATGCTTCTCGGCGTCGGGTTCCTCGCTTCGGGCCTCATACAGATCGCGTTGGCAGCCGCTATTGTCCGGCGCCCGGCCGACGGTCACCTGTCCCTGTCGCTGATGATCAACGTCGCCTTGATCGCCCTGTACGTCTACGCCGTACTGGTGGGCCTGCCCCTTGCCGGCGGACCGGATTCGGATCACTCAACAGGCCTGGCCATCGGCGCAGGGGAGGCCATCGACCCCACCGGGGCCGCTGCCAAACTTGCCGAATTTACCGCCCTCGCCTTGGCCATCATGCTTATGCATCGCAACGCCAGGAGCACCGCCCTTACCTCTTCGCCCCAGACACCCTCCGGGGCGCCGGGCCAACCGGATGCTGCAAAATCGTCTAGCACCTGAGTCAGTCAAGCATTCGCCGGCCAGGAGGGGCCCAACCCTCAGGGCCAAGCTGCCCTATGTCAGACCATACTTCCTGTCACCTCGGGACTCCTATCGGAGGACTCTGAAGGCGATGAAGGGGAACCCGGCATCGCTTCGAAGCCGGGGCACCAGGGGCATTGAAGGTGATGAAAATTCTCCGTCCGGTGGCGGATGGCCCCGGATGGTGGATCGAAGAGTTGCATATCGATGCGTTGACGGGAGCTTCTGGCTGCAGGAAGATGTGCGGTGGCGGGTGTTCGATACCCTGCTGGGGAGGGCATCTGGTCTTCATCTGGGGGAACACGCGTCGGGGAGTTGGCTTCAGGTCTCAAAGCCAGGGAGTCAGCTCCCGCATTCTTTCAGCTGCCGGTCCATCCAGAACACGCCGCGAATATGGAATTTGATGGCCCGAAGTCGTCGGCACCGCCTTGTCCAGGGTAATGGGAACCACCTTCCGGTGGGTGGACGGTGCGGGTTTACCTATTCTTTTCGGTCTGTGAAGACGGCGAAGCATCGACGGCAGGCGAAGGCATCCTGACCCTGACGGTGCCGGCTTGCCCAATGCGGGCCGGTAAAGTCACAGCGGAAGCAGCCTAGATCCGAGTAGGCGGCACCTTCAGCGTCAAGCCTTGTCGTCATGGAATTGATGGTAAAGGCAACGCGCCCAGCTGGGCATGATGTGGAAGCCAGCCGTGGTGTGTCTCATTGGTCGAAGTGAGTCCAGACGTGTGTGTTGTCGGTGATGGCGGTAATGACGCTGGCGGCGACGTCCAGGAGTTTGATGTTGCGGTTACTGGAGGCCCTGTGGAGGATCCGCAGGGCAGCGTCCTGGCTGCAGCGGTTCTGGGCCATGATGGCACCGACGGCCAGGTCGATTATTGTTCTGGTCTTCATCGCCTGGGCCATGTCTTTGTTCGCGTTGCTCAGTTGGGCGAGCCGGAGTTCCAGACGCAGGGTTTTCGCGGCCTGTTCGGCGAAGGCTTCAGCGCGGGTGATGTCCTCGCGTGTGAACCCGTGCGGCAGGGGTGAATAGAGATTCAGGGCCGCCGTGGCCGTTCCTTCCAGCTTGAGCGGGATCCCGAGGATGGAGCCGATACCGTGGGCGGAGACGGCGTCGATGTATTCGGGCCGGCGGTGCTCCCCGCCCACGTCCGGGACGTGGACCGTGGTCCTGGTCCTGATCGCCGTCAGGGATGGGCCGTCGCCGAACTCACACTGCAGTTCGTCCAGGGCCAGTGCCTTTGGGTCGTTGTTTGCCACCGTCGTTTGTCGTTTGTCGCGGGCCACCGTGATGCCGCAGAAGAGTTTGTTTCCAGGAGCCGAGAGAATCGAGGCGGAGAAGATGACGAGTTCCTGAAGGAACTCCTCCGTATCCCTGCCGTCAAGGACAAGGTCTTGCAGGTGTGCTGCGACAGCGTTGCGTTTTTCTTCGCCAAGTTCGGCGGCCATCCGGGTCTCGATTTCCAGTTGTTGCCTGTCCCGACCGCGAGATTGGAGGAGGTCGGGAAAGGATGGCCGCCCACAGCCGAACGTCTTTCCAGCCTACATCGCCACGGAGGCGGTGGCAGGAATTCTTGCAGCGGCATTCAGGCCAGCCGTCACGGGAGGTGTCTTGTCGTGGGGCGAGCCGGTAGGGGCTGTCCGCAGAATCCGGTTTTGGTGCCGGAGGTGTAGGTGGGTGTGTGTTTGTTGCGGGGTCCAAGGGTCAATGTGGAGGCGTTGCCGGTGGCGCCTAACACGGCTGGCGGGGCCCCGATGCAGTTTGCGCCGAGTGACATCGTGCCGAAGGCGAGGGTGGTACAGCCGGTGCCGGAGACGCTGAGGTTGTCGTTGGCCGCGCCGTCGGAGAGTGTCACTGCTCCGGGCAACCGAAAGGCAGGGAATGGAGTCCTCGCTGGCAAGGATCATCCGGTTCCTTTTTTATCGCGAGGATGGTCAGCGTGCCGGCGGCTGGGGGAGGGCCCGGTCTCTCCGCTTACTGGGCCCTCACGCCGCCGGCACTTCTCTTTAGTTTATGAAATCGGGCCCCGAGCTGAAATCAATCGGTAGCACTTGTTTTTTCCCGACGCCATAATGGTTTGCTCCGGGGCTGGACGGCATGTCCGGTGTGGGGATTGCGTGAATCTTGAGGGCCTCCGTGAGCCGGGGGATTGCGAGAGACTCCTCTTCCACCCTCTCCATCTCGATTCGACCCATGCTCGAAATCCTTCGTTGCTGCGAACGACAGCACCGCAGCCATTCTCTCCAAAGTTGTCTGAAGGCGGGGCCGCGAAAGACTCGAGAGCCCGCCTGTGGGTCGCCTAAGGTCAGGGCACCTGGCCATTCTCGTCCGTCCGGGGCTACAGCCAGTCGCGGCTTGATTGATGCTGACTTGTCTTGCCGGTCCGGTTGCGGCCACGATGGCGGTTGATGTCGTGCTTTGAACCACCACTTCTTTACGGGAAATTGAGCCTTTACCAGCTCCGCCTTGATCGGTTCGTGCAAATGTTATTTCGGCAGCATACGGTGATGGGCGGGCAACAGAGTCTTCGCTCGGGACCAGATCGGCCGGGACCCGTCCTTCGCTGGGGATTGACGGGCAGCGGTGGTGGCGTGGCGCTCAAGCAGACGGGCGCTGGCCTGGTTGGCTGGAATTGGAAGCAGACTGAGCAGCGGTTCCAGAATCGACTGCTGCTTGACCTAGGTCCGTTCCTGCCGCAGGTCGACCCTTGTTCTGGCGCGGATGAAGGACGTCCAGTCGGTATGCCTGATCCAGTTCTTGCTGTCCAGGAAGTGCAGCGTCCAGGCCAGCACCCGGGACAGGGACGCGATGTCCGCTGCGTCAATGCTGTAGCTCATGCTCCCGGAGTCCGGATCACAGTTGGTGTGGTAGAGTCTCCACTGAACTTTTTGAGGCCGCCATTCGGCATCAGGCAGGAGGTCCAGATCAGCTGGCCTGTATCCGGCGGGACCGGTTTCCCGCTCCTGCCGTGCCCGTTCGGCCAGATTAACGGCCGGCATGTCAACGGACAGGTAACCTGACGAGCCGGTGATGTCCTCGCCGCACTTATCGCACAGCCATGGCACGATCGGATCATTTGTCATCTTTATCCCCCAATTATCGACGTAGATGAAACACTACCTTTGGAGCGGAACACAGGTCGACGCCCCAGGCGGTGCCTGGAGACTGGGTCTTACGCTTCCGTGAGGTCGGCTGCCAATGTCATAAATGGATGCTTAGCGGTTCAGCTGCGCTTTAGCCGGTACGGGCCCGGTTCCGGACGGCTGGCGATAGGTGACATTTTCATTGTCCCGGGCTTGGGTTCTTAGGCTGATTTAGCTCAAGACCGGGCAATGAAAAGTACCGTGAGGCCGAGCCAGACCATCTCCGCCTACTTTTCCGATCCCGGTCCTGGATTTGGTCAGTACGTCCATAAGGTCGCGGCCGATGCCTCGGTTGAGGGCCGACTATCTGCGCAGAACCACTGTGGTGTGGCTCGCGGTGTCCTGGCGTCCAACCGGCATTCCTTCACTGATCCCTGGCCAGGGGGCAGCTATCTGTGCTCAGGTCCTTTCGTGCCGGGTTTCCGGGTCAGGGGCCGCAGCGCGGGAGACGCTTTTCGCGATGTTCCGGGCCGCTCGGCGGGCATGTGGTGCCTCGCTGAAGCTCTTTGGGGCGATCTTGCCGGGGCTGTAACGGGACCTCGGGGCCCTTGTTGAAGCCCGGACTGCATGGTTAGATGATCAATGGTGACGCCGGTCGCCACATTTTTTTGACGGATCATTTCCGACGCAACGCCGCGTTCGATTGGTCCGGGTTCCGTCCAGCAGCAGGCGGTTTCGCAGGCCCTGGACAGGGCTGTCGGGCGGGGTTTTCCCCGCGTTCAGGGGGAGAACACTCATGGCTGGTCTTTTTGAATTATTCGTCGACGAACAATCCCGGTTCAGGTTCCGGCTCCTTGATGCCAGGGGAATCGTGATGGCTGTGTCGTCCGGTTTCGCCGACAAGTCAGCGGCTGTGGCCGGAATCGAGGCCGTGCGCGAATGTGCGGGCATGGGCTTGATCAGTGATGCCTCTGGCCAGGGCCCTGTCAGGACATGGAGGCCGGACCGGCCCGGGACCCGGCCGCCGTTAAGCATGCACCGCACCCGGGACCGGCTGGCTTCCTGACCACCGGCAACACCGGCGTGGGCCAGAATATTTTGCCCGGCTTCGTTCCTTCCGCGGGGCGGAGGATGAGCGCCGGCACCGCACTGTTTGTATTTTGTGAGTCTTTGCATCCGGTGCTGGCCTGGTTTCCCCCTGAGAATGAATGCGTCAAAGGCAGTACCCGGGCGATTCCTGTCCCGGAGAGGACGCCGACAGCATGAGTACCGACGAACTGTCAGCGTTGCCGCAGCGCGGTGCCGCTGAGGGAACGCGGGCAGATTTGCATAACCCGTCCGTGGATGAACAGGCCGCCGAAGCAGGCATGTGCGGCAACGTTCACCTGCCATCGGGCCGTATCTGCGTCCTGTCGTCCAGACATTCCGGTCCCTGCCGCTTCGTCCCCCGCAGCCAGCCGAGTTCCCCGGGGAACTGACACCGCCCTTGTTAGCTGCCCGTGGCCCCGTGGCCCCGTGGCCCCGTGACGCGTTGCGAAGTCCCGGATCCCGAATGGAATTGTGCCAAAAAAGGGGAAGCCCCCGCATGAATCGCGAGGCGACTCGAACGCAGGGGCTCCCGGCGCTGCGTTCTCGGGGGGAGGACCGCAGGGCCTGCAAACACATTACAACCTTCCCCCGCCCGTCAGACGTCCCGCCGACACCAGGATTCTTGCGTCGGGACGGCGCGGAGGGCCGGACGCCTTCCCGCCGTGCCCTCGATGGTCAGAACGTTTTTGGTGTAAATAGAGGGTCCGCTGATGTGGCCTGTCCCGGACAATCTAATGACCGTCCGGGAACCGAACCGGCTATTCTTCGCCGGTTGCCCGTCTGCTTTCCTGTTTGCCTCTCAAAGGGGAGACAGAGCCGAGGCATCTACGAAGGTAATCAATGCCGCGCGGGCCCGGCCCGGCTGCACATCGATGCTGCAGTGAGGCCGTCAGGCCTCAGGTCCCGCTGTCTGGAAATTGTGGACATCGAAATAGCTGATCTCCGGCTGAGCAATTCCGAGTTCGGCCGTAACGGGGCCGAGTTTTTCCTGGTAGAAGGCATCGGCCTGTTCGCGGGTCCGCCACACATCCACGATCCGGGCCCCGCCGTCAGTACCTGATACCCAATGGAAGAGCCCGCCCGGGGCCCCCGGCCCGCCGGGAGCGAGTCCTAGCCGCTGGACCACTTTGTCATAATCCTCGAGGGTGCCTTCCGTGAAATCCATGATCACTGCAATGGCCATAATGGACCTCCCAAGATAGTGGCGGGGGCGAAATCCCACTGCCATTCGCAACGCTAGACCCGCCAAAATACTCGGTCAATAGACCGTGTTGACTCACTAAACCGAGCTGGCCGGATACGTTGCCGCAGTCGAAAACTCTTTTGCCTGGGGCGGAGCACCTCACTCTGCCGGTTAAGCAGGAAAGCTACGACAGCTGGGTTCGGTCCCCTGCCCAGCACGCCTGTTAGCCTCTGAGCGGCGCCATGATGAACCGGGAAGGAACCGCTTCACGGAACCGTGCCAGGGTGGCCGGGTCCGCGGTGGCCCGCCAGTCGATGACCTGGTTGGCCGGCTCTGTTTCTTCCTTGGTGTATTCGAACCACAGGGCGAGTTTCAGCAGGGGGAACCGTGTTGAGAATGCGGGGTCGAACAGCTGGTTCCACCAGGCGGATTTGATGTCCAGCGCTGCCGCGCCGTCCGTCCGTGCCGTGTTGTAGAGCGCTGCGGTCTCGGATATGGCGAAGGGCTTGGCGTGCCCTGCCGCGTAGGTGGCGTAGAAGTCCGGGACGGCGGTTTCATCCACGAGGCCGCTCTTGTAGGTTCCGGTGATTTTCGCGGCCAGCTTGCCCGGCTCGGGTGTCTCGTTTTCCCCCCAGGGGTAGACATCGCCGAAGTGGTAGAGCGTGAGTCCCACCCAGTCCACGGCGTCGTCGCCGGGCCAGTAGGGGCTGTACGGGTCATCGTCCATGGACAGTTTCCCGTCGCCGTTTGTGTCCAGGGCGGAGAATGCCGTGGTTCCCGGCTTGGCCTCATGTGGCCCGCCGGGGAACGGGTAGCTGCCGCCTTCGTTCGGGGACCAGAGCATGGTGGATCCGGGGACGGTATGGACGGCCGCTGCCACCTGGCGGAACTTTTCGATGAAGAGCGCCGGCTGCTGGCCCCACGCGTACCATGATCCGTTCATTTCATGGGCGAAGCGCACCATGACGGGTACCCCCTTGCGGGTCCACGCCGTCAGCTGTTGGGAGAACGTGGCCAGCACGGCCGGCGTGATGGTGTCGAGGCCGTTCCGGGGCTCCAGGGTCAGCATCATTGCCGAATGGGCCGAAGCCAGCGCCGCCACCTCTTCGCCCACCTCCTTTTCCTCCTCGGGGGTCAGGGGGAAGCTGACGTAGCGTCCAAACATTGCCGGGGTTGCTCCGAACCGGGAGGCATAGCCGGCTACGGAGTCCTGCTGCCAGTCCAGCTGGACGCCGTAGTAGGCCGTCCCGTCCTCGGGCACGGGCAATTCCACCGGACCGGGCACATCATGGCTGAGGGCCACATCCTGGCGAACCGTGGAAGCGGCGGGATGGATGAAGGCGAAGGCCAGGCAGGCGGCTGCGACGGCAAGCGCCACGATGCACAGGACCGCCTTCCGGGTCCTGCCCTCCCGGATCATGCCGGACTCACCCTCACGCTTTTCCCGGTCTTCAGAACGACATACGCCACCGTCAGGGCCAGCACGCCGGTGATCCCGGCAGCGAAGACAATGTCCAGCACGGGCTGATATACGACCACATGGAGGGCTGCCGCCAGGGGCACTCCGATGAAGACAGAGGCCATGAGAACTGCGGTGAACAACTGGGCCAGGCACGCGCACCGGGTTCTGAGGCTGGCGTTACCGGCCGCCGTCGGCATGGGCAGTTCCTCGTTTGAGACGGCGGGGACGGCGACGGCGGCAGCGGTCACCGATGTTTCTGCCGCCAGGCCGTCTCCGACGGCGAATCCCGTGCTTTGTTCCATGTCAATCACCGTTCCTGATGCTCGCGAGGTCTGCTTGCTTGGTCTTGGGCGTGGGGACCCACTCCACCCCGCGTTTTCCGGTCAGC
>DATCNU010000160.1:0-11126 GCA_036565085.1 Arthrobacter sp.
CCCGCCGGCGGCAGCGACCAGGGCGGCAGCCGTCCGCGCCGCCGGCGGATTCAGATACTCCCCGCCCCGCGCCACCGGCACCAGATCAGGGGCGAAGCGGTACACCAGCGGGTGGCCGGTGGGGATGTTCAGCGCCTCGACCTCGGCATGGGAGAGCCGGTCCACGACAAGGCAAAGCGCCCGCAGCGAATTACCGTGCCCGATCACGAGGACATCCCCTCCCTCCCGGATCCGGGGCCGGAGGTGCTGGTGCCAGAAAGTCCGGACGCGTTTGACCACCCCGCACAATGATTCGGTAGGCTGGACCGCTTCCGGCGGAAGCCCGGCAAAGGCACGGCTCCGGCGCACAGCGCCGAGTTCGGCGCGCGACATGGGATGGGGTGCCCCGTAGTAGGAGCGCCGCCAGAACCGGAACACCTCAGGCCCGAGCTCGCTGAGCAGTTCACTCCTGGCCCTGCCGGTCAGGGAACCGTAGCTGCGTTCGTTCAACTCCCACGCCGCAAGGACCTGCACGTCGGCGTCGCCAAGGACGTCCAGGACGATGTGGGCAGTGTCCCGGGTGCGCATCAGGGTGGACGTGTAGACAGAGTCAGGGGAAAAGGATGACGAGGCCAGCAGGGTCGCGGCGCACGCTGCTTCGTCTTCTCCGGCCTCGGTGAGGGGCGGGTCGAGCAGGCCGGTGAAGCGGTCCTGGGCGTTCAGGACACTTTGGCCGTGGCGGAGCAGAACGAGTGTGCCGGGTGCGGGCATGGGTCACCTACCTTCGTATAAGCAAAGGTAGGAACCATTAGCCAGGAGGCGGTTCGAACAGCCACACCTAGATGCGGGCTGTTCCGGCGGGATCCATCACCGTGAAACAGAGACTACAGGGACAGAAGCGGGGGCCGCCACCATATGACGCGGTCAGTCCCGCTGCCCGGCGCCCTGGATGTCTTCTTCGGTCCCCGTTTCCGTGTGGTCGGCGGCCAGGTACAGGGGCAGGCCCCAGCCGGCGAAAAAGCCGATGGCTTCGATCCAGGACGTGTTCTCCTCACCCCCGGCGGGGGCGCCGTAGTCCGTCATGGATTCGGTCAGGTGCTTCAGCCGTTCCCGGACTTCCCGCAGCCGCGAGGCCACCGCGTGCCGCAGCGGCTCAGGCAGGGGACGGTGGGCGGCCAGATGGAAACGGCACAACAGCACCGGATCCCCGGCAGCGGCCGCCCTCTCAGTGTCACAGTCGGGGCAGACCCTGCTCCGCCAAAGCGGGAGCGTCTCCCGGCACCAGGCCGTGGTGTGTGACAGCCCGTTCGCTTCAACGGTGAGGGCTTCGGTGTTGGAGTTCGCATAGCCCATCCGCAGACCGGGCAGATCAGGAGAGGCCGTGTCCTCACAGACCCGGCAGGGCCCGACCGGCAGGAGCACATCGTCCGGATGCCGGTGCAACAGGGAGGTTTTCCGTGCCAGCCCGTCGGCGACGTGGTCCAGGAGGTCCTCATAAAGGACCGTGACGTCGAAGGGCTGGTGTCCGCCGCGGGCTCCGGCGCCGGCCTGCCAAAGTTCGATCTCCACGACTGCGTAGGCCCAGGTGTGGCGGGGACACAACCCGAGGGAAGATCGCAGCAGCCGTCGCATGCTCCCGTCCATGATGTCCCCGTGGATGAACGACCAGAGTTGGCGCACTTCCTCCACGGACAGGTCCAAGGGGCCGATGGGCACCAAGACGCCGGTGAGCTTATCCCTTTCCGGCGTCGCCGGGATCTCAGGGTCGTTTCGATTTCCTGCCATGGCGACTACCTGCCCTTCACAATCGGGGCAGGACCCATCAGCCACCTCGGCGGTCCGAACCGGCAAATCAGCCGGTTCCGGTGGGATCCATCACCATTACAACAAGGCTAAGCCCGCACCGGAAGGATTGGGCAGCATCTGTCATGAGTTGCCCGGCCCCCTCCTCCTGAGAGACTTCGTCCTCCTTGGGCCGCGTTTCCTGAAGGAGTGGCAGGCAACCGTCCGGAAGTCCGTAGTGCCCGCAGGTTAGGCTAAATGGATGTCCTGATCGATCTGACGCAGCCTGCGTTGCGGCCAAGCACTCACTTACACGACCAGCGAAGAGGTCATCGAATGAACTGGTGGGACGCGGTGATCGCCCTTATTGGCGGCGTGGTCCTGATCTGCGCTGTCCTGCTGGTCCTTCTGGCGCTCTACGCCCGGAAACACCCGGAGACGGTTGGCATGAAGGAAGCACTGCGCCTGCTGCCGGACCTGCTGACACTGCTGCGCAGGCTGACCGCGGACCGGGCACTGCCTCGCAGGATCCGGATCAGGCTGGTTCTGCTGCTCGTCTATCTTGCCTCTCCCATTGACCTGGTCCCGGACTTCCTTCCCGTGATCGGCTACGCCGACGACGTCATCATCGTGGCCCTGGTCCTGCGCTCCGTCATCCGCAAAGCCGGCATCGCTCCCTTGGATCGGCACTGGCCCGGAACACCAGCCGGACTCGCCCTGATCCGCCGCCTTGCCGGTACGACCACCAACCCGGCGTAAGCCGCAGATCGCAGGTGCCCTGACCTGTCTACCCAACAGGCCCCACCATGCGCCGGGCCCCCGCCCGGTAAAAGTTGCTTTCCTTCCTGCCAGCCCGGTCCTCGCCGTGAGATCGCTTTGGCTGCGCGCGTCGCAGTGCCAATTTCCGCTCGGTAAGGTTCCCCAAAAAGAAATTGCCCCTGAGGGCAGCCCCTGGAAGCTCTACACCCAGTAGCGGCTCGATCGATCATGTCCGGAGACCTCGTCCGTGTCCGCCGGCGGTTGCCAGCTGCGTAGCGCCGTTCAGGATTGGGCCTGCCCACGTAGCTTCAACACGGTGGAATTGACAGGGAACATCAAAGAAGCCCCTCGATCCCGGTGCGGGGCATCTCTTCGAACCATCGGGCCGCCACCTCGGGATCTGTGGTGGTGGGGGAGAGGGACAGCGGCGGCTCCCATGTGCTGGCGAGTTCCTCCAGGAGCGCCCGCCGATCGCGCAGCGGCAGTTCCCGGGCATCGTGTCCGGCCACGGCCAGGACATCGAACGCGGCGTAGCTGGCCGGTGTCTCCCGGACCAGTCCGGGAAGGGTCCTCGCACCGGCTCCCAGGCGTTGCTGCAGCGCGGAGAAGTCCAGCCGGCCCTGCGTCCAGATCACGGCTTCGCCGTCGATCACGCACCGGACGGAACCGTGGCCCACATGGCGGCAACGAGCTCGGGGAAGTACCTGGTCAGTTCCTTGCCCTGCCGGGACCACAAAGTTGCCCCGTTATCGTCGCGGATTCCGATACACCGATACCCGTCCCACTTGGGCTCAAAGACTAAATTTCCGGGCAGGGCACCAGCCCGGGGCATCCTCGCGACGGCCCGGGCCAGGGCGACTTTCACCGGCGGGGCGAGCCCGGCCGGAAGCCCGGCCCCTGCCGGCGGCCTATCGGCCGTCATCGAGATCTTCAAGTGCCCCGACTTCCACCGAGTCCAGCAGCTCCGCTGTGCCGGTCCCAGTGGCCCGGGCGAAGTCATCGAGGGCGATGAACCGGTCACGGGCCAGAATGATCACCAGCTCCGCCAGGTAATCAGCCCCGTTGCGCTGGACCAGGTCATCCAGGACCGTGTGCATGCGGCCGGTCAGCTCACTGGGGCCTTCGGATTCCTCGGCCGCTATGCGCGTGAGCGTCAGTGCGGCAAGCTGCGGATCGTCGTAGATGAGTCCCATGGCCCAACGCTACGCGTCCGCCGCCCTAGAAATGAGAGGACTGCTAGGAGGTCCGGATCGCGATCAGCTTCTGGCCCTCCGGCACCAGCGCGTCGAGTGCCTGCCGTGCTTGCTCGTAGGTAGGGGTGGCTTGTGAAAAAGTGAAATATCCGACGCTAAGGTTTTGCCGGGCGTCGGAGTGGCCTGTATTTGCCGGGTTTGATGTGGTTGGCGCGGGGCCAGGTGTAGTCGCCGGTGAGGTTGATGTGTTCCCATCCGAGGGGTGAGAGGAACCGCAGCAGGTCAGGGTCTGTGGTGTTGCCGTCCTTATGGTGGATCTGTTCCTGATCACGCGGGCCTCTCCCGGGCTCACAAGCTAGGACGCCTCCAGGAGTACAGGCCCCCGTTAGAACGCTAGCCCAGGCTTAGGGCGGATCATCGACAAGCTCTGGGTGGTCCACGGGGAACTCGCCGTCCGCAAGGTAACTATACTGACGCTCACCTTCGACCACCGCGTCTGAGACGGCGGGACCGCGGGCGGATTCCTGCGCTACGTGGCCGACGCGATCGAGAATCCGGGGTCGGCTCTGTCGGACATGTGAGGCGGCGGAACGCAGTCGTGCCGGTGACACTCGCCTCTCAGCCGTACCCGTGCCTTTCGCTCCCGCCGGTTGGGGCTAGCGGACGGTTACGCCCCTTATGTCTTGTCCAGGAGTCACCCTGGCCAGCAGGGTCCGCGCGGCCATCTGCGCCATCTTCCGTGTCGCCGGGGACAGGTATGCGCCCTCCCGCTGAATCAGGGCGATGGTGTCGTACAAAGGTTCGGCAAAAGGGACCGCGTGGATGTTTTTAGGAAAGCCCGGGCTGTTGACTATTGCCTGCGGGACAAAGGTGTCTGCCGCTCCGGTGGCGACGAGGCCCAGGGCGGTATCGACATGTTCCACCTCGATTGCCGGATCGATTTTCAGCCCCTTGAGCCGTGCACGCTCCAACAGCTGCCGGCGCGTCGGGTCACGCCATCCGGCGAAGGCGTCATAGAGCACCAGCTTCGACCCAGCGAGTTCCTCGATGGTCATGGGGCCCTTGGAAGGGTGCCGAGTGGCCGAGACGTAAAAAACTTGGTCCCGGAACAGCGGCCTGACCTGAAGGCCCGATTCGGCCACCGGCAGCACGATCAGCCCGGCTTCAATTTCACCCGACGCCACAGACTCGGCCACGGCCACGGAGTTCAGCCCCACGAGGTGCACCTTCACCTTGGGGTAGCGACGGTGGAATCGCTGCACCAGGTCCGCAAGGTCATAGTGCGCGCCGTACCGGAGCACACCGAACGTGCAGACGCCTCCTTCCAGCGATGACATCGATTTCAGCGCCTCCACGCCGTTGTCGAAAGACGTGACGGACTGCAGTGCGTGCACCTGCAGTTCAACAGCCGCGGTAGTGGGAATGAGCCTCCGTCCACCGCGGATGAAGAGGCTGTGCTGAAGTTCGTGTTCCAGCCTGCTGATGAGCTCGGACACTGAAGCCTGGCTTGTTTCCAGTATTCGTGCCGCGGCGGTGAAGGAACCGAGCTCGTAGGCCGCAAGGAAGGCCCGGAGTTGCGCGAGGGTCATGAGTCAACCCTAGCCATCACCGCGAAATCCGGCGGTTTTGCGGACTTCGCGGGCTCGGACACACATGTTACGTGCGCGAAACACGCCAGGGGACTCATAGGGCCACCCTATGGCAGCTACATGTTTTGGCCCCGTTGTGCCATGACTCAGGGGCCAGTAGCTTTGACCCATGCACATATCGGAACGTGACACGGCGCACATCCAGGGGAACTTCGCCACCCTGAAGAGTGCCGCCGTCGGCGGTGTTCCCGCCCAGCGCTTGCCGGAGGTCGTAGCGACAGTCTCCGCGATGCTCGGTGACATCGAGGCCAACGGCATGGACGCCGTCCTCACGTACGCACGGGAGCTTGACGGGTGGCAGGGAACGAGCCTGGAGATCAGCCAGGACGACCTGGCCCGGACCGGCGACTCGCTCACCCCGGACCTGCGGGAGGCCCTCATTGCCAGTGCCGAGCGGACCCGGCTGTTCGCGGTCGAACAGCGCGAACACCTCACCGACTTTGAAACCGAACTCCTCCCCGGCGTCTTCACGGGACAAAAGTACGTTCCAGTCGGCCGCGTCGGGGCCTACCTTCCGGCGGGCCGGTTCCCCATTCTCGCCAGCGCCTTCATGACGGTGGGGGTCGCCAAGGCCGCCGGCGTCCGCAACGTCCTGGCCTGCACGCCGCCCACCGGGCCCGACGGCGGGAACCCCGCCGTGCTATACGCCGCCTATCTGGCCGGGGTGGACAGGGCCTTCGCCCTCGGCGGGGTGCAGGCCATGGCCGCCATGGCCTTCGGCCTTCTCGGCGAGCAACCGGCGGACATCCTGGTCGGCGCGGGAAACGCTTACGTCACCGAGGCCAAACGGCAGCTGTTCGGGCGCGTCGGCATCGACCTCCTGGCCGGGCCGTCCGAGGTCGCCGTCATCGCCGACGAAACCGCCGACGCCGAACTTGTGGCCGCCGATCTCCTCGGCCAGGCCGAACACGGCCTCCAATCACCGGCATCCCTCGTGACCACCTCGCACCAGCTTGGCGAAGAGGTCATCCGGCACATCAAGAAACAGCTGCGGACGCTCGCCACGCGGGACATCGCCGGACCGGCCTGGCGGGACTACGGCACCGTCTACGTGGCCGAGGACCGGGAAACGGCCGTACAGATCATGGACCTGCTGGCACCGGAACACCTGGAAATCCAGACCTCGGACGACTCCTATTACCACGAGAACCTGCAGAACTACGGCTCCATCTTCCTCGGACCGTGGTCCACCGTGGCCTACTCGGACAAGGGCTCCTCCGGCACGAACCACGTGTTGCCCACCGGCAGGGGTGCCCGGTCATCAGCCGGCCTCTCCGTAGCCCGCTTCCTCAAACCGCTCACCTTCCAGCGGGTCGAAAAAAACGCGACCCCCCGCCTGGCCAACTACGTCACAACGATCTCCGCCTTCGAAGGAATGGAAGCCCACAAGGCCACCGCCACTCTTCGACTAGACCGCTTCAACCGATAGACAACCATCCCTAGCAGAAGGCCCTTCATGAAGAATTCAAGAATGCTCCGCAAACGTTTCGCCGCACTGGTCCCCATGGGCGTCGCAGTCGCACTGGCTATAACGGCGTGTGGCTCAACAGGCGGCAGCGGCGGCGGGGCCAGCGCAGGCGGCGGTGACCAGAAGACCATCACCATCGCGACGTCCAATGACGCACCCTTCTCCTTCACCGACCAGGCCTCTGGCGAGCTCAAAGGCATCGACGGGGACATGATCAACGCCATCGCCCAGACCAAGGGCTGGAAGATCAAGGTCTTCACTTCCGAGTTTGCCACGCTGATCGCGGCGCTCAACGCCAAAAAGGCCGACGTGATCGTCGATGCCATGTACATCACCGACGACCGCAAGAAGGAGATCAACTTCACCGACCCCTGGTACACCGAAGGCGAAGCCATGGTGGTCCCGGCCGATTCAACGCTGGCTTCCCGCGACGACGTGAAGGGCAAGGTCCTCGGCGCCCAGACAGGCACCGTGTTCAAGGACCTCGTGGACAGCCTGGGCGGCAGCCAGGTCAAGCTCTTCGACTCGCAGGCTGCCCTGCTCGCGGCTGTGGAAAACAAGCAGGTTGACGCCGTCTTCACCGACAGCGCCGTGATCGGCTACAGCCTGGTCCAGAAGCCGAACCCCAAGCTGAAGCTCGTCTCCCCGTACACACCGTTCTACCCGGGCACCATCGGAGCCGGAGTGCGCAAGGACGATACGCAGCTGCTGCAGGACCTGAACTCCGGACTGGCAGACCTTAAGAAGACACCCAAGTACCTCGAAATCCTCAAGAAGTACGGCCTGAACGACTCCAACATGGCCAAATAAGTTTCAGAATCACGCAGGGCCGGCAGGCATCCGCTTCACTCACACTGGCCGCCGGCCCCTGCCCGACCCTAACTTAGGGATTCCTAGTGGACTTTATTAACAACACCTTGGCCGTGTTCCCGGCACTCCTGCAGGCCGTACCCATCGTCGTTCAACTGGCGCTCGGCGCCATGGCCCTGGCACTCGTGCTGGGGCTCCTGGTTGCCCTGGCGCGCATTTCCTCGATCAAAATCCTCCGCGGCATCGCCACGTTCTACCTGGAGGTCATCCGCGGCACCCCGCTGCTGGTGCAGCTCGTCTACATCTTCTTCGTGCTTCCCAGCATCGGCGTGAGCATCGAACCCGTACCGGCCGGCATCCTGGGCCTGGGCCTGAACTATGCCGCCTACCTATCCGAGGTTTTCCGCTCCGCGATCCTGTCCGTGGAGCACGGCCAGACCGAAGCCGCGCTGTCCCTGGGCTACACTCCCACGAAGACCCTGTGGAAGGTGGTTATTCCCCAATCCTTCGTGGTCTCCATGGGCCCGATCGGCAACTACTTCATCGCCATGATCAAGGACACCGCACTGACGTCCGTAATTGCCGTGACCGAGATCCTGAAGACCGCCAACATCCTCAACAGCCAGACCTTCCAAACCACGGCCATCTACACCGCAGCGGCCATTCTTTACCTGATCATTAGCCTTCCACTCTCGCGCGTCGTGGTAGTGCTTGAACGAAAGGCACGGGCCAATGGCTGACGAGACCATTATTGACGTCCGCGACGTACACAAGACCTTCGTCTCCTCGACGAAACCGACCTTGTGGAAAAGGCTGACCGGCCAGCCCCATGCGGAAAAAAGAGTTGAAGTGCTCAAGGGCGTGGACCTAGTGGTCCACCGCGGCGAAACGATCGCCATCCTGGGGTCCAGCGGATCCGGCAAGAGCACCCTGCTGCGCTGCATCAACAAACTTGAAACCATTGATGCCGGCCGCATCTACGTCAACGGGCACCTGATCGGCTACGACGAACGCGACGGCGAACTAATCGCGGAAAAGGCGTCCATCACCGCCCAGAAGCGAACCGACATCGGCTTCGTGTTCCAGCACTTCAATCTGTTCCTGAACAAGACGGCCCTGGGAAATGTCATGGCGCCGCTGCGCGACGTGAAGCAGCTCTCAGCGGCGGAGGCCCGGGAAATTGCCGTCCCCAACCTGGAAATGGTCGGCCTGGGCGACAAAATGGAAAACTATCCCAGCAAGCTCTCCGGAGGCCAGAAGCAGCGGGTTGCCATCGCCCGGGCCCTGGCCATGAAACCAAGCGTCATGCTCTTCGACGAGCCGACCTCGGCCCTGGACCCGGAGCTGGTGGGAGAAGTGCTCTCAGTCATCCAGAAGATTGCCCAGCAGGGAACCACGATGGTGATCGTCACCCACGAAATGCAGTTCGCCCGCGACATAGCGGACCGGATCGTCGTCATGGACCAGGGCATCATCGTGGAAGAGGGGCCCCCAAGCCGTATCTTCACTGCCCCGCAGCATCCAAAAACCCGGGCGCTGCTGAGCCGCTCGGGCATCCTGCCGGAGTAAGCAACATCCGTAACGGGGACCGGGGCTCCGGGGTCAGCTGCCCGGGGACAGGCCCGTAACCCCGCGAGCCGGACGCGGAAAACAGCTGGCGACGGTCCGGGACAGCGGCAGGAAGGTTCCGCCCCGGTCTTTCAAGACTGTAACGGCCCGGATGAGCCCCGGGGTGGTTGCCGTGGCAGATGACGATGTCCCCGCCCCGGGCCCCGGAGACCTCGCGGGTGACCGCGGCGGCGGGGAAGGTGGCTCCGCCGTCGCCGTTGATGGTGAACCCGACGGGGACAAGGCCAAGGCCGCGGACGATTTCCGCGGAGACTTCGTCCAGAAAGGCGGTGCCGGGCCGGAAGAAGCGGGGCCGTTGTCCGGTCAGTTCCGTGAGGAGGGCGTCGTATGATTTTGTCAATCTGACTTGGCCCCGCTTTGGTGGGAAATCGGGCTCTCCTGACGCGAATGTGGGTTCCGTTATTTCTGGTCTGGGAGCTCGATTCTGACTGGTCCGCAGGCGAGCATGATCAAGGCCAGGGCTGCTTCGGGTGTGTGGAATCCGTAGGATCGCCGGGTCATGGCCCAGTACTCCTGAGCGTGTCCCCAGGGGCAATCTAGGTGTGGCCGTGTTCTGGCTCCGGGAACGGAAGAGTCGCCGACATGAAGGTTCTGTTTGAGGATGAAGAGAACGCCGTCGAGGTCGAGCGCGAATTTGAGACCCGGGATCTGCTTGCCGCGGTTGATGTCTTCGATGAGATGCGCACTTACCTGAACGAGATAGGTGATAGCGGCCACCGTACCGGCGGATGCTCAATCAGTCGGTACGGTGGCCACTATTCCAAGGATAGGACCTGTATCCCCTGGTCCCGTGCGCGGGTAAGCCCTCGCGAAGGCCCCCGCGATTAGAGTTCGCTGATGCGTCGGACCTGGCTGTGGTCAAAGCCCTCCGGTCTGGCCGTTGGCTTGCCGGTTTGGGGGTTGCAGTTTCCGTACAGCCGTTGGCGCTAAGGATGTTCCGGCATGGGTTTGGTGGTTTGGATGTTGCGGTAGATGGTCATGGGGGTGACGGCGCAGGAGGCTGCGATTTCGGCCATGGTGAATTGTCGGGCGTCGTACATGCGCTGGGCCTTGTTGATGAGTTCCGGGGTCATTTTGGGTTTGCGCCCGCCTTTGCGTCCTCTCGCCCTGGCGGCGATGAGTCCGGCCTGGGTCCGCTCCCGGATCAGCGCGGCTTCGTATTCGGCCATGAGCGCGAACATGCCGAAGACGAGTTTGCCGTGTGCGGTAGTGGTGTCCACGATCCCGTTGGTCAGTGATTGGACGCCGATGCCGCGTTCGTCGAGGGTGGTGACGATGTCGATGAGGTTGCGCAGGTTCCGTCCGAGTCTGTCGATTTTCCAGACGACCAGGGTGTCGTCGGGGCGCAAGTCGTCCAGACACAGTGCCCACTGTGGCCGGTCGGCTTTGGTGCCGGTCGCAATGTCTTTGTAGATCTTCAGGCAGCCTTCGGCGTTCAGTGCGTCGAGCTGCAACTGAGGATCCTGGTCGGTGGTGCTTACCCTGGCGTACCCGATTTTGTGTCCCATGCAGCGCAGTCTAACAAAACCCATGGCGGGCGAGATGTTTCGTTGGCCTGATTTCGGGGTGGCTTTTGTGAGGGCAGGTGGCGGGTCTGGCATTCACGCAGGGAGACGGCGCCGGCCCTATCGCAGACGACCGTTTGCGATAGGGGTCAGCTGCATTCAGGACAAGCCAGATCCGGCCTACCGCCTAATGGCTGCGCGGATCCTACTCACCCCCGAATATTTTCGGAGCGGGCTTCCTTTGCGCGCTTCCCTACTTGCCGTCCCCTCCTTAGCGTTCCACCAGGATGCCGTCAGGGTCACACCAGATCAGGGCCCCGGGCAGGATGGTGACGCCGTCGATCACCACGCC
>DATCNU010000161.1:0-4486 GCA_036565085.1 Arthrobacter sp.
GCCTATCGCTCAGGCGTCTGAGCCGACGCCACGCACGGCGGTGCGCAACAATTCGGCGGAAGGAAGACCCGCCATTCTGTCTTCCAAGCGATATATGCGACAGCTCAGGGCAGGCGCTGAATCGGTAGGAAACAAGTCCCGTCCGTTGGCTATGAACGACGGGGAGCCGTGGAAGCGCAGCGCCTCGGCCTCGTCCTCGGAAGTTACTTCACGGACCGTTACCCGTCCGATGTCTTTTCCTTCGGCTGCCAGGGCCTGACGGAACAGTTCCAGGGCCAGACCGCTATTGGGACAACCCTGGATAATACGCAATTCGTAGTCCATGACTCAGCCGTTCCCGGGGCCCAGGGACAGGCTGACAGTCGTCGGTTCAGGGCTGGAACCACAGCCTTCGCAGCAGCCGGAGGCCTCGGCCACCTCAGCGTCACTCGTCGGTGTTACGCGTGCGTCCGAATTAGAGCGGCCACCCTCGTGGCTCGCGCCTGCGCCCGTTTCCGGGGCCGAGCAGCACTCGTCCGTTTCGGTCTCGGGCGCATCGTGGCTGTGCGGGACGGTGCAGCAGAGGTCGCCGCGCCAGGCGTTGACGCCTTCGCGGACAGCGATCGCGGCGATGACCAGGGCTGCACCGGCGTCCGCCCACCACCAGCCCAGCGTGCTGTTCAGCACGAGCCCTGCCAGCAGGACAGCAGAGAGGTACGTGCACAGCAGCGTTTGCTTGGAATCCGCCACTGCGGTCCTGGATCCGAGTTCCCGTCCGGCCCGGCGCTGGAGCCAGGAAAGCACCGGCATGATCGCCAGGCTCAGGGCCGCAATCACAATGCCAGGGGTGGAGTGCTGCGCTTCACCGCCGCCGGCCAGGGACCGGGCCGAATCCACCGTGACAAACAGGGCCAGGGCGAAGAAGGAGAACGCGATGATCCGCAGGGTCAGGTGTTCTCGCTGTTCAGGATTCTTGGCGGAAAACTGCCAGGACAGGGCGACGGCGGACGCGACCTCGATCACCGAATCAAGTCCGAACCCGATCAGAGCGGAAGAATCAGCCACGTTGCCAGCCCAGAGCGCAACGGCGGCCTCAACGACGTTGTAGGTGATGGTCGCGGCCGCGAACAGGCGGATACGACGGCCCAGCACCGCGCGGCGCGCGCTGCTGGGTGCAAGCTGAATCGTGGGGCTCATACCAGGCACGTCCCGTCCGGTGCGCAGCAGGCCGGGTCAACGGCCAGCACCACACCAATCAGGTCTCTGATGGCGTGGCCCAGCCGGGCGTCCGCGAGTTCGTACCGGGTCCTCCGGCCATCCGGGACAGCCACCACGAGGCCGCAGCCGCGAAGACAGGTCAGGTGATTGGACATGCTCTGCCGTGAGACCCCGAGGGAATCGGCCAGATCCGACGGGTAAGCAGGCGCGTCTGCCAGTGCCAACAGGATCCGTGCACGGGTCGGATCCGAGACCGCATAGCCGAACCGTGCCAACACCGGGGCGTGCGTGAGGGTTTCCATAAACCCAAAGTACATCGACACGTGTATTCATGCAATTGTGTACTGGAAGCAGGGATCAGCCGGCGTTGCGCGGCGCGAACATGATCACGGCCACTCCGAGCAGGCAGATCACCGAACCGGTGATATCCCACCGGTCGGGCCGGAAGCCGTCGAAGATCATTCCCCAGGCCAGGGAGCCGGCGACGAACACGCCGCCGTAGGCGGCGAGGATCCGGCCGAAGTGGGCGTCGGGCTGCAAGGTCGCGGCGAAGCCGTAGATGCCCAGGGCCAGGACCCCGAGTCCGGCCCACCACCAGTCCTTACCTTCGCGGACCGCCTGCCACACGAGCCACGCCCCGCCGATCTCGGCCGCCGCGGCCAGGACGAACAGCAGGATCGTTTTTGCGATAGTCACGGATTCATCATGGCAGCGCCCGGCTGCTCATCCGTGACGGGCCTCTCCGGCCACACTGTGGTCTGCGTGGTTGATTGCCTCGTGAATGAGCCGGATGAGGTGTCCGTCGCGGAGGGAATAGATGATATGCCGGCCATCTTTGCGGGTGTCGACCAGACCACTGAGGCGGAGCTTGCCCAGTGATGGCTGAGCACGATGCGGGGTACCCCGGAAGCCTCCGTCAGCTCCGTGACGGTCCGGAGGCCCGCACTCAGTTGCCACATCAGGTGAAGGCGGGTGGGTTCGGCGCGCATCCGCAGCGTGTCGCTGGCCGCCGTCAGGTCCGCGAGTGACCGGATGGACCAGGGACGGCTGTTCATCCATCGCCCCGGCTGGATCCGTTCAAACCGTGATGAGGTCCGGTTATTAGTGGGTGCCGGTTTCGTGGACGGCGTGGCCGGCGGGTTCGAGCTGGAACGTGGAGTGCTCGACGTCGAAGTGCCCGGTCAGGCAGGACTGCAGCTGATCGAGGATGACGGGGGCGTGTCCGTCGTGGAAGCAGCTCTCGTCCAGGACGATGTGGGCCGAGAGTGCGGGCAGGTCTGAGGTGACGGTCCAGACGTGCAGGTCATGGACGTCATGCACATGCCCGGTTTCCAGGAGGTGTTCCCTGACCTGGGCCAGGTCAACGCCTTCGGGGGCGCCTTCCAGGAGGATCCTGCCCGAGTCCCGCAACAGGCCCCACCCGGCGTGGAGCATCAGGGCCACCACGACGAGGGAGGCGATCGCGTCCGCGCGGGTAAAGCCGGTGGACAGGACGACGATCCCGGCGATCGCGGTGGCGATGAACCCGTACAGGTCGGTGAGGATGTGCTGGAAGGACCCTTCCACGTTCAGACTGGACCGGTTGGCTTTCGCCAGCACCCACACGGCCACCAGGTTCACGATGACCCCCAGGATGGCGACGACCAGGACGGGTCCGCCCGCGACCGGTGGCGGATCCAGGAGGCGGTGGATGGCCTCCACGGCCACGAGGGCGCTGATGACCAGCAAGGTGATGCCGTTGGCTGCCGCGGAGAGGATTTCCGCGCGCTTGAACCCGAAGGTCCAGATACCCCGGGCCGGACGGCCCGCCAGATGCATCGCCCACAGGGAGGCGGCGATCGCCGCCGCGTCGGTGAGCATGTGCCCGGCATCCGAGAGCAGGGCCAGCGACCCGGAAACGACGGCGACGATGACCTCGACGATCATGAACCCGACAATCAGCGCCAAGGCGACAACCAGGTACCGCCGGTCCGCGTTCGCGGCTATCCCGTGGCTGTGACCGTCGTGGGTGGAAGCGGACGGGTCCCCGATCCGGTCCGGTGCGTGGTCATGAGCGCTCATCGGTCGTTGTCCTTTTGTGCAGGTCCGTGCGTTCTGGATGAACTGCAGTGATGTGTCGGTGCGGGTGGGCTTGGCCTCCGGCGCGCGGGTGAAGTTTGCGGGCATGAGGAGGGTTTAGTCGTGGGCCGGTTCTCCGGTGACCAGGTGGTCGGCGTGGTTGATGGTTTCGCGGATGAGCCGGACCAGGTGCCCGTCATGGAGGGAATAGATGACGTGCCGGCCGTCCTTGCGGGTGTCCACGAGGCCGCTGAGCCGGAGTTTGGCCAGATGCTGGCTAACCACGGTCCGGGGCGCACCGGACGCGTCGGTGAGTTCGGTGACGGTTTTCGGGCCGCCAGTGAGTTGCCAGAGCAGGTGCAGCCGGGTGGGTTCGGCGAGCATCCGCAGCGTCCCGGCAGCCGTTTCCAGCAGCTTGGAGTCCGGGATGACAGGGTGGGCCAGGGACGGCTCCTCAGGGATGGTGCTGAACGCACTGTCAGGCTGGCTGGTCAACGGTCTGCTCCTCTACGGCTGGTTCCTGCGATGCCGCAGCGGTGTGCCGTGGCCAGGACAGGAATGCGCCTGCACTGCCTATCATCGCAATAATTGTCAGGGCAAGAGCGGCCCAGCCCAGCCCGGCCGCGGCTCCGATCCAGCCGGCCAGGGGGTAGGTCAGGATGTAGCAGGCGTGGGAGAGGGAGAACTGCGCGGTGAAGACGTAGGGCCGGCTTTCCTCGCTGGAGGCATCGCGCAGCAGCCGGGAGGAGGGGGTGAGGATCGTGGAGTTCGCCGCACCGAGCAGGAACCACAGCCCCAACAGCAGCCACCACCCCGCACCACCGGCTCCCAGGAAGGTCAGGAATGTGGCGCCGGCCAGCACGGCAGGGATCAGGGCGGCGCCGGTGAGCATGACCGCCCGGTCCCCGAAACGGTCCAGGACCCGGGGCGCGGACAAGGCGACGATCATTGAACCGACGCCGAAGCAGGCCAGGGCCAGGGCCAGGTCGGTTTCGGGGCGGTGCAGGATGTCCCGGACGTAGACCACGGTGTTGACGAGCACCAAGGCCGTCGGGGCTGCGACCACGAGGTTCAGTGCCAGCAGGGACCGCAGGCGCCGGTTGCGCCAGAAGATCCGTGCGCCCAGGGTGGTCCGGTGCCACAACGAGGCCTGCGGCCCGGCCGGGGCGGAAAGCCGGGGCAGAACCGTGATGGTGACCATGAAGGCCGAGAACAGGAAACCGGCGACCGT
>DATCNU010000162.1:0-51102 GCA_036565085.1 Arthrobacter sp.
GGCGGACAGGAATCCAGCTCGAGGTCAGCGGCCGCAACGCCATTTCCGGCACCACCGTGGAGACCACCGGCACCGTCATCTACTAAGAACAAGTCACGCCGAAGAACACGACCTTAGCGTCGGATACTTCACTTTTCCACAAGCCACCCCAACCTGCGTATAGAGAAAATCCAAGGAGACACCATGCTCAGCCCGGAAGACATCGACGATCTGCTCGCCAAAGGCGCAACCGTCCTCTCCATCGACGGAGACAAGATCGGCCCCCTGGGACAGGTCTACCTGGACGAAGAGACCGAACGGACCAGCTGGATCACCGTCAGGACAGGACTGTTCGGAATCTCAGAATCCTTCGTCCCGGTCGAAGGCGCGCTGACCGAGGGACAGGACATCCGCGTGCCCTAAACAAAGACCAGATCACCGACGCCCCGCAGCTGGACACAGACCTCCACCTGGAGACCGCCGAAACGGACAGGCTGTACCGGCACTACGAGCTCGCCCGACCCACCTACGCTGACGCCCTCACCGGTACGGCGGCCACAACTCCAACGGACGCCGAAGGCAGCGCTACCGGCACGCAACCCGCCCAAGGCCGGCTACGCAAATATGTTCCACAAGAACATCACCCTGACCATCCAACCGCGATCCGGTGGCCGGGGCCAGCCCCGGCGAAGACAGAATCCTGGAGGACATGGCCATGCCCGATGACCACGTAAAAGGACCGATCTCACTTGGTCCCAGCAGGCGCTTCCGCTCGGGCTGGTCGACGAGATCTGCGTGCGCGTGATCCCGGCTCGGTGGTGACACGCCGCTGTTCGGCACCCGCTCGACGCGTCGACCGAAGTCATGGTGACCCCTGGCCACGACACATATCGCGTTCCCCGTCGTGCGGTAAGCGACATGACGCGCATGTCTGACGGCAAGTCGACCACCGCTCGAAGTCCTTCACGCATACATGTTTAAGGGCACACCCCCGGGGGCCCGGTCAGGAGCAGGTGATGAGCCCCGGCAGCGGCCACTTCCAGGGCCCGGCGCGCGTCACTCTGACCGGACACATCGGCCATGTCCGGCGCCGGCAGCAGGCCCGCCGGAACGTCCCCGTGATCGGACTCGTCCACGGGTTCGAAGTCCAGCGCGAGCTCCTGCGGGTCGGCGCCGAAATCGAGGGCCAGTCGCGCCAGCGTGCGGTAGCCCCTGACGTTGGCGCCGGGAACCAGGGATGCTTCGGCCAGGTTGGCGTGCGCCACCACGACCTCCGGATACCCCGCCTGCACAGCTGCCATCACGGCGGGCAGAATCCCACGTACCGGCCTGAGCCGGCCGTCCAGCCCCAGTTCCGCGATGAAGACTGTCCGCTCGGTGGCGTTGATGTCATTCGCAGCCCGCAGGACTGCCATCGTGACTGCCAGGTCAAAGCCCGAACCCCGCTTGGGCAGGGACGCCGGGATGAGGTTGGCCGTGATCTTCCTCCGGCTCAGCGGTATGCCCGAGTTTTTTGCCGCGGAGCGGATCCGCTCCTTGGCCTCGTTGAGCGCGGCGTCGGGCAGGCCAAGGATGACAAACGCGGGGAGCGTCTGTCCAATGTCCGCCTCGACCTCCACGATGTAGCCGTTCAGCCCGACAAGCGCCACCGAGTACGTCCGGCCCAGGGCCATTTACCCCACCCCCTTGAGATGTTCCACCCGGGGTTGGCCGGCGCCGTCGTCCACCACCGCGATAACGTCCACGCGCCGCAGCGGCATCCGCAGTTCCCGGTCCCGGCACCAGGCGGATCCGAGCCGGTGCAGGCGGGCCAGCTTGTCCGGCCCCACAGCTTCAAAGGGATGCCCGTAATCAAGGGAACGGCGGGTCTTCACCTCGGCAATGACCAGGGCATCGCCGTCCAGCGCCACGATGTCGATCTCGCCCTCGGCGCAGCGCCAATTGCGTTCCACGACGAGCATGCCCAGTGATTCAAGATATTCGGCAGCGAACTCTTCTCCGCGCCGGCCCAACAGGTCTTTGGATTTCATGTCTACCTCCGCAACCAGCCTGCAGGGGCAGGACCACGGAGGACAGGGAACGATCTCCCTATGTGGGAAACCCGGCTGCCGCCGGCATGTGGAGGAAGAGTCCGCCCGTCAGCACTGTCGGCCGGGAGTACCGGCGCGCATCAGTTGCCCAGGTCAACGTCCTTGGGCAGCGCCAGTTCCTCGTTGCGGGGAAGCTCTTCCACATTGACGTCTTTGAACGTCAGGACACGGACACTCTTGACGAACCGTGCTGAGCGGTAGACGTCCCAGACCCAGGCGTCCTGCAGCGTCAGGTCGAAGTAGACCTCGCCGTCGGCGCTGCGCGCCTGGAGGTCAACGTGGTTGGCAAGGTAAAAGCGGCGTTCAGTCTCGACAACGTAACTGAAGAGTCCGACAACATCGCGGTATTCACGGTAGAGCTGCAGCTCCATGTCGGTTTCATAGTTTTCAAGATCCTCAGCACTCATGCTTCCATCTTGCACCATCTACCACACCGGTGGCGCCACGGTCTGTGACCTGAATCTGACTTCATCAGCACGGGACATCAATCCGGGTCCGCCAATCCCAGTTCACCGCCGAGGAGATTCCAGGTCACCCGGTGGTATGGGGTAGGTCCGGCGGCGCGGAGCACGCCACGGTGGAATGCTGTTGCATATCCCTTGTTCACGTTCCAGCCAAAATCCGGGTACTCGGCGTGCAGCTCGCACATCCGCTGGTCGCGTTCCACCTTGGCGATGACGCTGGCAGCCGCGACGCTGAGGCACTCCATGTCTGCCTTGATGCGGGTGTGAACGGGGGCGTCGCACCCGGGATCAAACGCGGCATCGTCAAACAGGGAGAGCTGCCCGGCAGGCGAGAGCCAGTTATGACTGCCATCCAGGAGCACCAGGTCCGGCACAATCCCGGTGGCGAGGATGTCGGACCAGGCGCGCGTGCCTGCAAGGCGCAGCGCAGCGATGATGCCCAGCGCATCGATCTCTGCTGCGGAGGCATGCCCCACGGCCGAAGCCACGCTCCACTTGCGGACCAGCGGTTCCAGGCGCTCCCTCTCCGCAGGATTGAGCAGCTTGCTGTCCCTCACACCGGACAACGGCTTCTGGGTTTGAAGGTCCACGACGGCGATCCCGACGCTCACTGGTCCGGCCAGGGCGCCGCGGCCCACTTCGTCGACGCCTGCAAGGTAGCGGGCCCCCTGCGCCTTGAAGGTGCGCTCATGGCGGAGTGTTGGAGCTTTGGAGCGGACACCTGTCGCCGGGCGCACGACCGCCTTGGCCGGGGTGCCTGGTGCTGCCGGGGACATTTCTATCCCGCCGGCGGCACGTTCCGGAACACGTCCGGGTAGTTGTCAAGCGCGGTGACACGGTTCAGCGGCCAGGCAATGACCGCAGCCTTGCCTTCAATGTCGGGGATGTCGATGAATCCGCCGTTGGAGTCCAGATGGGAGCGGGAATCGGCGGAGTGGTTGCGGTTGTCTCCCATCACCCAGACCTTCCCTTGGGGAACGACGACATCGAAGTTGCGGATCTGCGGCGTCTCGGCGTGGTTAACGTAGGCTTCATCAATCGCGGATCCGTTGATGGTCAGTTTACCGCTGGCGTCGCAGCAGATCACGTGGTCGCCCGGGAGCCCGATGACGCGCTTGACGAGGTGCTGCTCAGAGTTGTCCGGCAGCAGGCCCACAAAGGTCAGCCCGTCCTGCACCCACGTGAACGGGCCCTCGGACTTGGCCGCGGTCGGCGTCAGCCAACCCTTCGTGTCCCGGAAGACCACCACGTCGCCGCGCGAAAGGGCGAACGGCTCTGGCACCAGGAGGTTCACAAAGATGCGGTCGTTGACATCCAGTGTGTTGACCATGGATTCAGACGGGATGTAGAACGCCCGGAACAGAAACGTCTTGATCAGGAACGACAGAACGACGGCGATCACCACCACCGTGGCAACTTCCTTCAGCCAGAGAAACAGCGGGCCCGGGGCTTTGGGCTCGGAGCGAGGGGCGGAAGAGCGCCTTCCGGCAGCCGGCCCGCCGCGAGCGGCACCGGCGGCATGATCGCCTGGGGTCTCCTCGGCCGGGGTGGCGCCGGCCATCGCGCCCGGGGTCCCGGGTGCCTCCTCATGCTGCGGATCAGGTGTCCGTGCGTGGTCCTCGGGCATCTACTGTCCGTCCTCTGCTGTTGGTCCTGCCGCTGCCGGCCGTGGTACTGCTGCAAATCTATCAAGCGGCCAGATGATTTGGACCGGTCGCCCGATCACCCGCTCAAGAGGCACCATTCCCCCGCCCGGGGCCCCCAGCAGGCTGCGGGAATCGGCGGACAGGGAGCGATGGTCCCCCAGCAGCCACAGCCGCCCTTCGGGCACAATAACACTGAAAGCCTGCTTGCTCGGCGCGTCTCCGCCGTAGATATAGGGCTCCGTCAGCGGCTCTCCGTTAACGGTGACCTGCCCGGCCGTGTTGCAGCAGGCCACCGCGTCCCCGGGAAGTCCGATGACCCTCTTGACATAGGTGGTGTCACTGCCCGCCACGCCGAGCCATTGTCCGGCCGCCGCCAACGAATCTGAGAGCGGGCCCTTGCCGCTGTTGAGCGGAGCGAAGGTGCCGCGTCCGTCAAAGACCACAATGTCGCCGCGGCGGATAGGCTCGGCACGAAAGTCGGTCCGGGAAACCAGGATGCGGTCCCCGCCCTCAAGGGTTGGTTCCATGGACTCGGACGGAATGTAGTACACATCCAGCCAAAGTGAGCGGACAAGACCGCTGACGGCGACGGCGATCACCAGGGCCAGGAACACAAAACGCCAGCCCATTCTTTTGGGCTGGCGTTTTGTCTGGTCCATGATCCGTATCCTGGGGCGCTGTTGCGAATGGCTCCGGCGCTGGCCTGGTCCGGCGGTGGCCCGGCCGTGTAAGTCTTGGAGGACCTACTTGGCGGTGGTGAAGTCGCGCTTCTCCCTGATCTTCGCAGCCTTGCCGCGCAGTGAACGCATGTAGTAAAGCTTGGCGCGGCGCACGTCACCCTTGGTGACGAGTTCGATCTTGTCGATGATCGGGGAGTGAACCGGGAAGGTACGCTCCACACCGACGCCGAAGGAGACCTTGCGGATGGTGAAGGTCTCGCGGATACCGTCGCCCTGGCGGCCCAGGACGAAGCCCTGGAAGACCTGGACACGGGAGTTCTTGCCTTCGATGATGTTCACGTGAACCTTGAGGGTGTCACCCGCGCGAAACTCGGGAACATCGGTTCGCAGCGAAGCTGCATCTACTGAATCGAGAATATGCATGATTGCACTCCTGGTGAACGCCACAGGTCATTCACTTTGGGTCACGGCCGCCAAGCCCGGACGCGCAGCACGCGTCGGAAATTAGCCGCCGAAAGAATTTTGGGTCCGGTCCCGTCACTGATTGACGGTACCGGGTTGTCCAGCTGTTGGTTACGCTCCCCCTGTGGCAGGTGCGGACCCAGCAGACACAAGGACTAATTTTGCCACACTTGGAGCCGCACAGCCAACTGGGCGGCGCAGGGGCAAACTTCAGTCGGGCTGTGAACCGCCGGCATCCGGGCGGGGACGGAGATGTCCGTCGACGATGTCGTACCCGAGGTCGGCGAGAACCGTCCGGTCGGCGCGCGGCAGCTTCCCGGCGTCGAACGTCTCCAGCAGGTCAGGCCGGCGTTCCGCCGTCCGCCGGTACTGCTCGTGCCGGCGCCACTGCGCGATCTTTCCGTGATTGCCGCTCAGCAGCACCGCCGGCACCTCACGGTCCCGCCAGCTGGCAGGCTTGGTATAGACGGGATACTCCAGAAGCCCGTCGGAATGGGACTCCTCCACGAGGGAGTCGGGGTTACCCACCACGCCAGGCAGCAGCCTGCCGATGGCCTCCACCATGGCCAGGACTGCAACTTCGCCCCCGTTGAGGACGTAGTCGCCAAGGCTTACGGGCCGCACCCTGAAATGCTCTGCCGCCCATTCGATGACCCGCTCGTCGATGCCCTCGTAGCGGCCGCAGGCAAAGACAAGCCGGTCCTCCCCGGCGAGCTCGTATGCAAGGGCCTGGTTGAAACGCTCCCCCGCCGGCGACGGGACAATGAGCACGGGCTTGGCTGTGTCCTGCCCGGCCTGGTCCTGCCCGGATTGGTCCCGGTTGGCTTCGGCCACCGATGCCAAGGCCTGGGCCCAGGGTTCAGCCTTCATCACCATGCCGGCACCGCCGCCGTACGGCGTGTCATCTACCGAGCGGTGCTTGTCCGTGGTGAAGTCACGGAGATCATGGACGTGCAGGTCCAGCAGACCGTCCTGGCGGGCCTTGCCGATGAGGGACAGTTCCAGTGGCGCCAGATACTCCGGGAAGATGCTGACGACGTCGACGCGCATTTACGCGCTGCCCTCGGGCCCGCGGGTCCCGGGTCCCTCATCCTCGGCCTCACCGGGTCCCACGTCCTCGCCGGCGTTGACTTCGAAGAGGCCCTCCGGCGGAGTGACCAGCACAAATCCTTCTGCCACGTTAACCTCAGGCACAATCTGCTCCACGAACGGGATCAGGATTTCCTTGCCCTCCGGAGTCTTAACCACCAGGAGGTCCTGCACCGGCATGATGTGGAGGCCGGAGACCGTGCCCACCGCGCGGGAGCCTACGCGTGCTTCGAGGCCTACGAGTTCGTGCTCGTACCAGCCCTCGTCGCCGTCCTCCTCCAGCTCTTCGGTCTCGATGAAAAGCTTGGCGCCGCGGAGGGTCTCGGCCTGGTTGCGGGTTTCAATTCCATCGAACCCAAGCAGAAGGATGTCCTTGTTCCAGCGCGCGCTGTCTACGGTCAGAGGTCCCGCCGAGGCCGGTTCAACGACAAATTGGGTGCCCGGAACAAACCGGTCGGCGGGGGCATCGGTCAATACCTGGACCGTGACTTCCCCGCGGATTCCATGGGGTTTGCCGATTCGTGCGACCTGAAGCTGCATCTGTTCCTCTGTTCCCGTCCTGCTGAATTCCCGTGTGCTGGGTGTTGTGTGCTGCGTATGTTCTGCCGAAAGCACTCCGGCCCCTCCACCTGCAGGTGGAGGGGCCGGAGCAAGAACTGATATTGCCGAGCGCTTAGCGGCGGCGGTCGGTATCGACGACGTCGACCCTGACCGGCTCGCCGTCTGCCAGTGCCGCCACCACAGTGCGCAAAGCACGTGCCGTGCGGCCCTGGCGGCCGATCACCCGTCCCAGGTCATCCTGATGAACGCGAACCTCGAGGGTATCCCCGCGGCGGTTGTTCTTCGAGCTGACCTTGACATCCTCCGGCGAATCAACGATTCCCCGGACCAGGTGTTCGAGCGCTTCTGCCAGCAATCTACTCAGCCTCGGTGGTCTCTGCTTCGGCGGCCGGGGCCTCTGCTGCGTCAGACTGCTTTGCCTTCTTGGTGATGGCTTCCGGGATGATCACGGAGCCCTTCTCCGGGGCAACGAAGGCAGCCTTGGGAGCCTTGGTCTTCAGGGTGCCTTCCTGGCCCGGGAGACCCTTGAACTTCTGCCAGTCACCGGTGATCTTCAGGATCGCGGCGACCTGCTCGGACGGCTGGGCGCCGACGGACAGCCAGTACTGTGCACGGTCGGAGTTAACCTCGATGTATGAGGGCTCTTCGGTGGGGTGGTACTTGCCGATCTCTTCGATGGCGCGGCCATCACGCTTGGTGCGTGAGTCGGCGACGACGATGCGGTAGTACGGTGCGCGCATTTTGCCAAAGCGCTTAAGGCGAATCTTTACGGCCACTTTTGTGGTCACTCCTGTTTCAGAAAAGGGGGTGAACCCGGCGTTCTGCACCCGTGGGGCGGGCCATACTTGAGGGTTCGAAGGACAGGATCCGGACGCGGAGAGAGGGGCCACGCAGATCGAGTACCTGTTTATTGTGCCAGATCGGCGCCGGGATTTCGACTTGACACGTGCGGGAGGCAGCACAGGGATCCGCCGGCATGACGGTGTGGACGTTCAGGAGGACCAGACATACAGGCCCGTGCGCTGTGCATCGTCGATTCCGGCGGCCAGCTCGGCCAGCTGCTGAACGTACTTCCGCGCTTCGTCGGCACCGAACGGCATGTCGTCCTGGGCGGCCCATTTTTCGGCAACGTCGTCGAGCACATTGCCTTCACCCTCGGTTTCGTAACTCAACAGTTCTGCGAGCGCCCGTACCATTGCAGGCGGAACCCCGAGAAGCGAGTCGCTGGCCACGTCCACCATGGCAAGTTCATAGTCCGCGCCGCCGGCATGGACAGCCACGCCTGCAAGGTCCCCAAGCTGTTCGATTTCGAAATCACTGACTCCGGGAATCCGCACGCCGGTCCCTGAAGGCGGGGCAACCAGCGAGCCCCCCTCGTCCAGGACGTCAGCACGCTTCAAGGCAGCGTCGTGGGTTGCAACAAAGATTTCGGTGAAGCCCATGGGAATCGCCCTCATTCCGTCGACGGTTGCGGCCCCGAAGGCGGCGAAAAGCGCCGCCCCGGCCGTTCCGAATCAGCCTAACGCACGGGGAACCTACCCGCTCAGCGGACGGCGACACGGATGCGGTTGCGCCATGGATCCTCGAACCGGAGCTCCGCCCCGGTGTGGTGGGCGGGCACTCCGGCAACCTTCAGCCGGTCGGCGAGGGCGCCTACGTCGTCGCCGTTCGGGACTTCAATGAGCACTTCACCCAGTCCCAGCGTGTCCTTTCGGGGACCCGCGCCGCGACTGTTCCAGACATTCATGGCCATATGGTGGTGGTAGCGGCCGGCAGAGACGAACAGGGCCTGCCCGTGCCAGCCCGCGGTCTTCTCAAAGCCCAGCGTGCCCACATAGAAATCATGGGCCGACTGGACGTCCCCCACCTGCAGATGGACGTGGCCCACGCCCGCCTCACTCCGCTGCTGTCCGTCCATCGACTCCTGGGTCAGGTGCTCCCGCAGGTAGCGCTGCGGCGGCAGGGCGAGGCTGTCCATCACCACGTCCTTGCCGTTCCATGACCACTGTTCACGCGGCCGGTCCCAGTACAATTCAATGCCGTTGCCCTCCGGATCGCTGAAGTAGAACGCCTCGCTCACCAGGTGGTCGGCACTGCCGGTGAAAGACCGCGGCTCATATTGCGCGGCGGTGGCCACAGTGGCCGCCAGCGATGCCTGGTCGTCGAAAAGCAGTGCCGTATGGAACAGGCCGGCCTCGCCCCTGCCAGGGAGTGTCAGACCCGGCCCGGGGGCGAGGTGGACCAGCGGACGCCGGAGCCTGCCGAGGTAGAGACCGCCGTCCTGTTCAGCGACGACCTCCAGTCCCAGCGCGCGCTGGTAATAGTCGGTCATCAGTGCCATGTCTCCCACTTTGAGCATCACGGTGCCCATGGTGAGGTCGGCGGGAAGAAGATCCTGCCTTGTGGCTTCTGCAGTCATTGAAAACTCCTGGCCCGGTGGCCCCGTGGTTCGCGGCCTATACATATCTAAATTACTTGAACCTTCAATTTATTCCAAGGTGACAGCAGCGATTTCGGACACGGTCAGCCCGGTCGCGGGGGGCCGTGTGATAGCTTCGTCTTGACCACACGGGTGCCCCTGCAGGGGCTGAGACCGGGCTGATGCAGCCCGCGACCGTTGAACCTGTCCGGGTAATGCCGGCGAAGGAAGTGAGTATTCCGTGAATACGCAAGAAACACAGCTGATCCCTGCCCGGAATGAAACGGCGCACAGCGAAACCGACTTGGCTGAAACACAGTCGCTGAAGTCCCACTCCCTGGCTTTTATCAGCGATGACGCGGCGGGAATCCGGGTCCCGGTAACGGAGATCGCCCTGGAGCCCTCGCCCAACGGGGTTGCGAACGGCCCGTTCCGGGTGTACCGGACAGCCGGCCCCGGCAGCGATCCGGTCGTTGGCCTCCGCCCGTTCCGCACGGAATGGATCGAAGCCCGCGGCGATACCGAACCCTACGGCGGCCGCGAGCGGAACCTGCTCGACGACGGCCGTTCGGCAGTGCGCCGCGGCGCAGCTTCCGCGGAGTGGAAAGGCGTGCAGCCGGTGCCCCGCCGGGCAGTGGAGGGCAGGACCGTGACCCAGATGCACTACGCCAAACAGGGCATCATCACCCCGGAGATGCGGTTCATCGCCCTCCGGGAGAACTGCGACGTGGAGCTTGTTCGCAGCGAAGTCGCGGCGGGCCGCGCCATCATCCCCAACAACATCAACCACCCCGAGTCCGAGCCGATGATCATCGGCAAGGCATTCCTGGTGAAGATCAACGCGAACATCGGCAACTCGGCCGTCACGAGCTCCATCGCCGAAGAGGTGGATAAGCTGCAGTGGGCCACACAGTGGGGCGCCGACACCGTCATGGACCTCTCCACGGGCGATGACATCCACACCACCCGTGAATGGATCATCCGCAACTCCCCCGTGCCGATCGGCACCGTCCCCATCTACCAGGCGCTGGAAAAAGTCAACGGTGAGGCCAACGCGCTGACCTGGGAGATCTTCCGCGATACTGTCATAGAACAGTGCGAACAGGGCGTGGACTACATGACCATTCACGCAGGCGTGCTGCTGCGGTACGTTCCGCTGACGGCCAACCGTGTCACAGGGATTGTGTCCCGCGGCGGAGCCATCATGGCCGGCTGGTGCCTGGCACACCATGAGGAGAACTTCCTCTACACCCACTTTGACGAGCTCTGCGAGATCTTCGCCAAGTACGACGTCGCATTCTCCCTCGGTGACGGATTGCGTCCGGGAGCGACGGCGGACGCCAACGACGCGGCGCAGTTCGCCGAGCTGGACACTCTGGCTGAGCTGACCCAGCGCGCCTGGGAGTTCGATGTGCAGGTCATGGTTGAAGGGCCCGGCCACGTTCCTTTCCACCTGGTCCGGGAGAATGTGGAACGCCAGCAGGAACTCTGCAAGGGCGCGCCGTTCTACACACTCGGCCCGCTGGTGACTGACGTGGCACCCGGCTATGACCACATCACCTCGGCCATCGGCGCGACGGAAATTGCACGCTACGGCACAGCCATGCTCTGCTATGTCACGCCGAAGGAGCACCTGGGCCTGCCCAACAAGGATGATGTCAAGACCGGCGTGATCACGTATAAAATCGCCGCCCATGCCGCCGACCTTGCCAAAGGCCACCCCGGCGCCCACGAACGCGACGATGCGCTGTCCAAGGCCCGGTTCGAATTCCGCTGGCGCGACCAGTTCGCACTGTCCCTGGACCCGGTCACCGCAGAGGCTTTCCACGACGAGACCCTGCCGGCGGAACCTGCCAAGACCGCACACTTCTGCTCCATGTGCGGGCCCAAATTCTGCTCCATGAAGATCAGCCAGGACATCCGGGACGAATACGGGTCAGCAGACTCCCAGGCGGCGCTGGCCGACATGGCCGCGGGAATGCGCGAAAAGAGCCAGGAGTTTCTGGCAGCAGGTGGCAAGGTGTATCTGCCCGAGCTGGAACTGCCCGTTAAGAGCTAGCACGGCCACCGCCGTGTCAGGACGCCCGGGATGACCGGCCGCGGCTGACCTCGCCAATGAACGAGCGGATGGTGCGGTCTCCCTCGGCCGAGTCCTGGGGCCGGTGCCCTCCCGCAGCAATGCGGTGCAGGGCGCCGGTTTCGCGCAGGTAGCCGGCGATTTCCTCATAAAGGGGTTCCCAGCCTCCGGTCAGGACGAGGGTGGGCACGCCGGGCACGATGTGCAAGGGGGCCTCCCAGGGCGGGGCCTGCAGCCGAAGCCGCCGCGCCGAGCGTTTTTCCTCCGGGGTGGATGGCTCCTGCAGCTCCGCCGCAAACACGCGGCGGACGAATTCCCGCTGGAAATCCTCGTCAGCGAGCTGGTGGCGCACGTCAAAAAGAGGCTGCATCAGCGCTCGGTGCGCTGCTGTTGCCGGCAGCTCGGCTGTCAGCGACAGGCAGGCAGGCTCCACCAGCGTCAGCGAAAACACCAGGTCCGGGCGTTCAACGGCGGCCATCATGGCAGAGATCGCGCCCTGGGAATGCGCGACGACGTGGCCGCCCGCAGCACCCCGGCCGTCATCCGCCAGCGACCGCAGAATGATCGCGGTGTCTTCGGCGAAGGAGGATTCCACCGGTTCAGCCACGGGATCGAACCCGTGCCGCCGCAGGAACAGCGCGTCATAGGCCAGTGCCACCCCGTGCTGGCGGGGCCACGCCGCGGCGCCGAAGCTTCCGGCGCCGTGGACGAACACTACCCTTTGCTTGAACATCACCCCAGCCTATGGCAACGGTCAGACAATGCCGCGCAGCGCCCGCTCTGCTTGTCCTGCTTGCTTGTCCTGCTTGCTTGTCCTACTTGCCGCCGAGGAACTTGTCGAAGCCCTTGGGCAGGTTGAGCTGCGAGGGATCGAAGTCGCCGGACTGCTGACCGAACGCCGCACCCGTGGGAAGTGCCTTCGCGGCGCCGCCGCGGCGGGCCTCAGCCTCACGGAGTTCCTGGGCGGCCTTGGCCGGGTTTCCCGAGCGGGCCTTCTTCTTAGGCGCGTTCTTGGCTCCCTTTCGGGCGCCGGCGCCGCCTGGGCCTCCCATCCCGGGCATCCCGGGCATACCCCCGCCCTGGGCCATCTTCTTCATCATCTTCTGGGCCTGCGCGAAGCGTTCGAGCAGGCCGTTCACCTCGGAAACGTGCACGCCCGATCCACGCGCAATGCGTGCCCGCCGGGAGCCGTTAATGATCTTGGGGGCAACACGCTCGTGCGGCGTCATGGACCTGACGATGGCCTCGACGCGGTCGATCTCCCGCTCGTCGAACTGCTCCAGCTGCTGGCGGATGTTCTGCGCACCCGGCATCATCATGAGCATCTTCTTCATGGAGCCCATGTTGCGGATCTGCTGCATCTGGGAGAGGAAATCGTCGAGGGTGAAGTCCTCTTGGTCGGCGAACTTCTTCGCCATCCGGGCAGCTTCGTCCTTGTCCCAGTTTTTTTCCGCCTGCTCGATCAGCGTCAGGACGTCACCCATGTCCAGGATGCGTGAAGCCATCCGGTCCGGGTGGAAGAGCTCAAAGTCGTCCACGCCTTCACCCGTGGACGCGAACATCACAGGCTTTCCGGTCACGGACGCGACCGACAGCGCGGCACCGCCGCGGGCATCGCCGTCGAGCTTTGACAGCACGACGCCGGTGAAGTTGACGCCCTCATCGAAGGCCAGCGCAGTATTAACGGCGTCCTGGCCGATCATGGCGTCGATGACGAAGAGCACTTCATTCGGGACGATGGCGCGGCGGATCTGGCGCGCCTGCTCCATCATCTCGGCATCAACACCGAGGCGTCCGGCGGTATCCACGATCACCACGTCGTGCAGCTTCTGGCGTGCTTCCTCGACGCCGGCGCGGGCGACGGCGACCGGGTCACCGGCCGGGTGCTCAAGTTCGGAGGTGGCACCGGGGTGCGGGGCGAAGACCGGTACCCCGGCGCGCTTGCCCACCACCTGGAGCTGGGTCACGGCGTTGGGGCGCTGCAGGTCACAGGCTACGAGGATGGGGCTGTGTCCCTGGGACTTGAGCCACTTGGCGAGCTTGCCGGCAAGCGTCGTCTTGCCTGCGCCCTGGAGGCCGGCCAGCATGATGACGGTGGGTCCGGTCTTGGCCAGCCGGATTCGACGGGTCTCACCGCCGAGGATCTCCACGAGTTCCTCGTTGACGATCTTTACGATCTGCTGGCTCGGGTTCAGTGCACCCGAGACCTCGGCGCCCAGGGCACGCTCACGCACGCGGCCCGTGAACTCACGAACCACCGAAACGGCAACGTCGGCGTCCAGGAGGGCGCGGCGGATCTCCCGGACTGTGGCATCGACGTCGGCCTCGGTGATGCGGCCCTTGCCACGGAGATTCTTGAAGGTTGCTGTCAACCGGTCAGAGAGTGAATTGAACACGGGCCGTGCACTTCTTTCAGTGGATCTGCGGATGGCTGCCCTTCGGCACACCAGCGTCTCGGCTGTTGCTTACAAAACTTCCAACTGCCTTGACAACGGGACTCGACTATCAAGGGTACCAAGCCGGGACTGCAAGATGGCATGCTGGCACAGTGACGAGTCAAACATCTGTTAAGACACTGCTGATTCTTGGTGCTTCGGGCGACCTGACCGGACGGCTTCTGCTTCCCGGGCTTGCCCGCCTCGTGGGCGCCGGCAGGGCCACCGGGCTCAAGCTTGTGGGCGCGGGGTCGGATCCGTGGTCGCAGGACGAGTGGCGGGACCGCGTACACTCGTCCTTCGCGGCGGTGGAGCCCTCCGGTTCTGACGGCAAGAACGCCCTGGCAGCCGTGGAGAAGGACACCGCCTACCACCAGCTGGACGTCACTGCAGACGGGGAGCTGGCATCCCTGCTGGCAGAGCTTGGAGGGCCTGTTGCTGTCTACTTCGCCCTGCCCCCGCATGTCAGCCAGAAGGCGTGTGAGGTGCTCCAGCCAGGGCAGCTTCCGGACGGGACACGCCTTGTCATGGAAAAGCCGTTCGGCTCAAGTGAGGAGTCGGCGCGCCAGCTCAACCGGACCCTCCTGACCCTCGTCCCGGAAGACCATATCCATCGGGTGGACCATTTCCTGGGTAAAGCGACCGTCCTGAACATCCTGGGGCTGCGCTTCGCCAACAACTTCCTTGAGCCTGTCTGGAACCGCGAACACATCGCCAAAGTGGAGATCATCTTCGACGAGGATCTGGCCCTCGAAGGCCGCGCCCGCTATTACGACGGCGCCGGTGCCCTGCGGGACATGATTCAGAGCCACCTGCTGCAAATCATGGCCCTGATGGCGATTGAGCCCCCGGCCTCGGTGGACGAACGGGACCTCCGTGATGCGGTGGCGGCCGTGGTCCGGGCCAGCAGCATCAAGGCTCCCTACAAGGGCAGCACCAGGCGCGCCCGCTACACCTCCGGAACCATCAACGGCAGGAAGATTCCCGACTATGTTCAGGAAGGAGGCGTGGACCCGGACAAAAACACCGAAACGCTCGCCGAGGTCCGGGTGGACATCGATAACTGGCGGTGGAAGGGAGTGCCCTTCATCCTGCGTTCCGGCAAGGCACTGGGCGACCAGCGGAAAGAAGCCGTGGTCACCTTCAGGCCCGTTCCGCACCTGCCCCTGGGATTCTCCGGGGTTGACGCTCCCAACCGCCTCAGGATCGGCTTCGGGCCGGACACCCTGGACCTCGACGTGGACGTCAACGGTCCCGGGGACATCTTCAGTTTGGACCGCGCCACCCTCAACGCGCAGCTGAACGCTTCCGAACTGCTGCCCTACGGCGAAGTGCTGGAGGGCGTCCTGACTGGCGACCCGCTGCTTTCGGTCCGCGGCGACACTGCGGAGGACTGCTGGCGGATTGTCGAACCGGTACTGAAGGCCTGGGCCCGGAATGACGTCCCGCTGGAGGAGTACGACGCTGGCTCGTCCGGGCCGGCGTCATGGTCCGGGTCCGAGCCGCGGACGCACTAGACCGGCACTTCAGCGAAGAAAAGGCGGGCAGGTAACCATCCAGGTTTCCTGCCCGCCTCTTCTTGCTTGTCACTGCGCCATTTAGATTGCCGCTACGCCGCGTTCCCCGGTGCGGACCCTGACTGCCTCAAAGACATCCACGGTCCAGACCTTGCCGTCGCCCGCGCGGCCGGTGTTGGAGCTGGCGATGATGACGTCCAGGATGTCATCGGCCTGCTCGTCGGTAGCCAGCACCTCGACCCGGATCTTGGGCAGGAGGTCCACATTGTATTCGGCTCCACGGTAAACCTCCGTGTACCCGCGCTGCCGGCCGTAGCCGCTGGCTGCGCTGACCGTCAGCCCCTGGACGCCGTAGGCTTCCAGGCCTTCCCGGATGGATTCAAGTTTCTCCGGCCTGACGATTGCAGTAATCAGTTTCATGCCCCCACGCTTTCCTTGCCTGTTGCCGACGCGGTGTTCTTCGCTTCGGTCTTGCTGCCCGGCTCGCCGCCGGCGGGGATACCCTCTTCAGGGAAGCCACTGCCGGTGATCAGTTCGTGCAGCGGCTGGAAGCTTCCGCCGTGGCCTCCCACGCCGAATTCGTAGGCGGTTTCAGCGTGCAGGCTCAAGTCCACACCAACCGCTTCCTGCTCCTGCGAAACACGGAAGCCCATGGTCTTGTGGATGGGGTAGGCGATGATGAAGGTCATCACAGCCGTGAAGAGGATGGACATGAGCGCCGCCAGGGCCTGCGCGACGAGCTGGCTGGTGCCTCCGCCGTAGAACAGACCGGCCGTGCCCTGGGTGGGTGTGGCCAGGAAGCCGATTGCCACGGTACCGACGACGCCGGAGACCAGGTGCACGCCGACGACATCGAGCGAGTCGTCGTAGCCGAACTTGAACTTCAGGCCGACGGCGAGGGCCGAGGCAACACCGGCGACGACGCCCAGGGCGATGGCACCGAGCGGGGAGACGTTGGCGCAGGCCGGGGTGATTGCAACCAGACCGGCGACAACACCGGAAGCGGCACCGAGTGAGGTCGGGTGGCCGTCACGGAAGCGTTCGACGGCGAGCCAGCCGAGCATGGCGGCGGCCGGGGCGGCGAGGGTGTTGATCCAGATCAGACCGGCCTGCTCAACCGTGGCGGCGGCACCGGCGTTGAAGCCGAACCAGCCGAACCAGAGGATTGCGGCACCGAGCATGACGAACGGGATGTTGTGCGGGCGGTGGTTGGGGTCCTTACCGAAGCCCCTGCGGTTGCCGATGATCAGGACCAGGATGAGGCCGGCCACGCCGGCGTTGATGTGGACCACGGTTCCGCCGGCGAAGTCGATCACCGGGGCAAACGTCTGGCCGAACCAGCCGTCCTTGGAGAACAGTCCCCCGCCCCAGACCATGAAGGCCAGCGGCGCGTAGACGAGGGTGGCCCAGATGGGCGTGAAGATGACCCAGGCGGAGAACTTTGCCCGGTCGGCGACGGCACCGGAGATCAGGGCCACGGTAATGATGGCGAAGGTGGCGGCATAGCCGACCTTGAGCAGATCCGCGGGGTCGGTGAAGTTGTGCAGCCCGAAGTGGCTGAACGGGTTCGCGAAGATCTGGAAGAAGTTGTCTTCGTTGCTCGTGGCCATCGAGGCGCCCCACAGGACCCACGTGATGCCAACGGTTGCGATGGCGATGAAGCTCATCATCATCATGTTCAGGGCCGACTTGGCGCGCGTCATGCCGCCGTAGAAGAATGCCAGGCCCGGGGTCATGAACAGCACGAATGCTGAAGCGACCAGGAGCCAAACGAGACCTGCGGTGAGTTCCATGGTCTACGTCCTCTCTTGCTTTTAGATGCGGACTATCCGCCTGTCCCAACGCCGTTTGCGTTCTGTTTCAAGTTTTGCCTTGCTGTGTTTCGCTAGCGGAGGATTTACATTGCCGGCTTGTTACAACAACCTCTAGGAAGTAAATGGTGCATATCGGGCTTGTTACGGTTATGTTTCAGCAATTCCGCCAGCACACCCGATCCTGAACTGCGAGGACACCGCCCCATGACGGCACCGCCCCCTGTGAGCCGCGCCAGAACGCGGATTTTGGCGTTCCTCCGGCCCCAGCGGAACCTGCTGCCGCGGGACATCAAGGTGATGCTGGCCGCGGCGTTCCTTATCGCCCTCGGGTTCGGGCTGGTTGCGCCGGTACTGCCGCAGTTCGCCACCACTTTTGATGTGGGGGCCACTGCGGCAGCAGTGATCGTCAGCATCTTTGCCTTCATGCGCCTGGTGTTCGCCCCCGCCGGTGGCGCACTGATCGGCCGCCTCGGTGAACGCCCCGTCTACGTGGGCGGGCTGCTGATCGTTGCGGCATCGACGGCGGCGTGCGCCTTTGCCCAGGATTACTGGCAACTTCTGGTGTTCCGCGGCCTCGGCGGCGCGGGCTCGGTTATGTTCACGGTGGCGTCCATGGCGCTCGTGGTCCGGCTGGCGCCCCCGGAAAGCCGCGGCAGGGTGTCCGGGGCCTACGCGTCCGCCTTCCTCATCGGCAACGTGTGCGGGCCGGTCGTGGGCGGAATGCTGGCCGGGTTCGGGCTGCGCATACCCTTCCTGGCCTACGCAGCCGCCCTGGTGCTCGCCGCCGCGGTCGTCCAGACCCAGCTCAGCCACCGGCCGGCGCCGAAGCATGCCTCCGGCACCCGTGCACCTGAGATGCCGTTTGCAGAGGCACTTCGCCTGGGCAGCTACCGTTCGGTGCTTCTTTCCAGCTTCGCCAACGGCTGGGCCACGTTCGGCGTACGGATGGCTACGGTTCCCCTGTTTGCCGTATCGGCGCTGGGATCAGGCCCTGGAGCTGCAGGGCTGGCACTGGCGGTCTTCGCCGCGGGCAATGCCGCCGCCCTGACCTTTTCCGGCCGGCTGGCGGACAGCCTGGGCCGCCGTCCCATGATGGTTTCCGGGCTGCTGGTCGCCGGGATTTCCACGGCCGCCATCGGTTCCACGCACGAACTGGCCTGGTTCCTCGCCGCCTCGGCGCTGGCTGGCGCCGGTTCGGGCATGCTGGGACCGGCCCAGCAGGCCGCCGTCGCCGATGTCATCGGAAGCGAGCGCTCCGGAGGGCGCGTGCTAGCCGCTTATCAGATGACGTCGGACACCGGCGCGATTGCCGGGCCGGTGCTGGCGGGTGTGCTCGCCGACCGGCTTGGTTACGGGTGGGCTTTCGCGGTGACCGGCGGCGTCCTGGTCTTGGCCGCGGCCGCGTGGACCGTCACACCGGAGACTTTGAAGGCCAGGTCCTGACGGTCAATTCAACAGTGCGTCAACGAAGCCCTCGGCCTCAAAGGGGGCGAGGTCGTCGGCGCCTTCGCCGAGACCGATGAGCTTCACCGGTACGCCGAGTGACCTCTGGATAGCGACGACGATTCCGCCCTTGGCGGTGCCATCCAGTTTGGTCAGGACAATTCCTGTGATGTTGACCACCTCGGAGAAGACACGTGCCTGGTTAAGCCCGTTCTGGCCTGTGGTGGCATCGAGCACCAGCAGCACCTCGTCCACGTCAGCCAGTTTTTCGATGACGCGCTTGACCTTGCCGAGCTCGTCCATGAGGCCCACCTTGTTCTGCAGGCGGCCGGCGGTGTCGATCATGACCACATCGACCTCCTGTTCGATGCCTGCCTTCACCGCCTCATAGGCGACGGACGCGGGGTCCGCGCCGTCGACGTCGGACCTTACGGTGGCAACCCCGACCCGCTGGCCCCACGTCGCCAGCTGCTCGGCGGCGGCGGCCCGGAAGGTGTCCGCGGCGCCCAGGAGGACGTCCTTGTCTTCGGCCACGAGAACCCGCGCCAGCTTGCCCACAGTGGTGGTCTTGCCGACGCCGTTGACGCCCACCACCATCATGACGGCCGGCTTGTCTGCGTGCCTGGCGATGTTGAGGCTGCGGTCCATTGTCGGATCGACCAGCTTGATGAGTTCTTCGCGGAGCAGCACCTTGACCTGCTCGGGAGTCCGGGTGCCAAGAACCTTCACGCGCTCCCGCAGGGCGTCAACGAGCTGCATGGTGGGTTCGGTGCCGAGGTCGGCCAGCAGGAGGGTCTCTTCGACTTCATCCCAGACGTCTTCATCGATCGTGTCGCTCGAGAGCAGGGCGAGAAGGCCTTTGCCCAGGATGTTGTTGGACCGGACCAGGCGCTCCCGCAGGCGTGTGAGGCGCCCGGCAACAGGAAGCGGCGTCTCAACCTGGATGGTTTCCAGTCCTGCTGCGTCATCGGGAACTTCAGTGGTTTCCAGGTCTTCCGGCTCGACGCCGGCAGGCGCCTTGCGTTCGGCCGGCGCCACCGGCGAGTCCTCCAGCAGCGTTCCGCCGCCTCGCGGGCCGGGATCGTTGGCGTCACGGGTGCCCGGGTAGCGGGTGATGTTCTTCCGCACCTTCAACAGGACCGGAATCAGTCCGCCAATAACCACCAGGGCAGCAACAATGGACACAATTATGGGGAGGATGTCATTCACTCCCCTAGCTTCTCACAAACGTGTAAGGCGTTTCCGGCGGGCCGGATCAGGACCGGGACAGGCCAGGTGCCGCTCAGGCTACACGTCGGCTCCCAGCCGTTGGCTGATGACGGTGGAGACGCCGTCGCCGCGCATGGTGACTCCATAAAGCGCGTCCGCCACTTCCATGGTCCGTTTCTGGTGGGTGATCACAATGAGCTGGCTTGATTCCCTGAGTTCCTCGAAGATGGTGATGAGCCGGCCAAGATTTGTGTCGTCCAGTGCTGCCTCCACCTCGTCCATGACGTAGAACGGTGAAGGCCTGGCTTTGAAAATGGCGACGAGAAGTGCCACCGCCGTCAGCGAACGCTCCCCGCCGGAGAGCAGGGAAAGCCTCTTGATCTTCTTGCCGGCCGGGCGGGCCTCGACCTCGATTCCAGTAGTGAGCAGGTCGGCGGGGTCAGTGAGGACCAGCCGGCCCTCCCCGCCGGGGAAGAGGCGTGCAAACACCCGGACAAACTGTGTCCGGGTGTCCTCGAAGGCCTCGGCGAAGACCTGCTGGACGCGGTCATCCACTTCCTTGATGATGTCCAACAGGTCCTTGCGGCTGGCCTTCAGGTCCTCCAGTTGCGTGCTCAGGAACTGGTGCCGCTCCTCGAGTGCCGCGAATTCCTCGAGGGCGAGGGGGTTCACCCGGCCCAGGCTGGACAGGTCCCGTTCGGCCTTCCTGAGGCGTTTCTCCTGCTCCTCGCGGACATAGGGTTTTCCTTCGGTGACCGGAGTGCCATTGTCATCCACCGGAGCCCTGAGCGCGGCCCACTTGTCCCCGGTTTCCTCCGCGGGCACCGGCACTGGTGCGTCCGGTCCGTAGTCCGCCACGAGCAAGTCCGGGCTGATCCCGAGTTCCTCAATGGAGCGGGTTTCGAGGGCTTCGATGCGTGCCCGCTGCTGGGTGCGCACCAGTTCGTCGCGGTGGACGGAGTCTGTCAGTTCCGCAAGTTCGCGGGCGAGGACGTCGTTGGCGGTCCTGGCATCCAGGAGTCCGCGGTCCCGCTGCTCCCGGTTTTCCTCCGCCTGGTCGCGTTCGGTCCGGGCCAGCTCAACGGACAGGTCGATGAACCGGGTGGCCAGCTCGACGGCGGCGGACACGGCGGCTGCGCGCCTGGCCTGGATACGGCGGCGCCGGGTCCGCTCCGCTGCCTCTTCACGGGCGCGGCGTTCCGTGGCGGCCGCACGCTCCAGTGACGCCGCCCGGTTGCTGGTGGCTGCCAGCTGCTCCTCAGCGCTGCGCAGCGCGAGCCTGGCTTCCATCTCGGCCGCCCGCGCCAGCGAGGCGGCGAGTGCCAGGGCATCGCGTTGTTCAGTGGAAGGCTCCTCCTCCGTGGGCGCTTCCTGGGCGGCCGCCAGCCGGGCAGCGATGGCGGCGAGCGCCTCCTCCTCGGTGAGCACGTTGGCTTCAGCTGTGGCGAGGGATGCGGCCAGCCTCTCGCTTTCGCCCGCGGCACTGCGCAGGACTGAGTTCAGGTGTCCGAGGCGTTCGGCCACGGCCGCGAGGCGTGCGTCGGATTCGTGCAGCCTGTCCAGGGCGGCGTCGGCCCTGTCCTGCGCTTCGGTACGCCTTGCCTGGGCACCGGCAAGGGCGAACCTGTTCCGCTCAAGCCGCGCCACGACGGCGGTGAGGCGGGCCTCGGCGTCGTCGACGGCGGCCTGCATCTCCAGGAGCGATGGGGCCTTCGCGGAACCACCGGTGACGGTCAGTGCGGTGAACACGTCACCGGCCCTGGTGACGGCGGTCAGTTCAGGCCTGTCTGCGACCAGCATGGCGGCGGCCTGCAGGTCCTCAACGATGGCCACCCGGGAGAGGAGGGCCGCGACAGCTCCGGTGCCGGCGCCTGACGCCGAAACGAGTCGCGCAGCGCTGCGGACACCTGCGGGCAGACCGCCGGGCGCTTCGCCGGCAGGTCCCCGGGACTTGATCGCCGTTTCCAGCAGGAGGCAGGCGCGCCCGGCGTCGTCGTCTTTCAGGAGCCGGATGACCTCCCCGGCGACGGCCGGATCCCGGACCAGAATTGCCTCCGAAGCATCACCGAGGGCTGCCGCAACGGCAGTTTCGAATCCGGCCTCCACAGTGAGCTTCGACGCGAGTGTCCCGGCGATGCCTGGCAGCCCGGAGTTGAGTGCGTGTTCCCCGCCGTCTTTGCGGTTCAGGCCGAGCTGCAGGGCATCGCGCCGCGCTACCAATGCATCCCGTTCGCGGACAGCCTCGCCGACGGCAAAGGTCAGGTCCTGGATCTCCTGGACCACAGTATCCAGCGCCATACTGGCTTCCTCATAGTCGGCGTCGAGCGTCTCCTCACCTTCTTCGACACCCGCCACCTGGGTCTCCAGGGCGGTGAACTCCGCTTGTGCCCGACGGCGGCGTTCGGTGCCGGCAGTGGCCGATTCCCGGAGCCGGCCCACCTCGGCCTGGGCGGATTCCACGCGCGACCTGGCCGTGCCCACCTGACCCGCGAGCCGGGCCAGTCCCTCACGCCGGTCAGCCGCGGCCCGCAGGACCGCTGTCAGACGTTTCTCTTCGGCCAGGGCGGCCTGCTCCGCGCCGGCCTTGGCGGTGGTGGCGGCATCAAGGGCGCTGCGCCAGTCCAGGATGCCCCGTTCAAGGTCCGCCAGGACCTGCCGGACGCGGGCGGCCTGCCCTTCCAGCTGGTCGGGGTCCCGTCCGGAGTAGGGCTCCGCGTCCACGGAGCCCAGCAGCCGGCTTCGCTCCTGGGCCAGGGATCCGAGCGAGCGGAGCCGCTCGCGTGCCGCGGACAGCCGGTACCACGTATCCCGTGCGGCGTTGAGGCGGGGAGTTGCCTCGGCGGCCAACTGCTCGAGGGCCGCCTGCCTCCGGCGGCCGGCTTCGAGCTCATGCTCCACCATGATCCGGCGGGCCTTCAGTGCAGCTTCATCCGCGACGTCCTGCTCCAGTGAACTTTGCAGCTGGACAAGGTCATCGGCCAGGAGCCGGGCGCGGGCGTCGCGAACGTCGAACTGCACGCGCTGGGCGCGGCGGGCCACTTCAGCCTGCTTGCCCAGCGGGGTCAGCTGCCGCCGGATCTCTCCCGTGAGGTCGCTGAGCCGCTGCAGGTTCGCCTGCATGGCTTCGAGTTTGCGGACCGTCTTTTCCTTGCGGCGCCGGTGCTTGAGGATTCCGGCGGCCTCCTCGATGAAGCCGCGGCGGTCCTCCGGCGTGGCGTGCAGCACCTTGTCCAGCTGGCCCTGGCCCACAATGACGTGCATTTCCCGCCCCAGCCCGGAATCGGACAGCAATTCCTGGATGTCCAGCAGCCGGCAGCCGGCACCATTGATGGCGTACTCGGAACCGCCCGTGCGGAAGAGCGTGCGCGAGATGGTGACCTCGCTGTATTCGATGGGCAGCGCACCGTCCGTGTTGTCGATCGTCAGGGAGACGTGTGCCCGGCCAAGCGGTGCACGGCCGGACGTTCCCGCGAAAATGACGTCTTCCATCTTGCCGCCGCGGAGCGTTTTGGCACCCTGCTCCCCCATCACCCAGGCGAGGGCATCCACCACGTTGGACTTCCCCGAGCCGTTCGGCCCCACCACGGCGGTGATGCCGGGCTCAAAATCGAAGGTCGTGGCGGACGCAAACGACTTGAACCCCCGGACGGTCAGGCTTTTGAGGTGCAAGGTGTTTCGGATCTCCTGAGTGGCTTAAGCGGGTGCTCTGCTGCCCCAAATCTACTGCGTGCCGGATGGAATTCCCCGGATTACCAGCGCCCGTTCCGTGGCCTCGGCTGGCAGACCGGACAGAAGTAGGAGGAACGGTTCATGAATTGCTCACGGCGGATGGTTGAGTCGATTCCCGCCGCGGCGCAACGGGGGCAGGGCAGCCCTTCCCGGCCGTAGGCATTGAGCGAACGGTCGAAGTATCCCGAGGCGCCGTTGACGTTCACGTAGAGCGCGTCGAAGCTCGTCCCGCCGGCGGCCAGGGCGTCGAGCATGACTTCCCGGGCCGAGTCCAGGACCCTCGCCGCCTCCGCCCGGCGCAAGGTGTCGGTGGGCCTGGCGTAGTGCAGCTTCGCCCTCCACAGGGCTTCGTCTGCGTAGATGTTTCCGATGCCGGATACCAGGCCCTGGTCCAGCAATGCGCGTTTAAGGCCCGTCTTCCGCTTCCGCAGCCGGCGGTAAAACAATGCAAAGGAAAACGACGGGTCCAAAGGATCCCTGGCGATGTGTGACGCTTCCTCGGCGATCAGCGGCAGGGGGGATTCGGCCAGGCCGCCGGGGCCGCCGTCGTCCGTGGGGATCAGCGAGGTGACAAACAGCCCGCCGAAAATGCGCTGGTCCACAAACCGGAGCTGTTCGGGCATGCCGTCCCGCGCGCTCAGGCGCAGCCTGACTTTGAGGTGCTTCTCGTCCGGCACGCTGCTGTCCTGCATCAGGAGCTGGCCGCTCATGCCCAGATGGGCCATGAGCGCGACGGCGGGACGTCCGCCGGCGTCAGTGCCGTCAGTTGCCGTTGGGGAGACGTGCAGCGGCATCCACAGGAACTTCCCCCGGCGGACGACGTCCGTCACCGTCGTGCCAACGAGGTTGCCGATGAAGTCCTCAACGCCGAGCGCATGACGGCGGATGGATCGCTGGTCCAATACATCCACTGCGCCGATGGTCCGGCCCCGGACCCAGCTCACAAGCCCGCGGCGGACAACCTCCACCTCAGGGAGTTCCGGCACAACAGCCTAGAGGGTTACGGCAGAATCGGCGGAACCGGCCATCCGAAAGGATGCGGCCGGCCCGGAAAGCGCCCGCCATGCGTCAGCGGCAGCTTCCTGCTCCGCTTCCTTCTTGGAGTGCCCGGATCCCTTGCCATACGCTGTGCCGCCGATTTCCAGCACCGCTGTAAACGTGCGGGCGTGATCCGGCCCGGACCCCTGAACCGCGTAGTGGATGCTGCCGAGCTGCCGGCTCGCTGCCAGCTCCTGGATGCTGGTCTTCCAGTCTGTTCCCGCTCCCAGTGCGGCGGCGTCCTTCAGGAGGGGGCCGATCAGTCGCATCACCAGCTGCCGGGCGGTCTCGATGTCGTTGGAGACGTAGGTGGCACCGATCAGTGCTTCCATGGTGTCCGCCAGGATTGAGGCCTTGTTCTTGCCCTCGGTGAGCTTTTCGCCCTGCCCGAGGTAGATGTAGTCGCCGATGCCCAGGCTGCGGCCGATGCCGGCAAGGGCCCGGGTGCTGACCACTGCCGAGCGGCGTTTCGCCAGGTCCCCTTCGGGCAGGGTGGGGTTGTCCCGGTAGAGGGCATCCGTCACGGAGAATCCCAGGATGGAGTCGCCCAGGAATTCCAGCCGCTCGTTGGTGGGGATGCCGCCGTTTTCGTAGGCGTAGGAACGGTGTGTGAGCGCAAGACGAAGCGTCCCGGCGTCAATAGAGACACCGAGACGCTTCAGAAGCTCTTCAGTTGAAGACATCATGTCAGCCTGAATGGCCGATTAGACGTCTGCGACCTTGCGTCCCTTGTACTCAAGGAACAGCGCAGTGCCAGCCGAGTCGGTAACGACCTTTGCCTGGTGCGGCAGGCTGTACGTGACCTGGCCGTTCTCGACGGTCTTCACCAGGTGGGGGGCAGTTGCCTTCCACTGGGAGCGGCGGGCGCGGGTATTCGAGCGAGACATTTTCCGCTTCGGGACAGCCACGGCTAACTCATTTCTCTCTAGACAAACACTTACAAATCAGTTTTGCCGGTCAGGCTTAGCCAAGTCAGCTAGGGCAGCCCAGCGAGGATCCAGGACCTCGTGGTGATGCCCCGGCTCGTCTTCCAGGCGTACTCCACATTCGGAGCAAAGGCCCTGGCAGTCTTCCCGGCACACCGGCTGGAACGGCAGCATGGTTACAACTGCGTCCCGCAACACCGGCTCAAGATCGATCAGATCGTGCTCGACTCGACATTGCTCTTCTTCGTCTTCCTCATCCGAGAATTCAGCATCCTCGTAGAAGAAAAGTTCTTGCACATCGACCTCAAGGTCATACGCAAGGGGATCCAGGCATCGTCCGCATTCGCCGGTTACTTCGACGGACGCAGTTCCTGATACCAGAATTCCTTCGTGTACGGCCTCCAGCCGCAGGTCCAGCCCGACATCCGAGCCTTCCTGCACGCCAATGAGCGCCACACCAAGATCACTTGGTGCGGGTACATGTTCTGTCAGTGTCCGCATGCTTCCCGGGCTGCGCCCAAGGTCCTTGACGTCGAACGTCAAGGGCGAACTAGCATCTCGTTTAATGAGAACTCCTGTTGAACATATGACCGACGTATCATCTTAGCCTGAAGAGCCTTAAGGACTCAAACCAGGCTAAGGAAGGCCGCCGAAGTACCGGACCAGCCTACCCCCTCAGGTGCTGATCCGTGGAAGGCCCGCCGGCCAGGAGCCTCTTTTGCACCGAGCGCGGCACGTAATCCGAGACGCTGCCGCCCAGGTCCGCTACTTCCTTGATGAGGGTGGAGGACAGGTGCAGGTAGTGGGCCTCGGCGGGAAGGAACACTGTTTCCACCCCGCTCAGCTGACGGTTCATCGTGGCCATGGGAAGTTCGTAATCAAAATCGGACGAGGACCGCAGGCCCTTCACGATGGCGGAAACTCCCCTGTGGCGGCAATACTCGGCCAGGAGGCCCTCGCCCACCGGCTCCACCACGATCCCTTTCAACGATGCCAGGGTTTCACGGGCCATGTCGATCCGGTCCCCGAGGCTGAACATGTACTTCTTGGCGTAGTTCGTGGAAACGGCGACAATGACTTCATCAAACAGGCCGGCGGCCCGTGCAATAACCTCGAGATGGCCGTTGTGGATGGGGTCGAAGGATCCGGGGCAGACAGCGCGTCTCATGCTCCGAACCTACCTCATCCGGCAGGCGGGATACCATGACTGGATGCATCCACCGAGGGAACTCTTCAAGGCCGCGGCGCCGGAGCCCTGGCAGCGGGCAGCCGTCGGTGCCAACCTGCTGGGGCGGGACGGCGGGCTGGGCGTCACCATCTTTGAAGAGATGACAACGCTTGCCCTGCAGACAGGTGCAATCAACCTGGGCCAGGGTTTCCCGGATGAGGACGGACCGGCGGAAATCAAGGCCGCCGCGCAGGCCGCCATAGCGGCGGGCGCCAACCAGTACGCACCGGGCAAGGGCATCCTTGAACTGCGGGAGGCTGTATCCGCCCACCAGCAGCGTTTCTACGGCCTCGCCCCGGACCCGCAGACCCAAGTCCTGGTCACCACCGGCGCCACGGAAGGCATCGCGGCAGCTTTGCTGGCGTTTGCCGGTCCCGGCGATGAGGTGCTGACCTTCGAGCCGTTCTATGACTCCTACGGGGCTGTTATTGGGCTCTCCGGTGCCACGCATGTCACGGTACCGTTGCTGGCGCCGGAGTTCTATCCGGACATGGACGCCCTCGGCGCTGCCTTCAGCGATCGCACGCGGATAGTGCTCCTGAACAACCCACACAATCCCACCGGGGCGGTTTTCCCGCGCCCGGTTCTTGAACGCGTCGTCGAACTTGCGCGGAAGCACGACTGCCTGATCATCACCGATGAAGTGTACGAACACCTCACCTTCGGCGTCAGCCATATCCCGGTCGCCACCCTGCCCGGGGCCGCGGAGCGGACCATCACCATCTCCTCGGCGGGAAAGACCTTTTCCTTCACCGGCTGGAAGATCGGCTGGCTGACCGGCCCGGAGGAACTGGTGGCCGCCATCCGCACGGTGAAGCAATTCCTCACCTACAGCTCCGGGACGCCGTTCCAGGCGGCCATCGCCGCCGGCCTGGCGCTTCCAGATGAGTTCTACCAAGGCATCTCTGACACCCTCCGGCTCAAGCGCGACATACTCAGCGAAGGACTCCGCGCGGCGGGGTTTGATGTGTTCACGCCGCTGGGGACTTACTTTGTGAACGTGGACACGGCACCGCTGGGCGTCGTCGACGCCGTAGACCTGGCCCGGAGACTGCCTGCGCTGGTGGGAGTGGCGGCCATCCCTGTCCCCGTCTTCTGCCATCCGGAGGGCGCCGACAGGACGCGCAGCCTGCTCCGGTTCGCGTTCTGCAAGAAAGTGGAGGTCCTGGAAGAGGCGGCCGCACGGCTGGCCACCCTCGGCGGAAGGCTCTGATGCCGGAGGCCGGCAGCGGACGCACCCGGTTCCTGAGAACCACGGGTCAGCATGCATCAATCGAGCCGGATGCCTTCACGGACGGCGCCTTCGTCCTGAGCATCGGCGGGGCTGAACAGTCCCATGTGAACCTCTCCCGGCCCGATGAGATCTACTACGAATATCTGCGCAGGATCGGCCACCTGGTGGACCTCGCAGCGCCCGCGGGCAGGCCCGTCACAGCGCTCCACCTCGGCGCGGGTGCACTGACCCTGGCCCGCTACATCCAGGCCACCCGGCCAGGCTCCATCCAGTATGCAGTGGAGCTGGAGCGCGAGCTGCTGGATTTTGTACTGCAGCAACTTCCCCTCCCCGAGGGAACGGACCTGCACACCATCATCGGCGACGCCCGCGGGGCACTGACCGAACTGGATCCGGAACTGCGGTTCGACGTCGTGATCCTGGACATCTTCTCCGGCCCGGAGGCTCCGGAACACATCGCCAGCACGGGGTTCTACCAGGAGGCCCGGGCGCACCTGACGGCGGAGGGACTGCTGATAGTGAATGTCGGTGACGAGCCCGGCCTCACCCTGGTGCGGAGCCAGGTCACCGCGATGCGGCGGGCCATGACTGATGTCGCAGCCTTCGCGGAAGCCAGAATGTTTGCGGGCCGCTACCCCGGCAACATCATCCTCGCCGGAACACAGACCCCCTGGCCAGGTGAATGGACGGCCGAACTGACGGCTCGGGGCCCGCATCCGGCAAAGGTGCTGACAGGTGTGGACCTGGACGCCCTGGCCGGCTGACCTCAGGTGCCTGCCTGACCCTCGTCGTCGATGACTGCCTCCTCCTCGATCGCGTCAGGCACCGAGGGTTCAGCGAACCACAGCCGGGTTTCCCCGTACTTCCGCTCCGCAAAGCGTTCCATGCCCTCCGGCCATTCTGGTTCCGGTGAACGGGATGAGCGTTCGACAACCACCACCGCGGACGGCGCCAGGTGGGCGGAGAGCTTGTCCAGGACCGCAGACAGGGCAGGTTCGTCCAGCGGATACGGCGGATCCAGGAAAACCACGTCCCACTGCGCACCGTCCGCGGCGCGCTCGAGGAAAGACTCCACCCTTGAGCGGTGGACGGTCACCGCCTTGCGTCCCACCACCCCGTTGATCAGGTCCGCGTTCCGCTGGCAGACGGCGCTTGCCTTGGCGTCGAACTCCACAAGGTCGACGGCGCCCGCACCCCTGCTGCCGCTTTCCACCCCCAGCGATCCCGATCCTGCGTAGAGGTCCAGGACACGCGAACCGGCAATGACGCCGAATGCGTCGAGGCGGGAGAACAGTGCTTCCTTCACCCGGTCGGTGGTGGGCCGTGTGAGGCTGCCCGGAACATTCGCCAGCGGAGTGCCGCCGGCCGCTCCTGCAATAATGCGGCTCATCGCCGGACCATGCCTGTCCGGCCCGGCGCCGGAGCCGTTCCGTCTGTCCGGCCCGGCACTCCAGCAGCTCCGCCTGTCCGCACAGCTCCGCGCGCTGCCACATTATCCGCGTTCAAGGAACGCCTCCTTCTCGGGGTTCAGGTACTCGTCGATAGCCTCAGCCAGCCGCGGATGGCGTGCCAGCAGCGGGTCCCGGCCGACGATGTCCTGGGCGTCCTGCCTGGCCCGGACGATGATGTCCTCGTGTTCCAACACCCGAAGCAGTTTCAGGGTGGAACGGCCACCGGACTGCGAAGCGCCCAGGATGTCCCCCTCGCGCCTGAGCTTCAGGTCCTCCTGGGACAGTTCAAATCCGTCAGTCGTGGATGCTACTGCATCCAGCCGCCGCCGGCTCGGATGGCCCGGTTCCAGCGTGGTGACCAGCAGGCAGGTGCCAGGCAGGCCGCCCCGGCCGACACGGCCCCGCAGCTGGTGCAGCTGGGAAATTCCGAACCTGTCGGCATCGAGGATGACCATCAGGGTGGCGTTATGGACATCGACGCCCACCTCGATGACTGTGGTGGAGACCAGCAGTTTGGTCCGGTTCGCCGTGAAGTCGGCCATGGCGGCCGACTTCACCGCCGGGTCCTGCCGTCCATGCAGCGGCGCCAGGGGGATGCCGGCCAGGGACGGTTCCTGCTGCAGATGTTCGACGACGGCGATCACGGACGCGAGCTCCCGGGCTGCGGCGTCGCCTTCCAGGTCCGCAGGGGCCGGTTCCGCTTCGCCCGGACTGAAGTCGCCGTCGTCGTCCGTTCCGATTCGGGGGCACACGACGTAGACCTGGTGCCCGGCGTCGATCTCTTCGCGGGAACGGGACCAGATGCGCCCCGCCCAGCCGGGGTTCTCGGCCAGTCCCACCACATGGGTGGAAATAGGTGCCCGGCCCGCAGGAAGTTCGTCCAGCACGGACGTTTCGAGATCGCCGAAGACCGTCATGGCAACGGTCCGTGGAATGGGTGTGGCGGTCATGACGAGCAGATGGGGGGGCTTGCTGGCCTTGGATCTCAGGACATCGCGCTGCTCCACGCCGAAGCGGTGCTGCTCGTCCACCACGATGAGGCCGAGATCATGAAAGGACACGTTGTCGCTGAGCAGGGCGTGGGTTCCGATCACGATCCCGGCCGTCCCGGAGGCAGCATCCAGCATGGCCTGTTTCCGGCCCGCAGCGGGCATGGACCCCGTCAGCAGCGTGACCTGCACGCCATCCCCGCCCAGTCCGGCCAGCAGCCCGTCCCGGGACAGCATGGGATCGCGTGACAGGGGCCCCAGCGTTCGCCGGAGCGATTCGAAATGCTGGGCAGCGAGGACTTCGGTGGGCGCCAGCAGCGCGGCCTGCCCGCCGGCATCCACCACCTGCAGCATGGCCCGGAGCGCCACGACGGTCTTCCCCGAACCCACTTCGCCCTGAAGGAGGCGGTTCATGGGAGTGTCCTGTCCCAGTTCCGCTGAGAGTGTCTTGCCGACGGCCACCTGGCCGGCCGTGAGGGTGAACGGGAGCTGCCGGTCGAAGGCCGCCAGCAGCCCGTCCGCTGCCGGGCGCCTGGCGGTGGCTTCCTCGGCGGCAAGCTGGGCACGGCGCCGTGCCAGAGCGGCCTGCAGCACCAGGGCCTCCTGGTACCGGAAGCGGTCCCTGGCACGCTGCCAGTCGGTGGGCGTCTCCGGCGCGTGAATGAGGCGGTAGGCCTCGGACATGGGCAGGAACTTCTCGCGTAGCGAAACCGCGGCGGGAATCGGATCGGGAAGCGTGTCCAGGTCCACTGTTTCCAGGAGCGTGGCGATGACCTTCTGGATGGACCAACTGGTGAGCTTGGCTGTGGCGGGATAGACCGGGATGGGCATTGCTGCCAGCTGTTCCGGGTCCTTTCCCTGGGTGAAAGGGTCTTCGTCCAGGAGGAGGAAATCGGGGTTGGTGAGCCCCAGGGAACCACCAAACCGCGTGACTTTACCGGAGAACAACGCCCTGCGTCCTTGCAGCAGTTCCGCTTTTGCCCGGTATCCGTTGAAGAAGCTGATCTTGAGAGTTCCGGGCACCTTGCCGCGGTAATCCCTGCCGCCCACCAGCCTGAGGCCCGTCGTCCCGTCGTCATCGGAAATCACGACGTCGGTGATGGTTCCGCGGCGCGCCCGCATGGAGCGGGTACTGTTTGACACGACCCGGGCGACAAGGGTCACTTCCTCGTCCAGGGGGACCTCGCTGATGGGCGTCAATTCGCCCCTGTTCAGGTACCGGCGAGGGAAGTAGTTCAGCAGTCCGCCCACCGTGGTGATCCCGAGATGCTTCTCTATGACTGCAGCGGACCGCTTGCCGATCCGGCGTTCGAGCCCCAGGTCAAGTTCAGCGCTCATGCCCATTGGAGTTCACCGGGTCAATTTGGGGGTCACGGGGAAGGGCAAGCTCGCTGACCGTCAGGTGGGTGGGGTCACCGAGGGAACGGATGACCCGGACGGCAGGGTCTGCGTCAGGGACGTGCACGTGGACCCGCCAGCGGTAGTTGCCGTCCGAATCAGAGGCAGTCCCTACCTGGCTCATGATGACGGATTCGCCAATTTCATCCAGCCGCTGCCGGAGGGTGGCCGCATTCAGGGGCGAAAGGCTGATGGTGCACATGACTTCCACGCCGTCGTCGTCGGGCATGTCCTTGTGGATGTGCGGGTCCTGGACGTCGAAGCCGTGCAGCCCGTCCAGTAGTTCGCTCTGCAGTTCCTCCCCCAGGACAGCTGAGCGGAGGCAGTCGAGGATCAGGAGCATACCAACGCCGCCGGCATCGACTACGTGCGCGGCCTGGAGGGCATCGAGCTGGACTTCGGTGCGGATCACCGCTGCCAGTGCAGCCTCAACGGCGGCGTCCAGCGCCAGCCCGAGGGCGTGGTTGCTGTCGTCGCCGTTCTGCCCGGCATCCACGGCTGCCGCAGCACGGGCTGCCGCTTCCATGACCGAGAGCATGGTTCCGGGCACGGGGTCGCTTAAGGCGGACCAGGCGCGGATCTGGGCCCGGTTCAGGGCGGCAGCCAGGAGCGTGGAGGTCAGGCGGGCGTGGCCGGCCAGCGGCTCGGCTGCGGCGCACAGGAAGACGGAGAACAGGGTTCCGGAATTTCCGCGTGCCTGTTCCATGGCAGCCTGGCCCGCCTGGGCCAGGACCGCTCCGACGTCGTGGTGGCCATGGTCCGGATGCCCGGGGCTGCCCTGCCCTGCGCCGTGGAGGGCGCGGGCTGCGGCACGGACAGTGAGGTAGAGGTTCGTGCCGGTATCGCCGTCCGCGACGGGGAAGATGTTGATGGCATTCAGGCGGTCGCTGTGGTTGCCAATAGCCGTTTCAGCCTTACTCAACCACCGCTTCATGGCTTGCGCGTTGGCGGCAACCTTAGTCTGCAAAGTGATCCCATCCCCCGGTGCCAGCGGCCCGGCCCGCAATTTGGACGCCCGGGTTTTCGGTGGTTCCCAAGGCTTGTACTGAGCCTATCGCAGTGAATCCGGAAGGCAGCTGCATGCCGGGCGGGAATGTGGCCAGGAGCCCGTGGTCCTCTCCCCCGGCCAGCACCCACACTAGCGGGTCCATGCCCAGCAGGTCCGACGCCGGTTCCAGGCATTGCCCCAAAGGTCCCAGCCGGCGGGGGTCCAGGTCGAGGAGGACACCGCTGGCGCGGGCCAACCGTGTTCCGTCCCGGACCAGGCCATCGGAAATATCCATCATGGCCGTGGCTCCTGCAGCCCGGGCCAGCGGTCCGGCCCACAGGGGTGGCTGGGGCCGGCACTGGACGTCCAGCAGCGCCCGCTGCTTCGGGGTGAGGGAACGGAGTTCCGCGTCCGATTCCAGGAGCGCCAGCCCGGCAGCAGCCTTGCCCACCGTGCCGGCGAGGGCCAGGACATCGCCGGCACGGGCACCCGAGCGAAGGACGGCTTGCCCCCCGTTGAGCGTGCCCAGGACCGCTACCGTGACCGAAATTTCCCTGCCCCGGCCAAGGTCTCCGCCCGCCACGGAGCATTCCGAGGCACCAAGTTCCCGGATGCCGGCAGCGAGGCCGTCGGCAAGGTCCTCCACCCAGCCGATCCGGGTATCCGGCGGCAAGGTGAGGCTGACCACCATGGAGGTGGCGGTGGCACCCATGGCATTGATGTCGCTGAGGTTCTGCGCCGCAGCCTTCCATCCCACGTCAAAACCGGTAGTACGGTACCCATTGGTCCATCGCAGCCGGAAGTCCTGGTCCTGCACCTGCGTATCGATGCTGATGACGGCCCGGCCGTCGGGAGCAGAGACGATGGCGGCGTCGTCCCCGGGCCCCAGAAGCGTCGCGGCCGCATGCCGGCCGTCCATTTCCAGGCGCGGAAAGATCCGGGCCAGCAGTTCGGATTCGGACAGACCGGCTACGGTCAGGGGATTTTCAGGCACGCCACTACGCTACCGCCCTGGACTGACAATGCTGATCCAGGCCCCGGGCCGTCCGGGCACCTTCCTGCACGGCGATAGGCTGGATGCATGCACCGCCCCCAGTCGCCCCTGCCTGACCGCCTGTCCGGAATCGGCAGCCTCTCCAGAATTGGCAGCCTGTCCAGGATCGGCAGCTTGTCCAGGATCCTGCTCACCGGTGGGCTGGCGGCCGCGGCCCTGAGCGCCTGTTCCCCCGTGGTGGACGTGACAGCGGCGAAGGATGCAGCCAACCCGGCCTGCGCCCCCATGATGGTGGCCCTCCCGGACGCGATCGGCGACGCGGTCCTGCGGAAGACCAACAGTCAGGCCACCGCAGCCTGGGGCGATCCGTCCCGGGTGGTCCTTCGCTGCGGCGTGAACGTTCCGGGACCGACGACGGACCGCTGCGTCAGCGTGAACGGCGTTGACTGGGTCATCAAGGAGGGAGACCCGGTGTGGACGCTGACCACGTTTGGACGCGATCCCGCCACGGAAATCCTTCTGGACCCGGACAAGATCAGTTCCGCCACTGTCCTGGCCGATCTTTCCGCCCCGGCGGCAAAGATCCCGTCCACCCGGAACTGCGTGGGCCAGGAAGACCTGCAAAACCTGCCCGGCAGCCCATAGGGCCTGGCCGAAGCGGAGCGAGGTTAGGGTGCCGGTGGGGACTAGCGCAGGCCCGTCTTCCGGTGCAGCGCAAGGTAGATCAGTTCGTCGATCAGGTCTGCATACCCCAGCCCGGACGCCGCCCACATCTGCGGATACATGCTCTTCGGCGTAAATCCGGGCATGGTGTTGATTTCGTTGATGATCAGCTCGCCAGCGGGCGTGTAGAAGAAGTCAACGCGGCTCAGGCCTTCGGCTCCCACCGCGTCAAAGGCAGCAGCCGCGAGCTCCCGAACCCGGGTGGTGGCCTCCTCCGGGATGTCGGCGGGACAGCTCAGATCGGCGGCATCGTCCTCGACGTATTTCGCGTTGAAGTCATAGAAGTCATGGCCGCCGCCGGCCACGGAGATTTCACCCGGCATGGAGGTGCGGGGCGCGTCGGTCCCCCGGCCTTCCAGGACCGCGCATTCGATCTCGCGGCCTTCGATGCCGGCCTCGATCACGAGCTTGAGGTCGTGGCGGCGGGCTTCCTCAACTGCCGCGTCGAGCGCGTCCAGCGAGTCCACTTTGGAGATGCCCATGGATGATCCGGCCCGGGCCGGCTTGACGAACACGGGGAAGCCGAGCCGGTCCACCTGCTTGCGGACAGATTCCGCGTCCTTGAGCCACTGCCGGTCCGTAACGACGATATAGGGCCCCACATGGAGGCCGGCAGCTTCGAACACCACCTTCATGTAGTGCTTGTCCATGCCCACGGCAGAGGCGAGCACCCCGGCGCCAACGTAGCGCGTGTCGGACAGCTCCAGGAGCCCCTGGATGGTGCCGTCTTCACCGAAGGGCCCATGCAGCAGCGGGAAGACCACGTCAACGCTTCCGAGTTCCTGCGGGATCGCGTTGGGGGAGGCCACAATCAGCTGGTGCTGACCGCCGATTTCGACCAGGGTCACCGTTTCCGGCGACGGCGGTACTTCCGGCAGCGACGAAGCGGACAGTGACCACCGGGCTGTGTCTCCGGCCGCGAGCACCCACTGTCCCGACTTCGCGATGCCGATGGGAATGACGTCGTATTTGTCTTTGTTGATGGCGCCGAGCACACCGGCGGCCGTCACACAGCTTACGGAATGCTCGCTGGACCGGCCGCCAAAAAGTACAGCCACCCGTGGTTTGGCCTCAGGGGCCGCGTCCGGTGCGGTCGGGTTGTCTTTGGACATCGTCAGTAATCGCCTTCAGGTTTCAGGTCCCGGGCCAGCAGCAGCGGCCCCAGTTGGTCAACGGAGAGCTTCCCTGCCAGCACGGCAACAACGGCGGCCGTGATGGGCATTTCCACGCCCAGCTTCCCGGCGAGCTCGTGCACGGCCTGCCCGGATTTGATACCCTCTGCGGTCTGGGTCATCTTCTGTGCCACCTCGTCCAGGGTGAGGCCCTCGCCCAGCAGCCGTCCTGCCGTATGGTTTCGGGACAGCGGGGAGGAGCAGGTTGCCACGAGGTCGCCGAGGCCGGCCAGCCCTGCCATCGTCCGGGCTTCTCCGCCCAGTGCCAGCGCCAGCCTGGACGTTTCAGCCAGTCCCCTGGTGATCACGGAGGCCTTGGTGTTGTCCCCCATCTGCTTGCCCTCGCAGATGCCCACGGCCAGCGCGATGACGTTCTTGACGATGCCGCCGATCTCGACGCCGACGACGTCTGCGGTGGTGTAGGGACGGAAGTAGGGAGCTGTGCAGCTCCTGGCGATCCAGCCGGCCGCGGCTGAATCCGCGCAGGCCACGACCGACGCCGTGGGCTCCTCGCGGGCTATCTCCAGGGCAAGGTTCGGGCCCGAGACGACCGCAATACGGTCCGCGGGGATGCCTAGTTCCTCGCTGATGACTTCACTCATCCGCGCATCAGTGTTGAGTTCCAGGCCCTTCATGAGGGACAACACCATGGCGTCCGGAGCAATCATCGGCTTCCACTCCCGCAGCTGGAGCCGCAGGGACTGGGCGGGCACAGCCAGGACCACAAGGTCGGCTCCCGCCAGCACTTCCCGGACGATTGTGGACGCGGTGATGCTCGACGGCAACGGAGTGTCCTTCAAGTACTGGAAGTTGCGGTGGATGCTGTTGATTTCTTCCACCACCTCGCTGCGCCTGCCCCATAGCCTGATGCTCCGCTCGTCTCCGGATGCTCTGGCCGCGTCGGCGAGGATCTTGGCGAACGTGGTCCCCCAGGATCCGGCGCCGAGGACGGCAACGGACCGGGCCGAGCCCAGGCGGCGGCCGTCGGCCGTCACGGGGAGCCCGCCTCGCCGTTTGGCGTCTGCTGGCCGCGCTCCACGAAGCGTCCGTGTTTGGCCTGGCTGTGTTTGGCAGGATCCCACCGCTCGGCGGGCGCTTCCTCGCCCCTGATGCCCGCCAGCAGTGCGGTGATGGCATCCATGATGGCATCGGTTGCGGCTGCCAGTGTCGCCTTGTCCAGGGGCCGGCCGGCAAAGGCGCTAAGGTCCACGGGATCCCCCACCACCACGCGTGATGTCTTGCGCGGGAAGAGGTGGAAGCGCTTGGCATAGCGGGGAAAGACTTCGTGCGCGCCCCAGTGCGCGACCGGCACCACCGGGATTCCGCCTTCCAAGGCAAGCCTGGCCGCGCCCGTGTGGCCCTTCATGGGCCACAGGTCGGGATCGCGGGTGAGGGTTCCTTCGGGATAGATGATGATGGCACCGCCGTCGGCCACGATCTCCTGGGCGAGCTGCAGCGAGCGGTTGGCTCCCGCCGTCGAACGTTCCACCGGAATCTGCCGGGTGGCCCGCAGTATCCAGCCCAGCACGGGGACCTTGAACAGCCCGGCCTTGGCCAGGAAGTGGGGGGCCCGCTTCTGGTTGTACAGCATGTGTCCCACGATGAGGGGATCGATTTCGGTGCAATGGTTGGGAGCCGCGATGAAGCCCCCTGCGGGCAGCTTTTCGGTGCCCTCCCATTTCTTGTTCATCATGATGTTCAGCAGGCTGCGCGCTATGGCAGCGATGACCACAAACGTGGCCTGGCTCTTGGCCGTTTCCTTCACGTGCGCACCGCTACTTTGTTGCGGTGATGTCGAAATCGGCGCCGAGCCCGGCCAGCTTTTCAGTGAACCGCTCATAGCCCCGGTTGATGATGTCAATCCCGGTGACCCTGGACGTGCCCGTGGCAGCCAGCGCGGCGATGAGGTGGCTGAACCCGCCACGCAGGTCCGGGACGTCGATATCGGTGCCCTTGAGCTGGGTGGGTCCGGAGATCACGGCCGAATGAAGGAAGTTGCGCTGGCCGAACCGGCACGGCACGCTGCCCAGGCATTCGCGGTGAACCTGGATGCTGGCACCCATCCTGATCAGGGCGTCGGTGAAGCCGAACCGGTTCTCGTAGACGGTCTCGTGCACGATCGAGACACCTTCGGCCTGGGTCAGCGCCACCACCAGCGGCTGCTGCCAGTCGGTCATGAAGCCCGGGTGCACGTCTGTCTCCAGGACCAGCGGGTTGAGTTTGCCGCCGCGGTGGTAGAAGCGGATGCCGTCCTCGCCGATGTCCATGCCGCCGCCCACCTTGCGGTAGGTGTTCAGGAACGTCATCATGTCCCGCTGCGAGGCGCCTTCAACGAAGATGTCCCCGCGCGTCACCAGTGCGGCTGAGGCCCACGAGGCCGATTCATTGCGGTCCGACAGGGCCCTGTGGTTATAGCCGCCCAGGTCCCGGACGCCTTCGATGCGGATGGTCCTGTCCGTCTGGACGCTGATAATGGCGCCCATCTTCTGCAGTACCGCGATGAGGTCGATGATCTCGGGCTCGGTGGCCGCTCCGGAGAGTTCGGTGATGCCGTCGGCGCGGGTGGCGCTCAGCAGGACCTGTTCGGTGGCGCCGACCGAAGGATAAGGCAAGGAGATCTTGGCCCCGTGCAAACCTTTAGGCGCCGAAATGTGGATGCCGCCGGGGCGCTTTTCCACCACGGCGCCGAACTGTCGCAGGACATCCAGGTGGTAATCGATGGGCCGGTCGCCGATCTTGCAGCCGCCCAGATCCGGGATGAAGGCTTCGCCGATGGCGTGGATCAACGGACCGCACAGGAGGATGGGGATCCGGGAATCACCGGCATGCGCATCAATGGCTGTGCTCGGAGCCGTCTTGGCCGCCTTGGGATCCAGCGTGAGGTCCCCGTTGACCGGATCCTTGACCACAGTCACGCCATGCAGCTGCAGGAGCGACGTGACCACCTCCACGTCCTTGATTTCGGGGACGTTCCGCAAAACCGATGGTTCGTTTCCCAGCAACGCGGCCACCATGGCCTTGGGGACCAGATTCTTGGCCCCACGGACGGTGACGCGGCCCGTGAGCGGGACTCCGCCGCGGATTGTCAGAACACTACTCATATACCGGTTTCCTTACGATTACTCGCCCCAAAATCCTTGCAAAGGCTCCAGCTAAGCATAGGAGGTCGTGTTACCGAACCGAAATACGGCGGAGCGTCCGATCGGTCGAGCCGCCAGGACAGGCGTGTACGGGGAAGATGTTCAGGACAGGCTGTTCACGAGAGGCGGGCCGGGAGCGTTGTGGGCATAAACGCCGGACGGGTGGCCTCGTACGCTGTGATGTCCGCTTCGTGCTGGAGCGTCAGGCCGATATCGTCCAGGCCTTCCAGCAGGCGCCAGCGCGTATAGTCATCAATCTCGAATGGTGCCACGATGTTGCCGCAGATCGCAGTCTTGGAGACCAGATCCACCGTAACTTCCGTGCCCGGGGCGTTCTCCAGCTCTTTCCAGATCAGTTCGATGTCATCTTGGGCCAGCTCGGCTGCCAGCAGCCCCTGCTTGCCTGAGTTGCCGCGGAAGATATCGGCGAAGCGGGAGGACAGGACGGTCTTGAAGCCGTAGTCCTTCAGGGCCCAGACGGCGTGCTCCCTGGAGGAGCCGGTGCCGAAGTCCGGCCCGGCAACCAGCACGGAACCGGCATTGAAGGGGGCCTGGTTCAGGATGAACGACGGGTCCTTGCGCCAGGCGGAAAACAGCGCGTCCTCGAAGCCGGTACGAGTGATGCGCTTGAGGTAGACGGCGGGGATGATCTGGTCAGTGTCGACGTTGCTCTGGCGCAGCGGAACGCCGATGCCGGTGTGGGTGGTGAACTTTTCCATGGCGTCTCCTAGGCTGCGTGGGTGCGGACGGCGGCGGATTCGGGTGCCGGATCAAGGTCCGACGGCGAACTTAGCGTGCCGCGGATCGCGGTGGCGGCTGCGACCACCGGCGAAACGAGGTGGGTGCGCCCGCCCTTGCCCTGGCGTCCCTCGAAGTTGCGGTTTGAGGTGGAGGCGCAGCGCTCCCCTACCTCCAGTTGGTCCGGGTTCATGCCCAGGCACATTGAGCAGCCGGCGAAGCGCCATTCAGCGCCGAAGTCCTTGAAGACCTTGTCCAGGCCTTCAGCCTCGGCTTCCAGCCGTACGCGGGCCGAGCCTGGTACCACCAGCATCCGGATATTTGGGTCCTTGCGGCGTCCGCGGATGATGTCCGCCGCGGCCCGGAGGTCCTCCATGCGTGAGTTGGTGCACGAGCCCAGGAAGACGGTGTCCACCCGGATCTCCTTCATGGGCGTTCCGGCCTTCAGTCCCATGTACTGCAGGGCGCGCTCGGCGGCGGCCTTGGCGTTTTCGTCGCCGAAGTCATCCGGGGAGGGAACCTTCGAAGAAAGGGAAACACCCTGGCCCGGATTGGTGCCCCACGTGACGAACGGCTCCAGGGTGTCGGCGTCAAGGTCCACTTCGACATCGAAGGTGGCGTCGTCGTCGGTGCGGAGGGTGTTCCAGTACTCGACGGCGGCGTCCCAACTGGCACCCTGGGGCGCGTGCGGGCGGCCGTACATGTAGTCGTACGTGGTCTGGTCAGGCGCCACCAGCCCTGCCCGCGCCCCGGCCTCGATGGACATGTTGCAGATGGTCATCCGGGCTTCCATGGACAGCGCGCGAATGGCGGAGCCGCGGTATTCCAGGACGTACCCCTGGCCGCCGCCGGTGCCAATCTTGGCGATCACGGCCAGGATGATGTCCTTGGCCGAGACACCGGGACGCAGCGCGCCCTCGACGTTGATGGCCATGGTCTTGAACGGCTTCAGGGACACGGTCTGGGTGGCCATGACGTGCTCCACCTCGGAGGTGCCGATACCCATCGCCAGTGCACCGAAGGCGCCGTGCGTGGAGGTGTGCGAGTCCCCGCACACCACGGTCATGCCGGGCTGGGTGAGGCCAAGCTGGGGCCCGACCACGTGCACAATCCCCTGTTCGGCGTCACCGAGGGAATGAAGCCGCACGCCGAATTCCGCGCAGTTGTTCCGCAGCGTCTGGATCTGGGTGCGGCTGGTGAGGTCGGCAATGGGCTTGTCGATGTCCAGCGTCGGGGTGTTGTGGTCCTCGGTGGCGATGGTGAGGTCAGGGCGGCGCAGCTTCCGCCCGGCAAGCCGCAAGCCTTCAAATGCCTGCGGGGAGGTCACCTCGTGCACCAGGTGGAGGTCAATGAAGAGAAGGTCGGGCTGGGCGTTGGCTCCTTCGCCGTCGCCTTTGCGCACCACATGTGCGTCCCAGACTTTCTCGGCCAGTGTTTTTGCCACGGCCATCTCCCTTCACTGCTGTTTGGCTGCTGCTTGACTGCTGGATCCACTGAATCAGCACAACTGTGTAATACGCCAGCGGAAAGATTTGCATCTCAGATATTGAGACGGCAATATCATTACATGGACAATTCTAGTGGAGTCGGTGTCATTGATAAAGCCGCCCATGTGCTTGATGCACTTGAGGCAGGACCTACCACCTTGGCGCAACTGGTTGCGGCCACGGGACTGGCCCGGCCCACTGTCCACAGGCTGGCCCTGGCACTGGTCCACCACCGGCTGGTCAGCCGGGACATCCAGGGCAGGTTTGTGCTGGGCAGCAGGCTCGTCGAACTGGCATCGGCAGCGGGCGAGGACCGCCTGATCGCATCCGCGGGTCCGGTCCTGATGCAGTTGCGCGACGCGACTGGCGAGAGCGCCCAGATCTTCCGCAGGCAGGGGGACTGGCGTGTTTGCGTCGCTTCCGCTGAACGGCCCATCGGCCTGCGTGACACCATACCCGTGGGGACCCAGCTGTCCATGAAGGCAGGCTCCGCAGCCCAGGTCCTCCTGGCATGGGAAGACCACGACCGCCTCCTTGAAGGGCTGCAGTCCGCACGGTTTACGCCCACCGTGCTGGCAGGGGTTCGACGCCGGGGCTGGGGACAGAGCCTCGGCGAACGGGAGCCGGGAGTCGCCTCTGTTTCCGCGCCGGTCCGCGGACCTTCCGGACGCGTGATCGCCGCGGTTTCCATTTCCGGGCCGATCGAACGCCTGACCCGCCAGCCCGGCCGCCTGCATGCCGAAGTCGTCTGCAACGCCGGCCGGATCCTCACGGAAGCCTTGCGCAAGAACAACGACTGACCCTCCCCAGGGCTGCCCCACTGGGACATCCCCGGCGGCTGTGGCCGAGACGTTAGGCTTTCGGCATGAACAGCTACGCAGTCTTTCTCCGCGGCATAAACGTGGGTGGAATCAACATCAGGATGGGCGACCTCAAGGACGCCCTCATTTCCCAGGGATTCGGGGACGCGAAGACCCTGCTGGCAAGTGGAAATGTGGTCCTCACCAGCGAGCTGGAGCCCGACTCTGTCAAGCAACAGTTCGAAGAATGCCTGCGCAAATCTTTCGGCTACGACGCGTGGGTTGTGGCACTTCCGGCCCAGCGCTTGACGGAGCTCGTGGAAGCATGTCCGTATCCGGAAGACGACAAGAGCACGCACACCTACGTCACCCTGGCCTCGGACACCGCGATGCTGGATGAGCTCGAATCAGCAGGAGCCGCTCTTGACGGAGCGGAACAGACACGGCTCGGACCGGAAGCGCTGGCCTGGCTGGCGCCGGCCGGGGGAACCCTGGAGAGCCCCTTTAGCAAGATCTCCTCCAAAGCCAGGTTCAAGGCGGGCACCACCACCCGGAACCTTCGGACCTTGATCAAGGTCCGCGATGCCGCCGCCCCCCTTTCGTAGCATCTGGCCCGCGTTGCTTGGCCGGTCGCCAGGAGGATGCCAAGAACCGCTCCCCCGGCAACGGGCCGCATCCGGGTGGGAGGCCAATCCTCACGCCAGTTCAGGAAGCTTCCGGGGTGTGTCCGTTGTAGATATACACGCCATAGGAGCATCGTCGTAGCGTGAGCCCACCCCGGCGGGCGGCAGGTGGAGGGAACCGGCCATCAGGAAAATGCACATCGGCAGGTGTACCAGCGACGGAGCAAAACCGAGCTCCGAGATGGCAGCGACGAGCGCCGCACAGACGGCGGCAACGGCGGGACTTGCCGGAATAAGGTCGGGAAAAAGATACACCAAGGAGCCTGCCAGGAATGTCAGAACTGGCACCAACGGCCAATCCGGAGGCGTCGGCACCGGGCCCCATCCGGCGTCGAGGGCAAACACAATTGCAGAGCCGACCAGAAAAGGGACAAGCAGAGCAATCCGGGCAAGCTGCGGTCGGAGTATTCCGAGCACCACGCCGATGATCAGGTAGCAGCCAATCTCCCATGACAGCGTCCACAAGGGACCGTCCCACGACCCGGGATCCGGAAGGCCGTCCAGTGATCCCGGGATCCCGGGCGCCGCAACACCGCGCGTGCCCGCTGACAGACTGTTGGTCACGAAGTAGAGGAATGCATCGGACAGCTCCCCAGCTTCACCCCGCCCGGTTGAGGTTCAGCTCCGTAGCCACCCAGCCACCACGAGTGGGAAACGATGACCATTCCAGCAAGTATCAGCCTGATGGCGTTGAGGGCGTTCTTGCCCGCTGCAAACCGGTACCCCAGCATGACCGCCCCCGATGGATTGACTGGGTTCAGGGCAGCGTTCACGCCGTGGCCATAGCATTTACGGAATGCGCATCGGACGACGAAAAATCCCCCGGAACTTGTGGTTCCGGGGGATTTGGTGACCCCAGCGGGATTCGAACCCGCGTTACCGCCGTGAGAGGGCAGCGTACTAGGCCGCTATACGATGGGGCCCTGCACTTCCAGAAGCAATGTGCTTCCAACCGGCATTTCAGCCGATCAGCTAAGTGAGTATTTCATACACTCAGCGAGTGTTTCAAATCGGCAAACCGGTCTGAAACCCTCTGATTTCCCACGCATTCCTGCGACTGAATCAGAGCTGGGATACCAGGACTCGAACCTAGAATGACGGTACCAGAAACCGTAGTGTTGCCAATTACACCATATCCCAATGATACTTTCGGGCCGGATATTCAGGGCTCACCCCGTCCTCCGCGCGCCTCAGCACGAGAAATTACTTTACCCGAGACTCTTGGCTCGCACAAATCGAGGCAGGCGCCCGCGCCCTGACATGCCGGCCTTTCGGCCCGCGCGGAGCCGCCGCGGGCAAACAGACCCTTGCCATTCGACAGCTTCAAGTTTACTCTCGGTAGGTTACTCGTGAGTAACCATTCGTCGAGAGGACCCATCCGTGACACAAAGCCGTGCCGCCGCTGCCGGAAAAACACCCACAACCCGTGCACAACAGCTCACCATCGCCGCCCTTGCCCTGTTGCTGATCGGACTGCTTGCGTTCTACACCCTCGTCACCGGCCGGATTACCGATGGATCGGCCCGGCTCCGGGACGGCGCAAGCCAGGCATCCGCAGGGGCTGATCAGCTCAAGGATGGTGCCGGTGAGCTGGCAGCCGGCGCGGACCTTGCAGATACCGGCGCCGGCAAGGTCTCCACCGGTGCGGAAAGGATTTACCGGGGCATCACCGAAAAGCTCGCCCCGGGTGGTGACAAGCTGCAGGCCGGAGCCGACCAGCTCGCCTCGGGGGCCGTCAAGATCGAGGCCGACGTCAACAGCAAGCTCGCCCCCGGCGTGTATAAAGTCGACGACGGAGCCCGGAAGCTTGCGTCCGGAGCCTCCCAGCTTTCCGCAGCCCTGACGCCGACGGCGTCGGGAAATGCGGACAACAACCTGGCCGACGGCGCTACCAGGCTCGACGCCGGCGCGGCCCTTCTGGCTTCCGGGTCTGACCGGTTGGCTGCCGGCACCGCACAGCTGAAGGGATACCGGGGAGCCGACAACAACCCTGAGGCAGGAACTGGGACGGCCGCCGTGGCGCAGGCCCTCGAACTGCTGGAGGCGGCGGCGTCAGATCCCGTGCAGGGCCTGGTCCCGCTGGCCGCGGTCAAGGACAAGATCGCCAAGATCAGCGCCGGCGCCCACAAGCTTGACGCCGGAGCGTCGCTGCTGCAGGCCGGTGCAGGGCAACTTCGTGACGGGGCGGGCGAGCTGCATGCCGGAACGGGGAGACTCACAGCGGGGTTCGCCGCCCTCGCGGCAAGGCTCAACAGCCGGGATCCCGACAACCCCGGTCTGGTGTTGGGCACCGAATTGCTGGCCGATGGAACGTCGAAGATCCGTACCGGCATGGACGGAGTACCGGGAGATCCTGAACACCCGGGGCTGATCAGGGCTGCGGCCCGGATGACGGAGGGCAGCTCCCGGCTGGCGGACGGAACGTCCGCGCTCAATGCCGGCATCAAAGGCGATCCCGCGGACCCCGCGAACCCGGGCCTGCTGCCTGGCACGCGGGCGCTTGCCGCCGGCGCCTCAGAGCTCGCTGCCGGCAACACCAAACTGGCCTCCGGCTCCGGCCGGCTGTCCACAGGTGCGGTCAAACTGGCAGACGGCAACGCCAGAATCGCCGAGGGGACGGGAACTCTCTACTCGGGTGCGGCGGCCGTCTCGCCGTCAACCATTGTGGGCCAGTCCGATGTCTCCGTGGCCTTTGGCCTGATCGGGCTGCTGGGTCTGGGGTCCGTTGCCGCTTTTGTCGCCCTGCGCCGAAGGCACCGCGAGCAGGCGTAACCATCCCGGACCGCGGAGGAGCGTGCGCCCAAAAAGCCGCATCCTAAGGGTTGTTGCTGCTTCCCGGTGTCGCGGGGGAAGTGGGCTGGGCCTGGCCGGGGCCCGGGCTGCGGCGGCCCTGTCCGGTGGCTCCGTTGGGGCGCCCGTTCTGCAGCCTTTGTGAGAACTGCTGAGCGGCGTCCGACTTTCCCATCGCGAATCCGATAGCGCCCCCTCCCGCGCCGGCAAGGAGCACCGCCAGTCCTGCCGCAACGAGGAGCTTAGGCATGCTCCACCATTTCTTCTTCACCGCGGATCCCGGAGCGTTGCCCGCCGGTGCGGCGGGGTGGGGCGTGCCCGCCGCCGGAGGCGCATCAAGAAGCGGACGCGGAGCGCCGGCCGGACCTGGAACGTTGTATCGGTTGGTTTCCTGCTCCACGAAGTATCTCCTCAAAAACGAATGGGGTCAGTGCCATCAGTAAAGTGCACGAAACTGGGGAAATACTGGACGCCGGCCATATACTCCCCCGCCCGGTCGGACCGGGACGGGTCCCCGGCGGCGGAGGGCACGGCCGGCCCTGACCTGGAGCGCTAAGGCGTTCGAAGGTCCAGAAGCTCCGTCAGCGATCGTGCCTCGTATCCGGTGAAAACATGCGCAGGATCCCCGGTCCGGTTGAGCCAGACGCCCAGCAGGCCCGCCGCCGTCGCGCCTTCCGCATCCAGCAGCCGGTTGTCGCCCACGAAGAGGGTGTCTGGGGGAAGCGTCCCGAGGAGCCGGACGCCCTCAAGGTAAATGGCCGGCTCGGGTTTGGCCACGCCGACCGTATCGGTGCCGACAAGCCTGGTGACGCGTTCCAGGCCGGCACCGTCGAGCTTGGCCCGCTGGTAATCGTGCACATTGTTGCTGACCGCGCCGTAGGGAACGCCCACATCGTCCAGGAGGTCAAGGAGCGGAACAACGTCGTCAAAGGCCCTCACGTAGCCCGGCTGTACGCGCCCGTACGCAGTCACCCACCGGTGTGACTCTTCGCCATCGGCAAGCTCCACACCGAAGTGCCCCAAAGCGGCCCTGCCACGCAGCAGGCGCTGGTCGTTGAACGTCAGTTCCCCGGCCAGATACCTGTCGTAGTAATGAGTGGTCTCGTGGGTAAAGATCCTGCCGAACCTCTCCCACCCGGCCTGGTCCAGGCCTGGAAGAAGGTGCTCACTGACCTCCCGCAAGGCCGTGGTCATGGCGTATTCAAGGTCAACCAGGGTGTCATCAATGTCAAAGAGGACACCCCGTATGGTTCCAAAGCGGGTCGCAAGAAGTCCGCCAGTGGAGTTGCCGTTGCCCGTCATTAGCCGCGGAAGGTGCGGAGCCGGCGCAGCGACGAATCCTTGCCCAGGATGACCATGGATTCAAAGAGCGGCGGCGAGATCCGGCGGCCCGAAATTGCGGTGCGGACCGGGCCGAATGCCAGCCGGGGCTTGATGCCCAGGTCTTCCACCAGGGCCTGCTTCAGCGCCGTCTGGATATTCTCCGGCTGCCAGTCCCCAACCGGTTCCAGGGCACTGATGGCAGCGTCCAGCACCTCCGTGAGGTTCGCCGGCAGTCCCTTACGGGCATCGTCGGCAACGTCGACGGCGTCGTCGTTCTTGAACAGGAACGCCAGCATCTCCGGAGCCTCGCCCAAGAGTGCGATCCGCTCCTGCACCAGGGGTGCCGCTTCGGTAAGGATCTCCTCCTGGCGTGCGGTGAGGTTCTCCCCCACGAAACCGGCCGCCCGCAGGTAAGGCACCAGCCGGGCGCGGAAATCCCCGGGTTCGAGCATCCGGATGTGCGTGCCGTTGATGGCCTCTGCCTTCTTGATGTCGAAGCGGGCCGGATTGGCCAGAACGTCATGGACATCGAAGTACTCGATCAGCTGGTCCACCGTGAAGATGTCCTCGTCGGCGGACAGGCTCCAGCCAAGCAGTGAGAGGTAGTTCAGCAGGCCTTCGGGGATGAAGCCGCGGTCGCGCAGCAGGAAGAGGTTGGACTGCGGGTCGCGCTTGGACAGCTTCTTGTTACCCTCGCCCATGACGTACGGGAGATGGCCGAAGACCGGCATGCAGCTGGCCACGCCAATCTCCATGAGCGCACGGATCAGCACAACCTGGCGGGGTGTGGACGAGAGCAGGTCCTCCCCGCGGAGCACGTGCGTGATGCCCATCAGGGCGTCGTCGACGGGGTTGACCAGGGTGTACAACGGCGAACCGTCGGCGCGGACAATGACGTAGTCCGGGATGCTGCCCGCTTTGAAGGTAATTTCGCCGCGGACCATATCGGTGAAGGTGACGTCCTCATCGGGCATCCGGACGCGCAGGACGGGCTTGCGCCCCTCGGCCTTGAAGGCAGCCAGTTGTTCTGCGGTCAGTTCACGGTCGAAATTGTCATAGCCCAGCTTGGGATCGCGGCCGGCCGCCCGGTGGCGCGCCTCCACTTCCTCCGGCGAGGAGTAGCACTCGTAGGCGTAGCCGGCCTCCATCAGCCGGGTCACCACGTCCTTGTACAGGTCAAGGCGCTGCGACTGCCGGTAAGGCTCATGTGGTCCCCCGACCTCCACGCCCTCTTCCCAGGTGATGCCGAGCCACTTCAGCGCCTCTAGCAGTTGCTGGTAGCTCTCCTCCGAATCGCGTGCCGCGTCAGTGTCCTCGATGCGGAACACGAACGTTCCCTTGGTGTGCTTGGCGTAGGCCCAGTTGAAGAGGGCCGTGCGGATCAGGCCGACGTGCGGTGTCCCAGTGGGCGACGGACAGAAACGGACACGTACGGGGGTGTCCGCGGTGACTTCACGGATAACTTCACCGGGAACTTCTTGGAGGGCAGAGCTGGAAAGGGCGTCGTGCGCGGAGGGAGTAGTCATAGTGCCCCCAACTTTACCGTCTGCCCGAATTCGATGCGGCCCCTGCCTAGCGGCGGACCACCGGGTTGGACAGCCGCCCGATTCCCTCGATTTCCACCTCGTAGCGGTCACCGGCCTGTACCAGGCCAACGCCTGCGGGGGTGCCCGTCATGATGACGTCCCCGGGCAGCAGGGTGAACGCCTGGGACACGATGGATACGAGTTCGCGGACGCCGCGGATCATCTGGCTGGTGCTGCCGTCCTGGCGGAGCTCCCCGTTGAGCCTGCCCTGGATCTGCAGGTCCTCGGTGTCAAGCTCCGTTTCGATCCAGGGTCCGAGGGGTGCTGAGGTGTCGAAGCCCTTGGCCCGGGTCCACTGCAGGTCGGTTTTCTGCACGTCCCTGGCTGTCAGGTCGTTGCCGCACGTGTAGCCGAAGATGACATCGTCAACGCGTTCCTCCGGAACATCCTTGCAGATACGGCCAATGACGACGCACAGTTCGGCTTCGAAGGAGACTTCGTCGGAGAATTCCGGCAGCACAATGGGATCATTGGGCCCCACCACGGCGGTGTTCGGCTTCAGGAACAGCAGCGGCTGGGCGGGGACCTCATTGCCGAGCTCGCGGGCGTGCTCCGCGAAATTCCGGCCGACGCCGATGACCTTGCTGCGGGGAATGATCGGGGCGAGGAGCCGCACGTCTTCCAGCTTGTGGCGGACAGACGTCCGTTCCACCCCGTTGAAGAAGGGGTCGCCGTGGATGACAGTGATTTCCTCACTGCCGGGCTGGCCTTCAACAACGCCGTAGAGGGGATCAGAATCGACTACAAACCGGGCAATACGCATGGTTCCAACCCTACAGTCTTGAGCGGCCCGCCTCCTGCGGCGGTCACCCGGCCTCCCCGAGTTCCCGCAGATACTGAAGCTGGGCCGCTACGGACATTTCGGCCGCCCGCCTGACGGAAGGTCCGACGTCGGTGTAGACGGCATCCGTGATTTCCCGGACGCCGGCACCGATGCCGTACCGGCTGATCGCCGCCCGGATCTGCGCCAGCCGCTCGTGCCGGTGGTCGCGGTAGGACCGCGCGGCCGCCTCAGCGGAAGCCAGGACAGGGCCATGGGCAGGAAGGACGGTTGCCGTGCCGAGGCCCGCCAGCCGGTCCAGCGACGCGAGGTAGTCCCCGAGCTTCCCGTCCGGGAAGTCCAGCATGGTGGTGCCCCGCCCCAGGATCGTGTCGCCGGTCAGGACCGAACCCTGCGGGCCGTCGTCGGGAAGGAAGAAACATACGGAATCGGATGTGTGGCCCGGAGTGGCGATAACCCGAATATCCACCCCAGCCGACCGGATGACCTCACCGTCACGGAGGGGCTCGCCACCGTGGCAGTGCCGCGGGTCCGCGGCCCGGACCGGAGCACCTGTCAGTTCATGGAGGCGCAACGAGCCGGCCGTATGGTCGGCGTGCCTGTGCGTGATCAGGATGAGCTCCACTGCTCCCGCAGCCGCGAGGCTGCCAAGGTGCCGGTCGTCCGGCGGCCCCGGGTCGACGACGGCCATGCCGGACTGGCCCGGTGCGGAGACAAGGTACGAATTGGTACCGTCCAGGCTCATGGGCCCCGGGTTTGGGGCCAGCAGATACTCCGTCAGGGCGGAACTGCGCAGGATCGAGGCGTGGGGTGCGGAAGTCACGGCTCTATTTTCGCACTGACGATCTTCCCGCTGCCGAACGGCCCGCGGAATACTGCCGAACGGCGCGTGGAATAAGTCAGGCCGGGGCGCCGGTTGTGGCAGATGAACCCGGTCAGCTGAACTCCATCAGCCCAACAAGGAAGTATCCAGGCACCTCATGAGCACTTCACCCATCCTCACCCTCCCAGGACTGCTGGCTGACGCCGATGCCGCCGGCCACGACCATGCTGCAACGGAAAAGAACAGCGGACTCCAGCACATCCACAACCACGCAACGGGCAGCATTGTCTGGTTTCCCACGTGGAAGAAGTTTCGAGAGACCGCCGACTGGAGGGAAGCGGTGGACGGCGTGGCCGGGGATTTGCAGTCAGGTTCAGGATCCCGGGAAGAATGGGCGGCCAAATTCCTGGCAGACGAGCTGGCCTCACTCCTGAAACGCGCCGCTTCCTCCAGCGACGTCAACGTTTTTGTCCAGGAGAATCTCACGCACCACCTGACCCGGACCTGGGCTGTGGCCGACGCCGTCGCCATGGCGGCAGGGAAGGACCTGCCCGACGGAAGCACCACGCCGTCGTATTTGACCGGCTACCCCTATGACGTTTACGCCCGGGACGGCGGCGTCTTTGCGACGACGCTGTGGAACGACATCATCGATGCCCGTCGCAACCAGGCCCTGGCTGACGAAGCGGCGCGCAAGGCCTTGAAGCCGGTGTCCCGCAAGGCACTCAAGAACGCTGCCCGGAAGGCCACCCGGCGCTGACCGTGGCCATGCGCGATTCGCGATGACGAAGAACCCAAAGCAGACGACGGCGGCGGGTCGGCAGTCTGCCGGCCCGACGCCGTCGTGTTCTGGCTCTTATCGGATCAAGGCAGCCGCCTAGGCCAGGCGGGTCAGCCAGCCGTGGGTGTCCGGCACTGTTCCGGTCTGGATCCCGAGGAGCTGCTCGCGGATGGCCATGGTGGTCTCCCCCGCCTTGGCGTCCTCGGAGCCGATGAATTCGGTGGCGTCCTTCAGCACACCGATGGGGGTGATGACGGCAGCCGTACCACACGCAAAAACCTCGGTGATCTCGCCGGAGGCCACGCCGTCGCGCCATTCATCCAGGGTGATCTTGCGCTCCAATACCGCACGGCCCATGTCCTTGGCCACCTGTATCACGGAGGAGCGGGTCACGCCTTCGAGGATGGTCCCGGTC
>DATCNU010000163.1:0-8026 GCA_036565085.1 Arthrobacter sp.
CCAGCCACTTCTGCGGTGTGATGAGCGGGAAGTCGGTGCCGAAGAGCACCTTGTCCTGCAGCAAAGAGTTGGACATTCGGACCAGCGACTCCGGGAAATACTTGGGTGACCAGCCGGAGAGGTCAATGAACACGTTGGCCTTGTGCGTGGCGATGGAGTTGGCTTCGTCCTGCCACGGCACCGACGGGTGGGCCATGATGATCCGCAGTTCCGGGAAGTCGGCCGCTACGGCGTCCAGCAAGAGCGGGTTGGAGTAGGCCAGCTTGATGCCGTAGCCGCCGGGAAGCCCGGCGCCCATGCCGTTCTGGCCGGTGTGGAAGATGGCGGGCAATCCGAGTTCCTGGAGTGTTTCCCAGAGCGGGTAGAACTGCTCGTTGGAAGGATCGAAGCCCTGCAGGCTGGGGTGGAACTTGAAGCCGCGGGCGCCCAGGTCGACGGCCTGGTGCTTGGCGCCTTGGATAGCCTCGGCGCCGGTGCGGGGATCGACGCTGCCGAAGGGAATCAGGACGTCGTTGTTGCGGGCGGCGCCCGCGATGAGGTCCTCGATGCTGTTGGGCTCGTGCTTGAGCTGGGTGCGTGCGTCCACGGTGAACACGACGGCGGCCATGTTCAGTTCGCGGTAGACTTCGGCGATCCGGTCCAGTGACGGGGTGCGGTCCTCGGCCTTGAAGTACTTGGCCGAGGCCTCGGTCAGGGCAGGCGGCAGCGACTGGTGGCCGTGGCTGTCCACTTCGAGGTGAACGTGCATGTCGATCGCGTCGAGCTTCGCGGCATCAATGCCCAGTTCATAGCGGGTGGCGGCCATGTCAGCGCACCTCTGCCGGTTCAGGCTGCAGGTCTTCGGGCAGCGGCAGGAGTTCCTCCCCGACGCCCTGCAGCTTGTCGCCGAAGAGCGGGCCGAAGCTCTCCACGAGGTCCTGGTAGCTCCAACCGCCGTCGTGGTATTCGGTGGCGACGGCCTCCGGGTGGGTCCACAGCTGCAGGCGGTCGCCGCCGGCGCCGATGGCCTGGCCGGTGATACCGGCAGCCGCGTCGGAGGCGAGGAAGGCAACCAGCCCGGAGACGTCGTCGGCCGTTCCAAAGCCGAGCTCGTGGCGGAAGAATGGGGGCATTGCTTCGCCGCGCTCGTCCGCTTCCACCGCCTTCTGGAAGTACGGGACGGTTTTGGTCATGGCCGTGGCGGCCACCGGGATGACGGCGTTGGCGGTGACCCCGGCCTTTTTCATTTCCAGGGCCCAGGTGCGGACCATGCCCACGATCCCTGCTTTCGCGGCGGCGTAGTTGGTTTGCCCGAAGGTTCCGCGCTGCCCCGTGGGCGAGCCGATGGTGATGATGCGGCCTGCGACGCCGTTGGCCTTGAAATACGCGAAAGATTCACGGACGCAGGTGAAGGTGCCGCGGAGGTGGACGTTGATGACGAGGTCAAAGTCCTCGTCGGTCATCTTCAGCAGGCTCTTGTCCCTGAGGGTGCCCGCGTTGGTGACCAGGATGTCGAGTCGGCCGAACTCGCCAACGGCTTTCTGCACCAGGAGCTTGGCGACTTCCGTGCTGCCCACCGGAGCGATGACGGCAACGGCGCGGCCGCCGTCGGCCTCGATGATCCCGACCGCTTCCGCCGCGACCGCGGCGTCAACGTCGTTGATGACGACGGCGGCACCCTGGCGGGCGAGCTCCCTCGCATAGGCAAGGCCCAGGCCCCGCCCGCTGCCGGTGACGATTGCTACTTTTCCTGACAGGCTCATCGCTGCTCCTTTGCTAGCTGACCTTGTGCATCCGGCCCCCTGGCGTGGGATGCTGTTCTGTATCCATGAAAGTACGTAGAGTTGAAAAAGTCAACGATTGATTTAAAACATTATTGGAGTTGGGTATGGCGATCGAGACACAGGGCGAGCAGCGAACCGAACCGGCGGACAAGCTCATCGCCGCTTCGATCAGCCAGGACCTGGGCTTTCTGCTGGCCAAACTGCACGCTTCGGGGTCAGTGCTGAACAACCGCGCCCTGGCGGAGTTCGATCTCAAGGAACGCTCCTACTCCGTGCTGATCCTCGCCAACAGCGGCCTGGAGCCGACCCAGCGCGAAATGGCGGACTTCCTCAGCCTGGACCCCAGCCAGATCGTGGCCCTCGTTGACGAGCTGGAAAAGCGCGGATTGGTGGTGAGGGCGCCCGGAAAGCAGGACCGCCGTGCCAAGACCGTCACCGCCACAGCCAAAGGCGGCAAGCTCCTGAAGCTGGCGGGTGAGGCCGCCCGCCGCGCCGAGGCCGAAGTGCTGGAAAACCTTGGAGAGGAAGAGTCCGTCCAGCTCAAAGCGCTCCTCCGCAAGGCGTTATGGGGTGGCAATCCGGCCTGAGCAGTTTCGTCAGGAGGGAGGGGAGTTGTGCGTCTGTGACCTCGCAGCGACAAGTGGGATGAGTGAGAGCGCGGTCAGCCACGCTCTGCGTCTGTTGCGTGCCCACCGTGTGGTTTCGGTCTCCCGGCGCGGGCGCATGGCATACTACCGGTTGGATGACGCGCACGTGCACATGCTGCTGGATCTGGGCCTGACCCATACCGGGCACACCGTCGCCGTTCATCCCGAGCGGACCGGTCTTGCACCGGAAGACAACGAACGATGAGCGACGACCACGTTCACGACCACATCCATGACGCGGCAGAGGGCACGCCCTCGGCCACACATGACGGCCACACCCACGCAATAGCGCCGGACGCGGACCGGCGGTACCTGGTTGTCGCTTTGGCGCTCATCGTCGGCTTCATGATCGTTGAAGTGATTGTCGCGGTTGTTTCGGGGTCGCTGGCTCTGCTCTCGGACGCCGGTCACATGCTCAACGACGCCGGCGCGATCGCCGCGTCCTTGTGGGCGATCAACCTGGCCGCCCGTCCGGCGCGGGGAATCTGGACCTTCGGATTCAAGCGCGCGGAAATCCTCTCCGCGGCGGCCAACGGAATCACATTGCTGGTCATCAGCGCCCTCGTCGCCGTAGAAGCCATCCACCGGCTCCTCGATCCGCCCCCCGTCGCGGGAGGACCCGTCCTGGTCGTCGCCATCCTCGGGGTCATCGTGAATCTGGTGGCCGTCTGGGTGCTGGCCAAAGCCAACCGGTCCAGCCTGAACGTGGAAGGATCCTTCCAGCACATCCTCACCGACCTGTACGGGTTCATTGCCACCGCCATCGCCGGGGTCATCGTCCTGACCACTGGCTTTACCCGTGCAGACGCGATCGCCTCCCTCATCGTGGTGGCCCTGATGCTCCACGCCGCATGGGGCCTGCTGCGGGACTCCGGGAGGATCCTCCTGGAGGGCGCCCCGGAAGGCGTTGACCTGGACCAAGTCAGGGAACACCTGCTGGAAACCGGGCACGTGAACGACGTCCATGACCTGCACGTCTGGACCGTCACCTCTGACCTTCCCGCCCTGTCCGCGCACGTCGTCCTGGATGAGAGCTGCTTCTCCGACGGACACGCCCCCGCCATCCTGGACCAACTGCAGTCCTGCCTGACCGGGCACTTCGACGTTGAACACTCCACGTTCCAGCTCGAACCAGCCGGCCACGCCATCCACGAAACCGGAAACCACTAATGACTACTCCCCAGCCGCTTCCCCTAGGCCAGAACCAGCCCTCACCCGAGGATGTCCCTGCCTGCGCTGACGGCTGCTGCGCCCCAGACGTTCCCGCCGTTCCCGACGCTGCCTGGATCAGGAACGCCCGCATCGTGAGGCTGCTGTCTTGGTTCAGCCTGGCCTGGATGGCCCTGGAAGGTGCGCTCGGCCTGGTGGCCGGCGGGGCCGCCGGCTCGGTGTCCCTGATCGGCTGGGCGCTCAGTTCAGCCGTCGAGGGCCTGGCGAGCATCATTGTGATCTGGCGGTTCACTGGATCCCGCACCCTGTCCGAAACCGCCGAAGGGCGGGCCCAGAAAGCGGTGGCCATCAGTTTCTGGCTCCTGGCACCCTACATCGGGATCCAATCGGTCATCGATCTGGCCACCGGGCACCGGGCCGAAAACAGTCTCCTGGGTATCGTGCTCACCGCGGCCAGCCTGATCATTATGCCTGTCCTCGGCATCGCGAAACACCGTCTCGGTGCGCGGCTGAACTCCGGAGCCACGGCCGGGGAAGGAACCCAGAACTTGCTCTGCGCCGCGACCGCCGCCGCCGTCCTGATCGGTCTGGCCGGCAACGCGCTCTTCGGCGCGTGGTGGCTTGATCCCGTCATCGGCCTTCTCGTCGCCGCGGTCGCCGTCAAGGAAGGCCGCGAAGCATGGAAAGGCGAAGACTGCTGCTGACGCTCCCAACCCTCCATCCACCGGTTCCCGGCACCCGGCAGCCGCGCATGACCTTAGCTTCACGACAAGGAAACGAACACACCATGGCGAGAACTGACGGCACTACGACAGCAACGACAGACCCTGGGCTGCTGCTGCGCCGCGGCCTGCGTCTGGAATACGGGACCCTGGGCTGGAACGTGATCGGCCTCGGCGTCCTTGCCGTGGCTGCCGTCCGCGCCGGATCACCGGCTTTGGCTGGTTTCGGTCTGGATTCCCTGATCGAGGTCTTCGCCTCCGTCGTCGTGGTCTGGCAGCTCAAGGGCGTCCACGCGGATCGGGAGGCCCGGGCGATGCGGCTGATAGGGGTGGCCTTCGCGGTCCTCGCGGCCTACCTTCTTATCCAGCTGGTCATTGTCATTGCAGCCGGCCTCCGCCCCGCCACCTCCGGATTGGGCATCGTGTGGACGGCCCTGACCTTCGCGGTCATGCTCGCCCTGGCCTGGGGCAAGATCCGCACCGGACGCGCCCTGGGCAATCCGGTGCTGCATGCCGAAGGGAAGGTAACCCTCATCGATGCCTACCTGGCCGGCGCGGTCCTGGCCGGGCTGGTTCTGAACTCCCTCTTCGGATGGTGGTGGGCCGACCCGCTCGCCGGTGCCGTCATCATCTACTACGCCGTCCGCGAGGCAGGCCACGCCTTCAAGCACGCCAGCGAAGGGGCCGCAGCATGAACTGGTGGGACGCGGCGATCGCCATCATCGGCGGGATCGTCCTGATTTACGCCGTGCTGCTTGTCCTTCTGGCCCTCTACGCCCGCCGGCACCCGGAAACGGTGAGCCTGAAGGAGGCCCTGCGGCTGCTGCCGGACCTGCTGATACTGCTGCGCAGGCTGACCGCGGACCGGAGCCTGCCGCGAGGGATCCGGGTTCGACTGGTTCTGCTGCTGGTCTACCTCGCCGCGCCCATTGATCTGGTCCCTGATTTCCTTCCGGTGATTGGCTACGCCGATGACGCCGTCATCGTGGCCCTGGTACTGCGCTCGGTCATCCGCAAAGCGGGCAGTGGCCCCCTGGAACGACACTGGCCTGGAACGACGGCCGGACTCGCCCTGATCCAGCGCCTGGCGGGCACGGCCGGAGCCCCGGCATGAAGGGCCCGCAGCTGATCAGCACTTTGACGTGTCCGGCCTGTGGGAGCCAGGAGATACGGGAAATGCCACTGGACGCGTGCGTGTATTTCCATCCGTGCTCCACGTGCGGGACAACCAGCAAGCCCAGGGCCGGGGACTGTTGCGTTTTCTGCTCCTACGGCGACACCCCATGCCCGTCGATGCAGTCCCCGACCTAACCCTTAAGTGCCGGCCTGGGCTAGGCGGCAGGAACAGGTGTCGGTTTCGATGATGGTGCCGTTGAAGGTCAGCCGGTCCACGATGGCTGCGCAGAGGGGACTTGTCCTCCTGACAGCGTTCGACTTTTTCATCGTGTGGATCACCGGGCGCGAGTACCGCCTCCACCGGGAACGAAATCAACAGGCCGCCCCCACATCCCCTTCAGCGGGCTGAAACACTCTCCGGCTTACCGCGGTCCCGGGGCCGAATTGGCCTGGATTCCACGAACGTGCCAAAATATATGCGTATGGACGCAAATAAGCAGGTATGCGGTCGTTCGCCCGACAGCCAGTACGTGGAATTGGCCGTCGAGGTCTTTGCGATGCTCGCCGACGCCACGCGCGTGCGCATCATTCTGGCTCTGCGCGATGGAGAGCTGTCGGTCAGCAACCTGGCAGAGACCGTGGATAAATCGCCGGCCGCCGTCTCCCAGCATCTGGCGAAGCTACGTCTGGCGAGGATCGTCGCGGCCAGGCAGGACGGCCAACGGGTTTTTTACCGGCTGGAGAACGAACACGCAAGCCAGCTGGTTTCCGACGCCATTTTCCAGGCCGAACACTCCTTGGGCGGCACACCGCGCCACCATCACCCCCAAAACGAGGTCCAGACATGAACACCCATTCCCAGGTCGAACACTCCGACCATCACGACCATGACCATGACCATGACCATGACCATGACCATGACCATGACGGACACTCCCACAAGCACCACACGGGACTCAAGGGGTGGCTCGTCGACCTCTTTGTCCCGCACACCCACGACGCCGCCGATTCGATAGATGACGCCCTGGAGTCCAGCACACAGGGCATCCGGGCGCTGAAGATCAGCCTGTTCATACTCCTTGGCACCACGGTCCTGCAGTTCCTGGTCGTCTTGATCAGCGGCTCGGTCGCGTTGCTGGCCGACACCATCCACAACTTCTCGGACGCACTGACCGCCGTGCCCCTGTGGATCGCCTTCATTCTGGGGCGCCGGGCAGCAACCCGTCGCTACACCTACGGGTATGGGCGGGCAGAGGACCTTGCCGGGCTGTTCATTGTCGCCGTTGTGGCCCTGTCCGCGGTCGTCGCCGCCTGGCAGTCCATTGACCGCCTGTTCCATCCCCAATCCCTCCACAATCTGTGGTGGGTACTCGCGGCCGGACTCATTGGCTTTGCCGGCAATGAAATCGTGGCTGTCTACCGCATCAGGGTCGGCCGCCAAATCGGCTCCGCCGCACTGGTAGCCGACGGTGTGCATGCCCGCATCGACGGCTTCACTTCCCTTGCCGTGGTGCTTGGCGCCGGCGGCGTGCTGCTCGGCTTCCCCTTGGCCGACCCGATCGTCGGCCTGCTGATTTCGGCAAGCATCATCGTCTTGCTCTGGGGTACGGTGCGCAGCATCGGACGGCGCCTGATGGACGGCATCGAGCCTGAACTGGCGGCCCGAGCCCAAACGGCAATGGAAGGAACACCCGGGGTACTCTCCGTGCCGAAGCTGCAATTGCGCTGGGTCGGTCACCGCCTGCAGGGGGCGGCGACCCTCGTCGTCGCCGACGCAGCCCATTCAGCGGTCGAAGGAACCGTACATGAAGCCAGACACCGTCTGGGGCATGCCCTTCCCAAGCTCGATGACATGGTGATCCAGACCAGCACGGTTCCCCCGCACGAGGCCAGTGCCGACGCCGGGCACCATCACCACGAGCATTGAGCCGGACAGACCTTGGGAGAGCATGACCCGGGACAGGACATGCTGGCCCGGATTCCTGGTCACGGCAGCTTTACCCTGACCAGGAACGCCGCCGCGATGATCGGAGTGTTCGGCGGGCTGCTGCACTGCTACCGGGGAAACGGCGGCTGCCGCAAGCAAGGTCTGTTCTTCTCGCGCACAGAACCAAAGAAAGCCCTGCGCTGCCTCCTAAGCACTCCAAGCCAGGAAGGATCCAACCCTGAAAAGGAATCCCGCGGCCAAAGCGACTCCTTTGGCGACGAAGGGATCATCGTCAGCGTCAGCCATGAACTGGCTCCGAAACTTGACGGTGCCATCCTGGACTTCGGCAGCTACAACAAGATGGAGCGCTTTGTCTGGTTGACGATGCCGGCCGTGAAGGGCCCGGCCTGCACGTGCCTTCGATCCATCGGAGCCCCCGCAGGGAAGCGTTCACCGTGCCTTGACGATCAAGGCATCGGACTCCGCGATCTCTGATCGGCGGCACGGCAGGGAAGCACACGGAAACGGGGCGGGACGCCGAACGGTAACGATCGTTCGCCCTACACTTCTGCACTTGAAACGTTTCCGCAGGTCAGAGCTGCAAGCATGCCGTGTCCGGGCCAATGCAACGCCTGCGGACGTTTGGGTGACTGCTCATGCTGAACAAGGTGAACTTCCCAT
>DATCNU010000164.1:0-2355 GCA_036565085.1 Arthrobacter sp.
CCCAGATAGGTTCCTTACGGCGCTGCCATTGCGAAGCGTGTGCGCCGGAAGGGCTGGAAAGCAGATGACGGTACCCATGTCCGTTCAAGAAAATATCAGAAGACTCGATTCCCAGGGAGTCCCGGGGCGTGAGATCGCCCGGAGGTTGGGAGTGAGTCGTGATTCGGTGGCCAGGTACGCCGAGCAGCAGGACTTCTCCCCGGCACCGCCAACACCGTTGGCCCGGCCCGGGGGCTCGGTGTTGGCCGGGTTCGAGCGCATCATTGAGCAGTGGCTGGGCGAGGATCAGCGCCGGCCGCGCAAGCAACGGCATACGGCCAAGCGGATCTTTGATCGGCTGGTGGCCGAGCATGGTTTCACCGGCACCTATTCCCCGGTCCAACGCCACGTGAAGAAATGGACGGCGCGGAACCGGCAGGCCGGGGAGGGCTTCACCGAGCTCGTGTGGCCGGCAGGCACGGTGCAGGTCGACTTCGGGCAGGCCGAGGCCATCATCGCCGGCATCCGGCAGGTCCTGCACATCCTGGTGGTGAGCTTCCCGTTCTCGAACATGCGCTTCGTGCAGGGGTATCGGGGCGAGACTGCCGAGTGTGTCTGCCACGGGTTGCGCAGGGTGTTTGAACATATCGGGGCCGCGCCCCGGCACATGGTCTTTGACAACGCCACCGGCATCGGACGCCGGGTCGGTGCCAAGGTCGTGGAGACCAAGCTGTTCGGCGCGTTCAAGCTGCACTACCGGGCAGAATCCCGCTACTGCAACCCGTACTCAGGACATGAGAAAGGCAACGTGGAAAACGCGGTCGGATTCCTGCGCCGCAACCTCATGGTCCCCGAACCCGAAGCTGCCACCTTGGCCGGACTCAACGAGGTGCTGCTGGCCCGGTGCGACGCCCTGGCCACGACCACGCATTACCGCAAGGGCCTGACCCTGGGCGAGCTGTTCATCCAGGACATTGCCTCCTCCCTGGCCCTGCCCGGGGTCGGGTTCGACCCGGTGCGCTACGAGTCACGCAAGGCCGATAAGACCGGGAACCTGCTCATTGACGGAAACACCTACGCCGCCGGGTCCTCCTTCCACAGCCGGAACCTCACCGTCGGGTTGCGCCACGACGTCATCCAGATCCTTGACGAACATTCCGAACCCGTCCGGTCCTTCCCGCGGGCCTTCGGACGGCAAACCGAGACGATCTTCGAACCGGCATCCCTGCTGCCGTTGCTGGCTACCAAGCCCGGCGCGTGGTCCCATTCCCCGCTGCGCGCCCTGGTCACCGACCCGGTGCGCGACTGGCTGGATAAAGCCACTGCCACCGAACGGCGCCGGCTGCTCAACGCGGTGGATGCCGCGTCCGGGTCCGCCGGCTTCGACGCCGCGGTCCAGGCCGCCGACACCCTGATCCGGCGCGGGGATACCCCGGACATGGCAGCGCTGGGGATGCTGGCCCGCCGACTGGCCCACGGGACTGAACCGGCGGCCGCCAACGTGGATCTGAGCGTCTATGACACCTTCACCACCCTGGACACCACCACGGGAGAAGTCGCGTGAACCCGATCACCGTCCAGGACATCATCGAGGCGGGCAAGCACGCCGCCCTGACCGGCAGCGTGCTGACCGAATGGGCCGAGAAAGGCACCCCGAAACAACGCGAATACCTGCACGGGGTACTGGTCGCCGAACACGACTCCCGGCTCGAATCACGCCGCCAACGACTGCTGAAATCCGCGAGGCTCCCGGCCCTGAAAACCCTCACAGGATTCGACTACACCAGTGTCAGGTTCCCCGAAGACTACGGACGCGAAGCCCTGGCATCCCTGGAATTCATCAACCACGCCCAAGACCTGGTCCTCTACGGCGACGTCGGCACCGGCAAAACCCACATGGCATCCGCCCTGGTGGCAGCGGCCTGCCGGCAAGGCATCCAAGCCCGGTTCTTCACCACCTCCGCCCTGGTCATGATGCTGCGCAGGGCAAAGGACGAGGACCGGCTGGACAAGGAACTGGCAGCCCTGGCCAAAAACCAATTGCTCGCAATTGACGAACTTGGCTACCTCCCGATCGATACCGAAGGGGCCAGGCTGTTGTTCCAGGTGATCGCGGACGGGTATGAAAAGCGCAGCCTGATCATCACCACCAATTTGGAGTTCTCCCGCTGGGGAACCGTGTTCGGAGACGACAACATGGCCGCCGCCGTTATCGACCGGCTGGTCCACCACGGGCGGCTGTTGCAGTTCCGTGGTGAGTCCTACCGGGTCAAGAACGCCCTCATGAAATAGCCAACCGCTGAAATGGCCTGGAAACGTGCCGCGGTGGCCTGATTCTTAGCGCTGAAATGGCCGACTTAAAGTTGACGAAACACA
>DATCNU010000165.1:0-3138 GCA_036565085.1 Arthrobacter sp.
CCCAGATAGGTTCCTTACGGCGCTGCCATTGCGAAGCGTGTGCGCCGGAAGGGCTGGAAAGCAGATGACGGTACCCATGTCCGTTCAAGAAAATATCAGAAGACTCGATTCCCAGGGAGTCCCGGGGCGTGAGATCGCCCGCACGCTGGGCATCAGCCGTGATTCGGTGGCCAAGTACGCCGATCAGCAGGACTTCTCCCCGGCACCGCCGGCACGGCTGGGGCGGCCCGGGGCCTCGGTGTTGACCGGGTTCGATCACATCATTGAGCAGTGGCTGGGAGAGGACCAGCGCCGGCCGCGCAAGCAACGGCATACGGCCAAACGCATCTTCGACCGTCTCGTGGACGAGCATGGTTTCACCGGTACCTATTCCCCGGTCCAACGCCACGTGAAGAAATGGACGGCTCGGAACCGGCAGGCCGGGGAGGGCTTCACCGAGCTGGTGTGGCCGGCAGGCACCGCGCAGGTCGACTTCGGGCAGGCCGAAGCCATCATCGCCGGGATCCGGCAGATCCTGCACATTCTGGTGGTGAGCTTTCCGTTCTCGAACATGCGCTTCGTGCAGGCGTACCGGGGCGAGACCGCCGAATGTGTCTGCCACGGGCTGCGGAGGGTGTTCGAGCACATCGGGGCCGCACCCCGGCACATGGTCTTTGACAATGCCACCGGCATCGGGCGTCGGGTCGGCACCAAGGTCGTGGAGACGAACCTCTTCGGCGCGTTCAAACTGCACTACCGCTCCGAATCGCGCTACTGCAACCCATACTCGGGGCACGAAAAAGGGAACGTGGAGAACGCGGTCGGGTTCCTGCGCCGCAACCTCATGGTCCCCGAACCGGAGGCCGCCACCTTGGCCGGACTCAACGACGTTTTGCTGGGCCGGTGCGACGCACTGGCCGCAACCACGCATTACCGCAAGGCCCTGACCCTGGGCGAGCTGTTCATCCAGGACGTGGCGGCGTCCCTGGCCTTGCCCGGGGTCGGGTTCGACCCGGTGCGCTACGAATCCCGCAAGGCAGATAAGACCGGAAACCTGCTCATTGACGGGAACACCTACGCCGCCGGGCCCTCCTTCCACGGCCGGAACCTCACCGTCGGGTTGCGCCACGACGTCATCCAGATCCTCGACGAGCACTCCGAACCGGTCCGGTCCTTCCCGCGGGCCTTTGGGCGGCAGACCGAGACGATCTTCGAACCGGCCTCCCTGCTGCCGTTGCTGGTGACCAAGCCCGGTGCGTGGGGACACTCCCCGCTGCGCGCCCTGGTCACCGACCCGGTCCGCGACTGGCTGGATGCGGCAACCGCCACCGATCGGCGCCGACTGCTCAACGCCGTGGATGCCGCGTCCGGGTCCGCTGGCTTCGACGCCGCAGTCCAGGCCGCCGACACGCTGATCCGGCGCGGGGACACCCCGGACATGGCCGCCTTAGGGATGCTGGCCCGCCGACTGGCCCACGGCACCGAACCGGCCGCCGCCAACGTCGATCTGAGCGTCTATGACACCTTCACCACCCTGAACACCACCACCGGAGAAGTCGCATGAACCCGATCACCGTCCAAGACATCCTCGAAGCGGGCAAACATGCCTCACTGACCGGCAGCGTATTGACCGAATGGGCAGAGAAGGGCACCCCGAAACAGCGCGAATACCTGCACGGGGTCCTGCTGGCCGAGCAGGAATCACGGCAGGAATCACGCCGCCAGCGGCTCCTGAAATCCGCCAGGCTGCCGGCACTGAAAACACTCACGGGATTTGACTACTCCAGCGTCAGGTTTCCCGAGGACTATGGCCGCGAGACCCTCGAATCCCTGGATTTCATCACCCGGGCCCAGGACCTGGTCCTCTACGGGGACGTAGGCACCGGCAAAACCCACATGGCCACCGCCTTGGTGGCAGCCGCCTGCCGACAAGGCATCCCGGCCCGCTTCTTCACTACCTCAGCCCTGGTCATGATGCTGCGCAGAGCCAAGGACGAGGACCGGCTGGATAAGGAGCTCGCCTCCCTGGCCAAAAACCAGCTGATCGCCATTGATGAACTGGGCTATTTGCCGATCGACACCGAAGGAGCCAGGCTCCTGTTCCAAGTCATCGCGGACGGCTACGAGAAACGCAGCCTCATCATCACCACTAACCTCGAGTTCTCCCGCTGGGGAACCGTGTTCGGGGACGACAATATGGCCGCGGCCGTCATCGACCGGCTGGTGCACCACGGACGGCTCCTGCAGTTCCGCGGAGAGTCCTACAGAGTCAAAAATGCCCTGATGAAATAGGTCAAACGCCGCAATGGCAGGAAACCGAGCCCACCTGGCAGGATTCTTAGCGCCGAAATGGCCGACTTAAAGTTGACGAAACACAAGCAGTGCACGAATACGGACCCCGCACCCCTGAAGGATCTCGTCATCCCCCACGACAGCGACTAAGAGGACGGTCCAACCGGCGGGCGCTTCATTTGACGTGCCATCTTCGCATCGCCCAACGCCAGCTTTAGCAACACCCCTAGGGCGGCTCTGCTGTGAGGCGGAGGGCGGTGGTTGTGTTCACATGTGTAGTCGGATGACGAAGAAGAAGTAGCCCCAGACGGGCATCGAAAGCAGTGACAAAACGGCCATCGCGGTCCGTACTCGGGATCGCTCGCGCAGGATCGCGGAGAGCAGCCAGAATGCGAGCATTCCGATGAGTCCTCCGGCGCAGTTCAGGATCACGTCGTCGATGTCCGATGCTCCAACCGCGAACACGCCCTGGATGATCTCTACGGCGACGCTGACCGAGGCGACGGTGAGTACGGTCAGCCATGCGGCCGCCCGCTGTCGGAGCCACGATGCGTAGACTCCGAGCGGGATGAAGATCAGGATGTTCCCGACGACGTTCGCGAACGCCACTTTCCCGGTCCCGGGAGAGTGGCTGAACGCATATTCCGCGATACTTGCGAACGGGATGAGATTGATCGATCTCTCCGAACCCGGTGCACGAGAGAAGAGAAGCAGCTTCAGCAGGAAAGCCGCGTAGAGGGCGAAAACGGCGAAGATGGCGACGGTCTCCGCTTTCGCCCGCTTCGTGGCGAGTCGCCAAGTCCGCACATCCGTGACCGCGGCGGGTTTCGGTTGTACGCCCATCCGCAGGACGATACAGAGGGAACC
>DATCNU010000166.1:0-20516 GCA_036565085.1 Arthrobacter sp.
ACAGGGTCGTGAGCGGCTGGCCAAGTGTGAGGTAGCCGAGGCCGACGTCGACAAGCCGGTCGAGGATCTTGTGGGCTGCCGGTGTCCGCGCCTCCCCTTCGCCGAAGAACGTCTCCGCCTCAGTCATCGACATTGCCAGGACGTCGGCGATGTTCCGGCCGCCCAGCGTGTATTCCAGGACCGCTGCCTGGAAACGCCTGCCCTCGCAGTCCTCGCACGTGGACTCGACGGTGGCCATGACGCCCAGCTCGGTGAAGATGACACCGGCGCCGTTGCAGGTGGGGCAGGCGCCCTCGGAGTTCGAGCTGAAGAGCGCGGGCTTGACGTTGTTGGCCTTCGCGAACGCTTTGCGGATCGGCTCGAGCAGGCCGGTATACGTCGCGGGGTTGCTGCGGCGCGAGCCCTTGATGGCACCCTGGTCGATGACCACCACGCCGTCGCGGCCGGCCACCGAGCCCTGGATCAGTGAGCTCTTGCCCGAACCCGCGACACCGGTCAGCACGCAGAGAACACCGAGCGGAATGTCGACGTCCACGTTCTGGAGGTTGTGGGTCGAGGCGCCACGGACCTCCAGTTTACGGGTTGACCGACGCACCGAACTCTTCAGCGCAGCGCGGTCGTCGAGGTGGTGGCCGGTAATGGTGCCGCTCTCCCGCAGACCCTCTACAGTTCCCACGAAGCAGACGCCGCCGCCCTCGGTACCGGCGCCCGGACCGAGATCGATCACATGGTGGGCGATGGCTATTGTCTCGGGTTTGTGTTCCACCACGAGCACCGTGTTGCCCTTGTCGCGCAACTGCAGGAGGAGCCGGTTCATCCGTTCGATGTCATGCGGGTGCAGGCCGATTGTCGGCTCGTCGAAGACATACGTGACGTCCGTGAGCGAAGAACCGAGGTGCCGGATCATCTTGGTCCGCTGAGCCTCACCGCCCGAGAGGGTGCCTGCCGGCCGGTCCAAGGAGAGGTAGCCGAGCCCGATCTCGGCGAACGAGTCCAGGATATGGCGCAGGCCGGCCAGGAGCGGAGCGACCGACGGCTCGTTGAGGTTACGGATCCAGACGGCGAGATCGGTAATCTGCATCCCGCACAGGTCGGCGATGTTCTTGCCGTTTATCGTTGAGGACCTGGCCTCCGGGCTGAGCCGCGTGCCGCCGCATACAGGGCAGGTCTGGAACGTGATGGCTCGCTCCACGAAAGCCCGGATGTGGGGCTGCATCGCGTCGACATCCTTCGAAAGCATCGACTTCTGGATCTTGGGGATCAAACCCTCATAGGTGAGGTTGATGCCCTCGACCTTGATCTTGGTCGGTTCCTTGTAGAGGAGGTCGTGCATCTCCTTCTTGGTGTACTTGGCGATCGGCTTGTCCATGTTGAAGCCGGCGCCGCTGAAAATCCGGCCGTACCAGCCGTCCATGCTGTAGCCGGGGACTGTCAGGGCACCCTCGCTCAGGGACTTGCTGGCGTCGTACAGTGCCGTGAGGTCGAAGTCGGATACTGAGCCCATTCCCTCACAGCGCGAACACATGCCGCCGAGGTAAACGGCGTCATGAACCACGCTCTTCTCCACCCGGCCGGACTTCTCGGTGCTCATCACCCCGCTTGCCTTCCGGGTGGGGACGTTGAAGGAGAACGCTGTGGGTGGACCAATATGTGGCGTGCCGAGCCTGCTGAAGAGGATCCGGAGCATGGCGTTGGCGTCGGTGGCTGTGCCAACCGTGGAGCGGGGGTTGGCGCCCATCCGCTCCTGGTCCACGATGATCGCGGTGGTCAGTCCCTCGAGCAGGTCGACGTCGGGCCGCGACAGGTTGGGCATGAAGCCCTGCACGAAGGCGCTGTAGGTCTCGTTGATCAGCCGCTGCGACTCGGCGGCGATGGTAGCGAACACGAGCGAACTCTTTCCTGAACCGGACACCCCGGTGAACACCGTGAGCCGGCGCTTTGGGATCTCGACGCTGATGTCCTTGAGGTTGTTCTCGCGCGCACCCTGCACACGGATCAGGTCGTGGCTGTCGGCAACGTGCAGCGCAGCCGACTGGGTGTCCGTCCTCATGGCAATGCTCATCATGTCTCCATCTCTTAGGCGGATTCTCCTTGTCATTCTAGGGTGGCCAGGTGACAGGCGCTTCTTCATTCCTGACCGCCCGGGAACAGTGATTCAAACGGGAGTCTTTCCAGTTCAAACGCCTGACAGCGGGCCCTGCCATTGTTTTATCAGCCGGGCTCGCCAAGAATGAACCAATGACGGTCTATGTGCGCTCACTGGAAACTGCTGTTCCCCCCACGGTGCTGGTACAGACGGAAGCCCGGGATGTGTTTGCGGCCCAGCCGGGGCTTTCCAGGCTGGGCTCCAGGCTCGTCAGTACCTGTTTCGACTCTGCTGCCATCGATACGCGCTATACGGCGGTCGAGGAAATGACCATGGACTTCCGCACGGATGACCCGCAGTTCTTTGACCCCGCGACCGGGCTGCTGCTGAACCCCAGCACCAAGGTCCGCAACGACATCTTTGGACGCGAGGCCAGCAAACTCTTCATCGATGCCGCCCAGCGTGCCGTGGACGCCTGCCCCGATCTGGATTTGCTCGACATAACCCACCTGATCACCGTATCCTGCACCGGGTTTTTCAACCCGGGCCCTGACTACAAAATCGTCCGTGCCCTGGGGCTGGATCCGGCAGTCCAGCGGTACCACCTGGGGTTCATGGGGTGCTACGCCGCGTTTCCGGCCCTGCGGGCCGCCAAATCCTTCTGCGAGGCGGATCCCCAGGCCGTCGTCCTGGTGGTCTGCGCCGAACTTTGTTCCCTGCACGTCCGCACCTCCAATGATCCGGACACCATCATGGGGTCGGCACTGTTTGCCGACGGCGCCGCAGCCGCCGTTGTGACCGCACGCGAGGTGCCGGACGCTCTGCTGCAGCTGGACCATTTTGAAACCGTGCTGACGCCCGTCGGCGAGGAATCGATGGCGTGGAACATCGGCGATCACGGGTTCGAAATGGTGCTCGGAAACTATGTCCCCCACATCATCGACGACCACATCGTGGGGGCGCTGGAGCCGCTCCTGGCCCGCGACCACTCACTGCTGGCACTCCCCTACAGCGGGATCCGGCACTGGGCCATCCACCCGGGCGGCCGCAGCATCCTGGACAAGGTCCAGTCGAGGCTGGAGCTCAGTGACTTGCAGCTGGTGCCGGCCCGCGAGACGCTGCGGAAATACGGAAACATGAGCAGCGCCACCGTACTCTTTGTCCTCAAACACATCCTGGAACAGCCGCCGGAGGACGGCGACGAGCGCATCTGCTCCATGGCCTTTGGGCCCGGACTCACCGTCGAAACCGGCCTTTTCACGAAGCTCCGCCAGGCTGCCGAAAGCCAGCCGACGGCGGCGGAGCCGCGCCGGGAGCTGAATGAAAGGCAGCCGACGGCGGAGTCGTCGCTGGCCTGAGCCGCAGTGTTGCTGATGAGGCGGCGCGCCTCCGACGCCGTGGAAATGATGGACCGGCCGGACTGCGATCCTGTCCTGCTGGAAAGGACCTACCGGCAGTTCGCTGTGGTGAACGGGGCAATTTCCGGCTGGCGCCGGCTGTATGCCAATGAGCTGCTTCCCCTGCGCTCGGCGGAATCCGCCATTACGGTTCTGGACATCGGATCGGGTGGGGGCGACCTCGCAGTGACGCTGGCGCGGTGGGCGGCCCGGGACAAAGTGATCCTTCGCGTCACCGGCATTGACCCGGACAGCCGGGCCCATGGCTTCGCGGCGGGAAGGCCCCGCGTTCCCGGCGTGGACTTCCGTCAGGCGCACAGTTCCGATCTGGTGAGCGAAGGCCGCAGCTACGACGTCGTGATCTCCAACCACGTCCTCCACCATCTGCAGCCGGCGGAACTGCAGCGGATGCTCGTCGATTCGCAGGCACTCGCCCGAAGGAAAGCCCTGCATAATGACCTCCGCCGAAGCCCGGCTGCATACGCCCTGTTCTTCGTCGCAGCGCTCCCGTTCAGGGGCTCCTTCATCCGGGCTGACGGTCTCACGTCCATCCGACGCAGCTACACTCCTGCTGAACTGGCGGGGATGGCACCCCCGGGGTGGCGAGTTGAACCCCGATCCCCTTTCCATCAGTTGCTTGCACTGCGCAAGGACCATCCCGATGGCTGACGTCGTGATTGTGGGTGCCGGTCCGGTGGGCCTCTACCTGGCAGCGCTGCTGCTGCAGGAAGGGGTACGGGTCCGGGTCCTGGAGCAGCGGCTCCATCGGGACCGGCATTCACGCGCCATCGGCATCCACCCTCCGTCGCTCACGGCCCTGGACCGGGTTGGCGTTGCCTCCGCCCTGGTCAATGAGGGGGTTGCCATCCGGCGCGGCTTCGCCATCAGCCGCGGGAAGACGGTTGGCTCCCTGTCGTTCGCTGCGGTCTCGGATGAATTTCCGTTTGTCCTGGCGCTTCCGCAGTTCCGGACCGAGGAGATTCTGGAGGGCCGGGTCCGCGAACTGGACTGCACGGCCCTTGTTAGGGGCGCGCGGGTTACCGGGTTAGAGGACGACGGCGCCCGGGTCACCGTGGAGGTCGGCGGTGGCGGGGCCGGCCCGGGCATCGGGGATGACCATGACGTCCCTGGGCGGCACTCGGCCGCCCTGGTGGTGGCGGCGGATGGCTCCCGGTCCCAGGTCCGGAACCTGCTGGGAATTCCGGCCCGGAACAAAACCTATCCCGACCACTATGTGATGGGTGATTTCGCCGCTGCGGGCCGTTTCGGACACGACGCCGTGCTGTTCCTTGAGGCTGGCGGGATCGTCGAGTCGTTTCCGCTGCCCGGTGGCCTGCGGCGCTGGGTGGTCCGGGTCAGCGAACCCATGGCGGCCCCCACGGCCAATGGTCTCGCTGCCCTGGTGCAGCGGCGCACGGGCATCCGGCCGGAGACCGCGACGAACTCGATGCTCAGCAGTTTCAGTGTCCGGTCAAGCATCGCCAGGACACTCCTGGCAGGCAGAACGGCGCTGATCGGCGACGCAGCCCACGAGATCAGCCCGATCGGCGGCCAGGGAATGAACCTGGGCTGGCTGGACGCCGAGGAGCTGGCGCCAATTGTCTGCGCCGCACTGGAGGGCAAACCTGTTGGAAGGCGCCTCCGGGATTTTGACGTCCGGCGCCGCCGGGCCGCGAATGTGGCGAGATGGCAGTCCGAAGTGAATATGATGCTGGGCCGGCCGTTGCCGCGGAGGATCCTGGGTTTGCGCAACGGCGCCATCGGGGCGGTCGCGGCGATCCCGCCGGTCAACAGACTCGTAGCCAGGCGATTCACCATGCAGTGACGGTCCGGTGCCGTGAGGGTCGGTGGGAGTGCCCGCGCTCGTCAGGCTGCGGCGAAGTAGCAGTCGTAGCTGTCCTGGCTGATGATCCGCCCGTCGCGGACTTCAAACACGGACGATGTCCGTGCCCGGATCGTCTCGCCGGCGTCCCAGTACCTCAGGTCCATCCGCGAAGTGGCGGACCAGTCAGCTTCGACCACTACCCGGCCCGCTTCGCACGTGGTGCGCCTGATGCCGAATTTCTGGTCGGCGACGACCTGGCCGCTGTGGTCGGCGCCGGACAGGACCTGTTCGAGGGTGCGGGTGGAGCCTTCGGGGGCCAGCAGATGCGGGGCTTCGACCAGGATGAAATCCCCGGAGAGGAAGGGCCGGATCTCCTTGCTGCCGCCGCCCGCCTCCAGGGTCCGGATAAAGCCCAGCACGCAGTCAAGGGGTGTCACCCTCGGTGGATTCAGTTCAGCCATGGCTTCGAGACTATCCGAAGCTGCCGTACTTGCCGGTCTTCCGCAGCTAGGCTTTCCCCATGATCCCAGCATCGCCCCGTACGCCTTTCAGTGCGGCCCAGATCCAGGAAACCGTGCAGGAGCTCCTCTCAGCCGAATCGCTGCCACCCATAGTCCAGGCCGGCCATCCCGTGCTCCGCCAGCACGCCGCGGCCGTTGAGGGACAGATCAGCGACGATGAATTGGAGCGGCTCGTCAGTCTCATGAGGCGCGTCATGCATGAAGCTCCAGGCGTCGGGCTGGCCGCACCGCAGCTGGGGGTTCCGCTCCAGCTGGCCGTCCTTGAGGACAAATTCGACGTCGATCCGGAGGCCGCAGCCTTGCGGCACCGCACGCCGCTGGACTTCATGGCGATCCTGAATCCCCGTTACAGCCCTGTCGGGACCGGGAATGCCGCCTTTTTTGAAGGCTGTCTTTCTCTGGGCGGACTCCAGGCAGTGGTTGTCCGCCATGAGCAGGTGCTGCTCAGGTTCGAGTGGCCTGACGGCGTGCCGGCGGAACGTGAGTTCGGCGGCTGGCAGGCCCGGATTGTCCAGCACGAGACCGATCACCTGCACGGCATCCTTTACGTTGACCGCGCCGAACTCAGGTCACTGAGCAGCAACGCCGAGTACGCCGCCCGCTGGGCCGAACCGGGCATCGGCAAGGCTCGCGCAGCGCTGCAGTTCCTGCCCGAACTTCCCTGACCCGCGGTCAGGCGCAGCCCGGTCCCTCCCGGCCCTTAAGATGGAGCCTATGCCCTCCCGCGACTCCCTCCCGCTGCTGTGTCCGGTGTGCCGGGCGCCGCTCAGGCTTGCAGAAGCCGGACCGGCGGCTGGACAACGGGCCCTGGCGTGCGGGTCCGGGCACAGCTTCGACGCGGCCAAGCAAGGCTATTTCAACCTGCTTGTCGGGAAGGGCACGGTCTTCGAGGCCGACACGGCCGGGATGGTCGCAGCCCGGTTCGCATTTCTCGACGCCGGCCATTACCGTCCCCTGGCGGAAGCGGTTGCGGCCGCCGTCGCCCCGGTTCTGGCCGGCGGCGGCCGCACCGTCCTGGATTCCGGAACCGGGACGGGACACTATCTCAGGGTCCTGCTGGATTCTGCCGGCCCGGCTGCGGCGGGCGTCACCGCCATCGGCCTGGACATTTCAAAATTCGCACTGCGGCGGGCAGCACGCCTGAACCCGGAAGCCATCAACCTTGCCTGCGACGTTTGGCAGCCGCTTCCGGTGGCCGACGCCGCCGTCGACGTCGTCACCGTGATCTTTGCGCCCCGCAACGCAGCGGAATTCGCACGGGTCCTCCGGCCGGACGGCCGGCTGGTGGTGGTGACACCGCGGGCCGGCCATCTGGCTTCCCTGACCGGGCAAACCGGCATGCTGGGGATCGGGGATGACAAGGAGGACAGATTGGCCGGCTCGATGTCAGGGCACTTCGTGGTGCAGTCCGCCGATGACGTCGATATACCCCTGGTGCTGACCCGCGACGAGGCCGCGGACCTGGCGTTCATGGGACCGGCGGGACATCATCTGGACCGTGCAGCCATCATCCGGCAGTTGGACGGTCTCGGTCCGGCCATCGAGGTCGCAGCCCGGTTCCGGATGACGGTTTTTCGCCCCGCAGGGCCTCCAGGGTAACGACTTGGACATTATCCGGGAGGCGTACTCCGCCTTCTGCCGCCGTTACAGCCTGCGGACTAGGATGGAAGGACAGTTACCGGAGGGACTGACGGCTCGGCGCACGTACGCCTGAGGAAGCGGTGAAGGGGACGGAATGTTTGAATGGCTGGGCGGGAACTGGTGGGCGTTGTGGCTCACGGTTTTCCTTGCTTTCGCAGTGATCGAAATGATCACCCTTGACCTGTTCTTCATCATGCTCGGCGGCGGAACGCTGGCGGCCCTTGTCGCTGATTTCGCCGGCGCCGACCTCTGGCTGCAGATCGTCGTCTTCTGTGTGGTTTCACTGCTAATGATCGCGTTCGTCCGTCCCGTTGCCCTCGCCCACCTGAAAAAGGGACCCGCGGAACAGCGCAGCAACGTGGACCGGCTCATAGGCGAGCAGGCCCTGGTGATGGAACCCGTCAGCTCCACTGGCGGGCTGGTGAAGATCGGCGGCGATGTCTGGAGTGCACGCTCCGCCGGCGGTGTCCTGGCCGCCGGCCAAAGAGTCGTGGTCTCCGCAATCGACGGAGCGACGGCCGTCGTCTCGGCCCCGGCGGAAACTGCCAACCCGTCCTGATACAGCTTCATTAACAACTGGGGAACAAGGAGATGTATGGATAACGCCGGAGGAGCCGCGCTGGCCATTGTGCTGGTGGTCCTGATCGTGTTCGTGATTATTGTTTTGGTCCGCTCTGTGCGCATCATCCCGCAGGCGAGGGCGGGAGTCGTTGAGCGGCTGGGCAAGTACCAACGGACGCTCAATCCGGGCCTGACCATCCTGATCCCGTTCGTGGACAGGCTTCTGCCGCTCCTGGACCTGCGCGAACAGGTGGTGTCATTTCCTCCGCAGCCGGTCATCACCGAAGACAACCTGGTGGTGTCCATCGATACCGTGGTCTACTTCCAGGTCACCGATCCGCGCGCGGCGACGTATGAGATTGCCAACTACATCCAGGCGGTGGAGCAGCTCACCACCACTACCTTGCGCAACGTGGTGGGTGGACTGAACCTGGAAGAGGCGCTGACCTCCCGGGACCAGATCAACGGACAGCTGCGCGGTGTGCTCGATGAGGCAACCGGCCGGTGGGGAATCCGGGTCTCGCGCGTGGAGCTGAAGGCCATCGACCCGCCGCACTCCATCCAGGATTCCATGGAAAAGCAGATGCGGGCCGAGCGTGACCGCCGGGCGGCCATCCTCACCGCCGAAGGCACCAAACAGTCCGCCATTCTGACGGCTGAAGGTCAGCGGCAGGCCTCGATCCTGGCCGCCGAGGGTGACGCCAAGGCGGCCATCCTGCGCGCCGACGGTGAAGCCCAGGCCATCCAAAAGGTCTTCGACGCCATTCACAAGGGAAACCCCGACCAGAAACTGCTGGCGTACCAGTATCTTCAGACGCTTCCCAAGCTGGCCGAGGGCTCATCCAACAAGTTGTGGATCATCCCCAGCGAGGTTGGAGAGGCTCTGAAGGGCATTGGGAACGCCCTCGGCGGCACGAATCCCGACCCCCGCGCCGGCGGCGGGCTGTTCGACGACGAACCCGCCAAGCCATAGTCCTTCCCGTTCGGCGAGGCTTTGGCGCGGGCTTAGTTCAGCCGACTCTGCCGGGCTTGTTGTCCCGCAAGCTGCAAACGCGTATAATAGTATATTTGTCCGGGCGGAGCAGATCTGCTGGAACAAGAATGCTTCGCAAGGCGTTGAATCTTATGATGCAGCACAATGCACAGAGTAGTCCGGCGGCGTTGAGTCGCTGCCGGCTAGCGTGGAGCCAGGCTCCGCGAACCGACCAGAGGGAGAAAACATGAGCGATCGCAGCCTGCGGGGTATGCGCCTTGGTGCGCAGAGCATGGAGACCGAGTCCGGCGTTGAGCCGGCACCGCGTCAGCGTGTCGAATACAGGTGCGAGGACGGCGAGCAGGTTTTTGTCACCTTTTCCTCGGAAGCGGAGATTCCGCCCGTGTGGGTTTCCAAGACCGGCAAGGAAGCGCTCCTGGTTGACGGCGAACGTCCGGACACCAGCAATGAAAAGGCTGTCCGCACGCATTGGGACATGCTGCTGGAGCGGCGCTCCCTCCCGGAGCTGGAGCAGATCCTCGAGGACCGGCTGACTATCCTGCGTGAACGCCGTGGCGAACGGCGAAGCGCTTAATCCCCCGGCTGATGCGTCCACTTAGCTGACGCAGCCCCATCGACTGGCAAAGGGCCGCCCTGCACTGTGAAGACTGTGCGGGGCGGCCCTTTGCTGTACCTATGCCTAGGCTGGGGTCTTTTTTCCCGTCAGCTTGTTCCACCGCGCCGTCAGGCCCCATTTGGTGACGTTTATCATGGCCTCGACAACGATGTTGCCACTCATTTTTGACGCGCCAAGTTCGCGCTCCACGAAGGTGATGGGACGCTCTTCGATCCTGAGTCCCATCTTTGCCACGCGCCACGCCAGGTCCACCTGGAAGCCGTAGCCAACCGAGTCCACCGAATCGAGGTTCAGCTTCTCGAGCGTCGTCCGGCGGAAGGCCCGGTATCCGCCGGTCACGTCCTTGATCTTCAAGCCCAGCATGATGCGCGCGTAAGTGCTGCCGATCCGGGAAATCGCCTGGCGGTACAGCGGCCAGTTCACCACGCTGCCGCCGGCGACCCAGCGGGAGCCCATGGCCAGGTCGGCTCCCTGTTCCACGGCGTCCAGCAACTGCGGAAGCTGCTCGGGCTGGTGTGAACCGTCAGCATCCATTTCCACCAGGACGTCATATCCCTCATCCAGTCCCCACCGGAAACCGGCGATGTACGCGGCACCCAAGCCGGCCTTGCCCTGACGGTGCAGAACATGGACCTGGGCATCTTCGGCAGCGAAGCTGTCGGCTAGCTGTCCGGTGCCGTCGGGGCTGTTATCGTCCACCACCAGCACATCTGAGGCAGGCACCGCTGCCCGGAGGCGCTGGAGTGTCCTGGGCAGCGATTCCAACTCGTTGAAGGTGGGGATGATGGTAAGGACGCGCACGTGGAGCCTTTCCTGAACGGGAGCGGTCGGAGCGACTGATGTGCAGCGGATTTCGCTGGCTTCCAGGCGCAACTACCCATTATAGGGGGAAGCCCTGCCGGGCATCCTCAGGAGCGCAAGGCGGCACTGGAGTACAGTTCCTCGCCGTCCCGGACTGTTTGCAGGCAGACGGGATCCCTGCCGGAGTCCAGCGCAGGCAGCAGGGGCGTGCGTGCCCTCGGATCGGTGCTCCAGGATTGCACGCGGCCGTCGGCCACCTGGACCATCAGTTCCTCCGCGTCCCACACTGCGTAACTGGCCGGTGCACCTGGGACCAGTTGCCCTGCCATGGGGTTGGGGTACTTGGCTGCCCGCCAGCCTGCCCTGGTGTGGCCAAGGAACGCGGCCCTCGCCGAGATCCGCCCTTCCGGATTGTTGTGTTCAAGGCACGCCCGGACACTGGACCATGGCCGCAACGGTGTCACCGGGCTGTCGCTGCCGAAGCAGACCGGAACTCCTGCGGAGTAGAAGGCCGCGAAAGGATTCATGGCCCGGCTGCGGCTGCCAAGGCGTTGTTCGTAGAGACCTCCGGGTGCACCCCAGGCGGCGTCGAACCCGGGCTGGACACTGACGGTGACCGCATAGCGTGCCAACCGTTCCACAGCATCCGAATCTGCGATTTCGACGTGTTCAAACCGGTGGCCGGCAGCACGGATTCTTTGTTCGCCTACTTCCGCTGCGGCGAGGTCGAGGGCTTCCAGCGCAGCATCCAGTCCCGCGTCGCCGATGACATGGAAGCCGCCCTGCACGCCCAGCACCGAGCAGGCAGCGAGATGGGCGGCTGCCTGGTCCGCCGAAAGGTACAAGCTGCCCCGCTCCCCCGCCGCGTCACTGTAATCAGCCCGGAGTGCTGCCGTCCGGGAGCCGATCGACCCGTCTATGTTCAGGTCGCCCGCGAGGCCGCGGACGCTGACGCCAAGTCCGTCCAGCACAGCCTGTGCATGCTCCTCTGTCGTGGCCAGTTCCGCCCAGTACGGCAGGACCTCGGGGACGGCAACCCCCTGGCCGGTGTTCCGGGAAGCGTTCCAGGAGGCTGCAAGCCGAAGGTCGGAAACCCCTCCGAGGTGAGGTCCGGCCATCTCGACCAGGGCCACGTAGCCGTTCTCCGAGGCATGCCTCAGTGCGCGTTCCTGGTACTCCCGCAGGACCGCGTCGGGAAGATGCCGCGTGGACTGGCGGGCGGCGGTGTGGGCCGCACGCTTGACCTGGCCGCTTGCGGCGAAGCCATCGAGGCCGGCAAGCCCTGCGGTGGATGCAAGGGAGGATGACACCAGGGCCGAGTGAACGTCCACCCTGGACAGATAAACCTGCCTGCCCCCTGCCGCACGGTCAAGCTCCTCAGCACTGGGCAGCGCAGGATCCTCCCACGTGGACTCATCCCAGCCATGCCCCAGTACAGGTCCTTGGGAGGTTGACGACGCCACCGCATCCAGCAGCTGCCGGGCGGATCGGACGTCCCCCAGCTGCAAGGAACCCAGCGCAAGGCCGGTTTCGGTCAGATGCATGTGGGAGTCGACGAATCCAGGGGTCATCAGAGCCCCGCGGAGGTCAATGATCTCCATGGAGCCGTCCGCGATGGATGAAGCCGCCTGCTCCGAGCCCACCCATGCAACGGTGTCGCCGTCCACGAGCATGGCGGTGGCGAAAGGGTCCGCTGCGGTGTATATGGAACCGTTCCGGTAAAGCACCACCTTCCGCTGGTTCGGGGTCGGTTCGGAAGAACGTGCGTGGGTCATGGCGGGCAAAACTCCTAGCGGTGGTGGGCTGGGCGGCCTTCGGCTTCGCGGTTCGAAGGAAAGGGCTGAATCAAAGGATGGAGGAGTAGGCCACCACGCCGCGGCGTACCAGCGAGATGGCTTCGCCGCACAGCCGGGCGACGCGTGGCTCCAGACCCGGAATCTTGGCGAGCTGGTCGAGGAGGTCGATGACCTGCTTTACCCAGCGCACGAAGTCACCGGCTGCGAGGTCGGTCCCGCTAAGCACGTCCTGGAGGTGCCTGCCGCGGGCCCATTTGTACATGGGCCAGACCAGCCCGAGCTCGGGTTCTCCGGTTAGTGGAAGCTTGTTCTGCTCCTCGATATCCTCCAGCGCGGACCACTCCCTGACCACGATGTCCACCGATGTCTCAAGGGAAATGCTGGGCATCCTGGGACGGAGTCCCCGGTCTTCGCGTTTGGCCTGGAATACCAGGACACTCGCCAGGGAAGCGACTTCTGCCGCGTCCAGGTCATCGAAGGCGCCGAGCCGGAGCGACTGCGAAATCAGCAGGTCCTTTTCACCGTAGATGCGCCGCAACCGCTGGCCGTCCCGGCTGATGGTCAGCCGGCCGTCTCCGGAGCTCTCCAGATAGCCGTATGCGGCGAGGACATCGCAGACGCGGTCGAATGTCTTGGCAATGGTGTTGGTGCGCCCCTGGATCTGGCGGACCAAAGCGTCGGTCTCCCTCCGCAGTTTCCACCAGCGCTCCGACCATCGTGCATGGTCTTCACGCTCGCTGCAGCCGTGACAGGGGTGTGCCCTCAGCGCACGGCGCAGTTCAGCGATCCGCTTTTCCTGGTTGGGCAGTGAGGATGCGAGGCCAAAGTCGTTGTTGCGGCTGCTGGCAGGTGCCGGAGGGCGGTTCTCCCGTAATGCGTTCCGGGCTGACGATGCAAGGTCCCGGCGGGATTTGGGGACCTTCGCGTTGAAGGACTTGGGGATGCGGATGCGGGTCAGGGGCGCGATGGGCCCCTCGAGGTCGTCCGTGCCGATCCTTCGGAGCTGGTTGTCCAGTGTCAGGACAGCGGGCCGGGGTTCTCGGCTGTTGTGGTCTGAACTCAGGACAATGGCCGGGCCCGGGGCCCGTCCGCCGGGCACGTCCACCACGTCACCGGGCAGCAGCCGGGCAAGGGAGTCATCGCTGAGGGATTTCCGTGCCCGGGACTTCGTGCGTGACGTGACATTCTCGGCGTCGGCCAGTTCCCGGCGCAGCCGGGCATACTCGGTGAAGTCTCCCAGGTGGCAGGTCATGGATTTCGCGTACCCAGCCAGGGATTCTTCCAGGCTGCGGACCTGCTTGGCGAGGCCAACCACCGAATGGTCCGCCTGGAACTGGGCAAAGGAGGACTCGAGGATTTCCCGGGCCCGTGCCCGGCCGAACTGTGCCAGCAGATTGATACTCATGTTGTAGGTGGGCTGGAAGCTCGAATTCAGCGGATACGTCCGCCGTGAGGCCAGACCCGCCACCGCTGCCGGATCGGTGCCCGGCTGCCAGAGGACGACTGCATGGCCCTCGACGTCGATGCCGCGGCGCCCGGCGCGGCCCGTCAGCTGGGTGTACTCCCCTGCGGTGATGTCCACATGGGCTTCACCATTGAACTTATCCAGCTTCTCCAGGACGACGGAACGGGCCGGCATATTGATGCCCAGGGCAAGGGTCTCGGTGGCGAAAACAGCCTTGACCAGACCTTCGACAAACAGTTTCTCCACCACCTCCTTGAAGGTGGGCAGCATGCCGGCGTGGTGGGCGGCGAAACCCCGCAGCAAACCGTCCCGCCACGTCCAGAATCCCAGGACATCCAGGTCATCGGGGGGAAGGTCCTGCCCGGCTTCATCAACTCGCTGGGCGATGATGCGCTGTTCCTTCTCCGTCGTCAGCCACAACCCGGATGACACGCACTGCGCCACGGCGGCGTCGCACCCGGCCCTGGAGAAGATGAAGGTGATGGCGGGCAGCAGATCCTGCCGGTCCAGGCTGGCGATCACCTGGGGGCGGCTGGCTTTGCGCACACCTGTCTGCGGAGTCCCCTGCGGGAGCCTGTCATCGCCGCGCTGGCGCTGCTGACGGCGCTGGCTGCGTCCTCCGTGGCTGAAGCGGCCGCGGAAGCCCTGCTGGCTTTCGTTCCTGGCCATCGCCAGCAGGTCGGGGTTCACTTCAAACCCCCGCCGGCTGGCGGAGTCAGCGCGGACTTCCAGGGCCGCAGGCATTTCGTCCGCGGCGTCTGCGGGCGGCGCGATTTCGTCGAAGGTGGTTTCTCCGGCGAAAAGGTCGACAATCTCCTTGCCCACCATGACGTGCTGCCACAACGGCACAGGCCGGTGCTCGGAGACAATGATGTCGGTGTCGCCGCGCACCGTGTCCAGCCAGGCGCCAAATTCTTCTGCGTTGGACACCGTGGCGCTCAGGGAGGCAACCTGGACCTCGCTGGGAAGGTGGATGATGACTTCCTCCCACACCGCGCCACGGAAGCGGTCGGCGAGATAGTGGACCTCATCCATCACCACGAAGCCAAGGTCATCCAGCGTCTCTGAATCTGCGTAGAGCATGTTTCGGAGCACTTCCGTGGTCATCACCACCACCGGGGCGTCGCCGTTGATGCTGGTGTCGCCAGTCAGCAGCCCGACGTTTTCCGGACCGTACTTCTCGGCGAGCTCGGAGAACTTCTGGTTGCTCAGTGCCTTGATGGGGGTGGTGTAGAAGGCTTTGAGGTTTCGCTCCAGGGCGAGGTAGATGGCAAATTCGCCGACAATCGTCTTGCCGGCGCCGGTGGGGGCTGCAACCAGCACTCCCCGGCCCTCCTGCAGGGACAGGCAGGCCTGACGCTGGAAATCGTCCAGCTCAAAGTCGAGGGTCCGGACAAAGCCGCCAAGGTAACTGGCCGCTTCCGCCGTGCGCTCTGCGCTGGCCCGGTAGCTTTCGGCCGGCGACGGCGATCCTGGACTGGTTGGGCCGGCGGATGGACCGGCAGAAAATGGCCCCGAAGAGAGCGGCCCGGAAATAGAGGACATAACCCCAGCCTAGTGCGCCAGAGTCTAGAGGTTCTTCAGTTCGCTGCCCGGCGTCGCGATGTCTGCAGTGGCCTCCGTTTCGGCGGTCTGCCTGGCCACCTGCCGGTCGCGTCGTTTGTCGTTCATGATGCAGATGCCGATGGCGGCAAAATAGAGCAGCAGCAGCGGGCCCGCGAGCATGAACATCGAGATCGCGTCCGCTCCGGGCGCCGCCACAGCAGAGAGCACGAACACCAGGAAGACTGTTATGCGCCAGGCTTTGAGGATGGTCCGGCCCCTCACCACGCCGGCCATGTTGACGCCGACGAGGACGACCGGGACGAGGAAGGCGAAACCGAGAACCAGTACCATGCGGGTGACAAAATCGATGTAGTCGCGGGCATCGATGATGTTTGAAAACCCCGCCGGGGTGAACTGGGTGAGGGCACGGACGACCTGGGGCACCACGAGCCAGCCGGCCCAGATGCCTGCAAGGAAGAGCGGCACCGCGGCGGTCATGTAGCCGAGGGTGTAGCGGCGTTCCTTGCTGGTCAGGCCCGGTGTAATGAAGGCCCACAGCTGGTAGATCCAGATCGGGCTGGAGATGACCAGCCCGATGACGAGCGACATCTGCACCTGGAAGTCGAAAGCGGAGCCGATGTTCGAGAAGTTGACGGATGATACGCCGCCGGTCTGCTGGGAGATCCGGTCCACCGGCTCCTTGAGCGCTGCCAACAGCGGGTTATAGATCATCCAGCCACCCACCGCACCGATCAGGACGCCGATGCCGGACTTGATCAGCCGGTTCTTCAGCTCCTTAAGGTGGTCCCAAAGAGCCATCCGACCTTCAGGGTTGGATTTGCGGCCCCTCGTCAGTGCCACCGTGGGTCAGGCGCGGTTCGACGGCGGAACGTCGGTGCCGTCGGTCGGCTCGCCGGTCTTCGCCTGGGGGTGGTTGACGACCCTGCCTTCCACCGGTCCTGTCGCATCGGTGGGCTCGGTCTTGCCGTCGTTTTTCATTTCCTTGACCTCGGACTTGATGATCCGCATGGACTGGCCAAGGCTGCGGGCCATGGCAGGAAGCTTGGGCGCGGCGAAGAGCAGCAAGGCCACGATGATGATGATTACGATTGGCCAGGGGCCATCAAAGAGTTTTCCCACGGGAAGTCCTTTCCTCTAAATACATCCTACTTCTAAGTGAAGTCCAGATCGCCAAGCGACTGCGGCTGGCCCCGGTCCGTCCTGCGCTGGACCCGTCGGCGGCGTCGGTCTTCCCGGCGGGATGACTTGGATGTGTGGTAATCATGACGCATCCAGGCGGGCGAGGCAAAAACAGCGGAACCAGGCTGCTGCGCGGCTGCTCCGGGTGACTCTTCCGTCCCCGGCAAAGCCGGAGCGAAGTGCCCCAGCTTCTCCCCCGCGGCGCCCAGGGCCTTGACGGTTGCCATGAACTGGCGGAACAGCCGGATGCCCAAGAGGACATAGAACAGCAGTGACAGGGCAACGAGCGCTATCCAGATCAGTATCCAGGTCCACCAAGGCATGCTGAGAAGTCTAACTGCCGTACCGGGCCAATGATGCTTCGATCCACTCAAGCGCCGATTCCGCCAGTTCCACGGGCTCCAGAATGCGCACGGCGCCCCCGTGCTGGGCGACAAACATGGGCAGCCACGCCGTGTTGCCGAACCGGATCTCGGCCACAAGCCCGCCGTCGGGAAGGACGGCAGTGCGTTCGGCGTAATAGTCGTCAGCCAGGCCCGCGCCCTGCCTGGTGAGTTGGAAGGTAACGGTGGTGTCGTCGTCGTTCGGGGTGAAGAGCTTGGCCGGAAACCCTTCGTTCGGAGCAATCCGGGTGGACGCCTCCTTCCCGTTGGGATACAGCTCCTGGACCCTGTCCAGACGGAAGTTCCTCAGCCCCCGGGCAGAGTGGCAGTGGGCCTCGAAATACCAGGTGTTGTCGAGCGAATACAGGCGCAGCGGGTCCACGTCGCGCTCCGAAACCTGGTCCCGCTGCGGGGACAGGTACATGAGATGGAGCTGGGCCCGTGCGGCGATGGACTGGCGGACAACCTCCAGGATGGCGGAATCGGCGGGGCCAACTTCCGGTCCTGCGAGCGATCCGGCCCGCAGACCCTCCTCCCCGGCCGCTGCCATGAGCTTCAGCGTGACGGACTCGAGGGCGCCGCCCTCGGCAAGTTCCGGCAGCCCGTTCAGTGTCTCCAGGCCCGTCAGGAGTGCACAGGCCTCTTCCACGGTGAAGCGGACCGGTCTGTTGAGGTCCAGGTCCTGGGTGATGTAGACGTGGTCGTCCTCCCACTGGATGTCCAGCAGGTCATCGGGGTACCCCCCCGGCAGTCCGGAACAGATGAGGATCTGCAGGTCATCCTCCAGTTCCTTGCGGGTAATGCCGAACCTGCCGGCAACCTCCTGGATGTGGAGCCCCTGGTTGTGGACGAGGAACGGCACAAGCTGGAGCATGCGCTTGAGCTGGTCTTCGGAGGTCCGTTTGCGCGATGTCCCGCCGGGGCGGACATCGGCGAATTCGAATGCCGGCACCGGAGCCGCGCAGAAATCGGCGGCTGCACGCAGCCTTCGCCGCACGGACGCCACCACTTCCCCGGGCGCCACCGCGACGGCATCCGGGCCATAGGACGCCAGTTCCTCGGCAAGCACCTCCGCGTCCCTGAACTGAAGCTGCAGCCGCTCATAACCGGCGTCGGGCTTCTCCCCGGGCACGCCGTCGCCGGGGAGTGAGCGCTTGCGCAGCCCCAGCTGGCGCCCTGACCTGACATCCACGACGGCGGTGCGGAGCGGCAGTTCAGGCAGCCCGTCCAGGTCCTCACGGATGCTGAAGTTCCTGGGCGGTGAGTACTTCTCCCTGTCCAGCACGGTGACGGCGCTCGTTAGCCGGGAAAGGCGGAAGTGGCGCAGGGCCTGGCGGGAACGGTCGTAGCCCGCCAGATACCACTGGCCGAAACGGCTTCCCAAGCCCCAGGGCTCCACAGTTCTGCCCTCTTCGCTGCCCGTGCTTCCGGCGAGGTAGGTGAAGCTGACAGGGTGCTGGGCGTGCATCGCGGCGACGAGGTCATCGAACGCCTGTCCGGCGGGCTTAATCCGCGGCTGCACGCCCACAGGCAGTTCGACATCGGCCAAACCGTTGGATGCCTGGAGTTTCCGCAGCGCATTCTCTGCGGCGGCGCCCAATGCGGCACGCTCCCACAACTGGGATGCCAGAAGCAGCACCGTCCACTCCCCCGGACTGAGCTGGACATCGGGAAGCCTGTTCGATTCCTTGCCTATCCGGTAACGCGTTGTGGCGGGATCATCCTCACTCCAGCCCCGGTCAGTGACGGTCTCCACGTCGAAACCGAACTGGCGGAGGTCGTTCTTGTCCCGCTCAAACATCCTGCCAAAGGACACATCGTTGCCGGACGTGTCGCGGTAGACCTTTTCCCGCAGCTCACTTCGACGGAGGCCATATTTGGTGTTCAGGAGTGCGATCAGCAGATTGAGTAGGCGTTCAGTACGGGATGCGGACACTCTGGCTACGTTACTAAAATCCCATCCGGAAAGCAGAAAGCGCGGCAACAACAGGAAAACAGCTCCTGATTGTTACCGCGCCCTCGGCCATGGCATTCCGGCTTTGGCAGTTCCGGCCTAGCGGACGCCCACCAGGTCGACGACGAAGATCAGCGCTTCGTTGGGAGCGATGGCTCCGCCGGCGCCGCGGGAGCCGTAGGCAAGCTCCGAAGGGATCTCGAGGCGGCGGCGTCCGCCAACCTTCATGCCCAGCAGGCCCTGGTCCCAGCCCTGGATGACCTGGCCGACGCCGACGCGGAAGTCCAGTGGGGCGCCACGGCCCCAGGAGGCGTCGAACTCTTCGCCGGTGGACCAGGCAACACCCACATAGTGGGTGGATACGGTGTCGCCGGCCTTGGCCTCGGCGCCGTCACCCTCAATGAGGTCAGTGATGACCAGTTCGGTGGGGACATCGCCTTCGGGGAAGTCAATTTCCGGCTTCTGGCGGTCGAAATCACGCTGACCAAATGACATGGTTGCTCCTTTTGATTGTTGTGCGGGTGATGTCTTGCTGCTGATGCGTGGGCTAGTGGGCGCCGAGGATGTCGACAACGAAAACAAGGTCGCCCTTGGCTTCGCCCTGGCCTGCATCGCCGTACGCCAGGTCCTTGGGGATCACCAGGAGGACGCGGGAACCGACGGTCTTGCCCGTGAGACCCTGGGTCCAGCCCGGGATGACCCCGTTCAGGGCGAAACTGGCGGTCTGGCCGCGGTCAAAGCTGGAATCGAACTTGGTGCCGCCCACAAGGTTGACGCCCACGTAATTGACGGTGAGCGTGTCGGTTGCCTTGACTTCGGCCCCCTTGCCCTTGATCAGGTCCTGGGAGACGAGTGCCGTGGGGGCGGTTACACCCTCGACGTTGATCTCGGGGATCCCCTTGTCATTGTCCTTGACGGTGGGGAGGCCGGCCGGCGGCGTCACAGCATCACCTTCGGGCTTTTGGAGCGCCGGGGTGACGTCCGTGGCGGAGAGCACCTTGATCAGGAGAAGCTGCGTCGGCTGGGCCGGAGTCCCCTCCGCGGCTGCCTTGCCGGGGATAGCGAGGGCAAGGCTTGAACCTACTTTGGCACCCACAAACGCGTTATAGATCATGGCGTTTCCGGTTTTCAGTTCATCGTTGAGTTCCAGCGGCTCGGGATCCTTGGCATAGGTGTCCTCGAGGGTCGAGCCGTCAGTCCCGTTAAGGGCGAGGATCGAAAGGTTGGCAACCTGGTTAGCTTTGACCGGATCGCCGCTTCCCTCGGTGACCACCTTGACGGTGGGTTCCGTGATTTCCAGCGGTTTGGTGAAATCGACACCGGGAGCCTTCTTGTCCCCGTTGTCCGTCAGTTTCAGGGAGTCGAATTTGGCAGTATCGCCAGCGGACTGGCTGGTGGGCTCCGGTGCTGCTGCGGGGGTGCCGCCACAGGCGGTAAGCAACAGCAGACCGGGGATAAGGATTGCTAGGATTCGGCGCACGTAGGAAAACTTTCGTCGGGGCAGGGTGGACGCGGTGCCGGATGTAAACGCTCGGCACCGCTTCAGGGCCAAAGAACGGCCCTATCCAGAATAGCCCCTGAAGCTGGGTGTCAGCCCATAGAGTCCAGAAGCGCATCCACGCGCTCGTCTACGCTCCGGAAAGGATCCTTGCACAGGATGGTCTGGTGCGCGCGGTCGTTCAGCTTCAGGTGCACCCAGTCAACCGTGTAGTCCCTGCCCAGTTCCTGTGC